>WHSV01000075.1 GCA_009379915.1 Actinomycetota bacterium | reverse complement strand
CTGTTGCAGGAGGCCGAACAAGCCAGGGACCAGCTTCAGGAACTCGACCAGTTGGTCGCAACGCACTCCGCCTCGAAGAAGCTGTTGGAGAGCACGCTGGCGACCGTGGACGAGGACGAACGCCGAATCCAGGAGCAGGTGGCGCTCTATCGCGAAGAGGGTGTATCGCTCGCCGCGGGAGAAGCGTTCTCGGCCGCCGGCAGCGCAATCACCAAGGAGTTCATAGAACCTCTCGTCGGGGAGGTCTCGATGCGCTGGAAGCGAATCTTTGGGACCGGCGGGTTGAGCCTCAGCCCGGACGGACAGATAACTCGAAACGTGGGTGGCCGCATCCTGGGGTTCGAGTCCCTCAGTGGCGGCGAAAAAGTGTGGGCCCAGCTGCTTACCCGGCTTCTCGTCTCGGGCGCATCCACTCGTGCACCGTTTGTGTGGCTGGACGAACCACTCGAGCATCTCGATCCCCGGCTCAGGAAAGTCGTTGCCGGGACCCTGGCCAAGGCCGCCTCCGGAGCCGGCCTCCGCCAGGTCATCGTAACGACCTACGAGAGCGAACTGGCCCTCCAGCTCATGGAGGACGTGCCCTCCGCATCGCTTCTTTACGTGACCACTTCGAGGTAGCGGTTTCGATTCCATCGATTCTTCGATGGCTCTCCTAGGGACGCAATGTGGCCGAACTAAGGGAGGTTCGCATGAGCGAAAGCAACACTTCAGTCATCGACCGCAGCACGCAAGAGAGCGGGTCCGGGGGGCTGGAGCTCGAGCTGGAGCGGTATCGCACGGAGCTGACGGCCCATTGCTACCGGATGCTGGGCGCGGCCTTCGAGGCCGAGGACGCCGTGCAAGAGACCATGGTGCGAGCCTGGCGCAGCTTCGATCGCTTCGAGGGCCGCTCCGCGCTGCGCTCGTGGCTCTATCGCATCGCCACCAACGTGTGCCTCGACATGCTAAACGGCAGTCAGCGGCGCGCCCGGCCCATGGATCTCGCGTCCCCTCAGACTGCCGATACCTTCATCGGCGAGGCGCGACCCGAGGCGACCTGGATTCAACCGATGCCCGACAACAGCGTGCTTCCCTCAAACGGCGACCCGGCCGAGCTAGCCGAGGCGCGGGAGACCATCCGGCTGGCCTTCGTGGCCGCGTTGCAACACCTGCCACCCAAGCAGCGAGCGGTGCTGATCCTGAGGGAGGTGCTGCGGTGGAAGGCCGATGAGGTCGCCGAGTTGCTCGACAGCACGGTCGCGTCGGTTAACAGCGCGCTGCAACGGGCCCGCACGACGCTGGCGGAGAGCGAGACCTCTTCGGGCGATACCCTCCGGCCGCTCGACGAGGAGCAGCGGGATCTGCTCGTACGCTACGTGGACGCCTTCGAGCGCTACGACCTCGACTCGCTCACCTCGCTGTTGCACGACGACGCAACGCTGTCGATGCCGCCCTACGAGCTGTGGCTCGAGGGCTTCGAAGAGATCCGTCACTGGATGCTGGGCCACGGCAGCGGTTGTCGTGGCTCCCGTTTGGTTGCAACCGAGGCCAACGGCTCGCCGGCCTTCGGGCAGTACCGGCCCGCCCCCGGAGGCGGCTTTGAGCCCTGGGCGCTGCAGGTCATCGAAATCAGAGCCGGTCGGATCATGGGCCTCAACTCCTTCCTCGACACGGCGAGCCTCTTCCCGCTGTTCGATCTTCCTCTTCACCTCGAGGGCTAATCCCCCGATGGGCTTGGCCGTCGAAACCACAACGAGCGAGCGATGAGTTTCGCCATGCCTCCGGGTCTAACCAACAAGAGCCAAGACGGCCATCTCGAGAAATCTCGTGACTTTAACTACAACCTAAGACCGCTGAAAGAGCCGTGGCCATCATGGGGCCATGAAGGACTTCGCAGTAAGCGGCCGGAGAGAGGCAATGCGATGACCACCATCCTTGGAATCTGGGCCCACCCCGACGATGAGGCATTTGTCGCTGGGGGTTTCTTAGCCGACGCCGTTCGCCGAGGCGACCGCGTCGTGTGTATGCACATGACCAGCGGCGAGGGTGGTCTTCTGGATAGGCAGCCCTGTCCCCCAGAGACTCTGGCGAGAGTTCGTCAGCACGAATTGCAGGACTCGCTTGCCCATCTGGGCGTTGAGGAACAACGTTTCCTGGGATATCCGGATGGATACCTGGACTATGTGCCCCGCGATGATGTCGTCGCGCGCATCTACGACGAACTCATCGAGGTACAGCCCGACGTCGTTCTGTCCTTCGGTAACGATGGGTTCACCGGTCATCCCGACCACAGCACCTTGTCGGCGAGCGTTACGACCGCACTGGAGGTCTGGAACCAGCCCGAGGCGCGGCTTTGCCACGCGATTGTCTCCTCTGAGTGGAAGGAGAGGTTCGTGCCTCCGCTCAACGAGTTCGACGTCTTCTGGCCTGGCTATCCGACGGTCTGCACCTCTCCCGATGCCACCCTGCATCTCGACGACGAACTTCTCGATGCCAAGGTCGAGGCGCTGCGCGCGCATACCAGCCAGATGAAGCCGTTCTTCGATGCCTACGGTGACGATTTCATGCGGGCGATGGCATCCACCGAGCATTTCCGGCTGCCGGATCGAGTCGGCCTCGGAAGTCGGGCAAACGAGGGCATGGCCTCCGCGACCGATCTCGAACCCGATCAGAGTCGCGACGCATTGATCAAGGGAAGTCGATGAGTATCGTGACCCCCCTGTACCCCGGGCATGAGATTCGACGAACGGGAGGATGACGTGCCGGTGAAGGTACAGCGAATGAGCTTGAGCAGCAGCAAGGTATGCGCCGGCTCCGACGTCACCTTCATCAACCAGAAGACATGGGTTGCGGTCTCGGACATCGTCCACGCCACTGACTTCTACGAGGAGAAACTGGGCCTCGATGGAGTGGAGGATCCGTCCGACGGTAGCCGAGTCTATGCGTGCGGGGGCGGCACCTCGCTCCATGTCTACGTGTCTCCCACTCGCGCCGGCGAGCCTGCCGCGACTCTGGCCACCTGGTACGTAACCGACATCGAGCAGATAGTCGACGAGCTCAGTTCCAGCGGAGTGACCTTCGAGCGATACGACGAGCCCGCGATCAAAACCGACGACAGGGGGATCGCCGCGACGAGCGAGGGCAAGGTCGCGCGGTTCAAGGATCCCGACGGCAACATCTTCGCGATCGAGCAGTGACCTCGCCGGCTCGATCGTGGCCCGGCTGACTGCCGGACCGACATCAACGGAGGTGGAGCCTGGCTGGCGATTGAATCTTCGGGGCTCGCTCGGACACAAGAACTGCACGGACCTGTCGGACAACTGTCGGACACTCCTCCCGAGGAACCCGTTGAGGAGTCCTTGAGACACTCGTCATGCGGTCCTTGGAGAGGGCTCGATCGGTGGCCACGAGGGGACCTGCGTCTTCCAGCACATCGGCAGCCAGAACCAAGGGTCGGTGTCCGCGCATCGAGGTGGTGCCGGGCATGGGCACCGGCGAGCTTGAAAGGTCTGCGCGGAGAAGCGGACCTGACTATCGGCAGACACAGCGACGACGGCTACGAGTTGGTGCTGTCCTACGACATCGGGTGATGGCCCAGCTCGAGTACACCTTAGCTCGCCCCCCTCGCCCCAGGCTGAGGAGCGGGGAAATCTTCATGGCAGCCGTGGATGCTCGGGGATGAACAGAACCAGGAAGCATGGGATCGTTCGTTTGAACCTCAGGCGTTCGACGGTTCGGGGGTCTGCCTAATAATCGACGCTCGGATGCAACCCCACGCCGGCCGCAGGGGTTAGAGCTAAGACCGTGAAGACGACCACCAGGGACAACGAGTTTCGAGACTTCTTCGCCCACGAGACCGAACGCCTGCAGCGTTTCGCCACCATGCTCGTCGGCGATCCCCACGAGGCCGCCGAGCTCGCGCAGGAGGCGCTGGTGCGCGTTTACAAACGTTGGGGTCGCGTCCGGGAGGGGTCGCCGGGGGCCTACGCAAGGCGGACCGTCCTCAACCTCGTGCGTAGCGCCCATCGCTACAACAAGCTGCGCCGCGAGCGCCCCCTTTCCACAGGGCCCGAAGCCGCCGACAGTCACGCGGTGCGCGTCGAGGAGTGGCTGAGAGTCAGCACGGCCCTCGCCGAGCTGTCACCCGTGAGGCGAGCCACGATCCTGCTGCGCTTCTATGAGGACATGAGCGAACACGAGATTTCGAGAGAGCTCGATCGACCTTTGGGCACCGTCAAATCTGACATCCACCGGGCTCTTCGGCAGCTGCGCCCGCTGCTCGAAGAGTCTCAGGCAGGGGAGCTGAAATGAGTATCGAGGACAGACTGCGAACGCGGCTGGGCCGCGCCGGTCAGACCGTCCCGGTGGTGGCTCTGGATATCGAGGAGACGCTTGCGAAGGGCCGCCGCGCTCGTCGGGTGGCTTTCGCTCGCGCCGCCGGGGCCGCGGCGATCGTCATCGGGCTGGGCATCGCCGGAGCGAGTACCTTGATGAACGGTGAGGCCCCGCGCCCCATCCCGCCCGTTGACCGCTCTCCCTCGCCCTCGCCCACGACGGCGCCGCGTCCTACCGAGCAAGAAATCGAGTCCGTGGTCAGGTCCTGGCTCCAGGCCATCCAGGACGGCGACGAGGATGCCGCCTGGGCCCTGATGACCGAGGGAGCGCGCGCGGAGGTCGGCCGGAGTCGCTTCAATCAGATGATGGCGTCGGAGCTTCCAGAGGGCTTTGGTGCGTTCGCCGACGCGAGCGTGGACATCGAGATCATCGAAATCGGAACCTCCGGAGGCGATTCGGGGTTCGTTGCGACCATGATCGGGTCCCCGGAGCAGGAGGGAACCGCCGCCTTCCGCGCCGAGGCGATCCCGCTGCGGATCCAGGGTGGCATCCCGCAAGTGGACGAGACCTTCGAGGTTCGAGACGAGGTCAACACGGCGTGGACGAGTGCGAGCCTCGGAGCGAGACCGTTCCGCGTGGGCGACCCGCTCGACATCGATCAGATCTCCTCCGACATCGAGCGGGTGTATCTGTCGATCGACGGCGACCCGGCACAGCGGGGGCAGTTCGACGCGGGCAGGACCAGCGCCGTGGTGACGCTCGACCGGACTCTCGATGCCGGGCTTCACGTCGCCACGATCGTCATGATCGACGGCGACGGAAGGATCTTTCCCGAGGCCCGCCCCTTCGAGGCCGCCTCGCCGTAGCCAAGTCGCCGAAAAGCCACCCAGAACCGATGAATTTCGCCTCGCCGCCCAGTCTGACCATTAACAGCCGAAAAGCAGGCCCGAGGAGGAAAGGCGATGCACGCAGGTCCGATGGAGGCGCTCATCAGGGTGCACATCGAGGAGCGTCACCGAGAGGCCGCCCGCTATCGCATCGGGCGCCCTCGCAACTCGTCCCGCCGGCCGAGGTGGTTCGCTGCGCGGTTTTCGACGAGCCAATCGAAGCGCCCTCGAGAACAGTGCGTTCATGCGTAGGGAACTGAAGCAGGTTCGGCACGGCGCGCGACGCCGAACCCGCGAGGAATGTGAGGCGCCCGCGCATCCGCCGAGCTCCAGGCAAAGGCCGGAAGAGGTGGCGGCCTTGCTGGCTCGAATCGATCAGCTCGTCCGATAGGAGGGCACCCGAAAACATGGCCACCTATGTGTTGATTCACGGCGCGGGAGACGTCGCGTGGTACTGGCACCTGCTGGATTCCGAGCTGCGTCAACGGGGTCACGACATCGTTGCGATGGACCTTCCATGTGACGACGACTCGGCCGGCCTGTCGGAGTACACCGATACGGTGGTCGACGCCATCGGCGGCCGGACGGACCTTGTCGTGGTGGCCCAGTCGTTCGGCGGGTTCACCGCGCCGCTCGTCTGCGACCGGTTGCCGGTTGATCTGATGGTGATGCTGGCGGCGATGATCCCGTCGCCGGGCGAGCGGCCGGAGGACTGGTGGAGAAATACCGGCTACGAATCGTCCGACAAGTACGAAGACGAGTTCGCCATCTTCTACCACGATGTCTCGCCGGACCTGGCGGCCGAGGCTATGAAGAGGGGGCGCGATCAGTCCGGCACGCCGATGGAGAAACCGTGGCCGCTGAACGCGTGGCCCGACGTCCGGACGAAGGTCCTGGCGTGTCGTGACGACCGCTGTTTCCCGGCCGCGTTCATGCGCCGGGTTTCACGCGACCGTTTAGGCACCACTCCAGACGAGATCGACGGCGGCCACTGCATTGCTCTTAGCCGCCCGAAGGAGCTAGCCGAACGGCTGGAGACGTACAGGGCCGAGCTGTAGTAGTCGATCAGTCGTCGCCGGCGCGAACGAGCTCCCTGCGATGTTCGGGTCCGTAGTGCTCGGTGAACAGCTTGGCCACAAG
Source organism: Actinomycetota bacterium (assembly GCA_009379915.1). Classification (GTDB taxonomy): domain Bacteria; phylum Actinomycetota; class CADDZG01; order CADDZG01; family WHSQ01; genus WHSV01. The sequence continues at coordinate 8,461 of WHSV01000075.1, read as the reverse complement.
CTCGCCGCGGCTCGAGACGCCGACTTTCTGAGAGATCGTCTTCACGTAGTCACGGATGGCATGCGCCGAGAGGAACAGCTCGCGGGCGATATCACCTTACTGGACGGTCAGGCGGATCGGCTCGTCGCTGGAGATGAGCGACGCAGCAAACTGCAGAGGGCGACCTTCCTCGAGACGCAACTGGTAGTTGGTGTGTTCTGGCATGTCCGGCAGATCCACGTCCATGACGCAGACGGTCGGGATTCGTTCGACCGCCCAGTCGATACTCGGGTCCGCGTTCTCGGCTCGGCCGGCGGGAAGCCGACCTTCGGCCAGGTCGGTTCCATCCTCGGTCTCGAGTGTGAACCGCGCGCCCGCGTGGACGTATTCGTAGGGCCTGGCCCCCGCGCACTCGACGCCCTCGGTCCGGATGTAGTAGTCGGCGACGACGACACGGAGGTGAACGTCGACGGTGTCGACAGACCCGGTGCAGCCAACCAGGCCTACGAGGGCCACACCGATCAGGCCGGCGACGGTACGAGGGCATCGTGGTATCTGCAATCTGGGCCGCTTCTGGGAGGACCTCGTCATTGGTCCTCGACGGCAGGCTTCTCGTAGAGCTTCTCGAGCTGTCCGGCGAGGTCGTCGGCGTCGATGCCGCCCGGCCAGCCGCGTAGGACCTTGCCCCCCGCAGCAATCAGTACGACGAGTGGTGGTTCGTCGGCGGCGTAGTGGAGCCAGACACTCTCGTCGCCCACGGCGATCGGAGTACCAAGCTCTAGATCTTGTGCGTACTCGCGCGCCCCCTCGACGTCGTCCTCGCGAATCACGCCCAATAGAACGATCGCTCCGTCATGTCCATCGACGACCTCTGCTACCTCGCGGTGCACATCGGCGCACGAGTCGCACCAGCTTGCAGTGAACACCATCACGAGAGGTCTGTCGTCCCACAGTTCGTCGGCGGTTACGGGCGTCCCATCAAGCAGATCCACGGTGAAGTCCGGTGCCGTGATAGCGCCTTTTGGTGGCTCCCGGAAGGCGACACCCTGTGGCAAGGGCCCCGGGAGGTCGACGGCGCCCCCCGGCGCCTCGCGAATGTCGCTGTCCCGGCCGGTATCGGTGCTCGTGCAACCGGCCATCAGGACCGCGACCACGAACGCCAGCAAAAGCAAGCGCACCGCCGTGCGTGCTTGCTTCATGTCGTCTTCCAATGGAGCCGACCTGTCGATCCAACGGCCGAGTGAGGGCGGCAGCGGCCAGCGCGACGAAAGGATGCCTCGTCGCGCTGGCAAAGAGCCGCACTCATCGCCGTCAGTTGTTGCCCTGGTCTCCTCCGGGAGTGGTGTCTCGAACATGCACGTCGCACGTTTCAGTGGACGACTGCGTCTGGTCGGTCTCCGACGTCGCCGTCAGAGTCACGGTAGTGCGCGCGTTCCCCGGATTCCGCAGGACGTGCACCTGGACCTCGACCGTCTCGCCGGCCTGTGCGTAAGCGAGCGCGTTGGGAAGCCTGGCCTCCCAGTTTTCACTACTGGAGTTCGCCGACAGGCGGTAGATATCGGAATCGAAAATGCCTTCACCGGCCTCGCCGGTGTTGGTCAGGGGGAAAGTGCACGTAGCCAGGAACCCTGCTCGTTGCGGGGTCTTGGCCGGGCTCTCGAGCTCGACACCGCGCTGAAAGTCGCCGGCACCATCGAAGCGACGCACTCCTATGTCATAGAACAGCACTCCGTCCTCGTCTCGGTGAGTGTCGAGGATGTAGAAGTGCAGACGGTTGAAGTTGTCGACGTACTCGTACTCGCTACCCGAGTTGGTACCGGCGTGGAAGGTCGCGTCGTTGAGCTGACGAGGGTCGCCGCGCACGACCGCAACCGGTGTGCCGTCGGGCCGGAAGAAGTCGATCATGTTGATGTCTTCCGGATTCGGATCGATTATCCAGACCCGCGGAGTGCCGCTGTTGCGGCTCTTGGACATCAGCACGCCGTGACCCGGCGTGAACGAGTCGTTTCCTACCCGGTCGACAACTTCGAACCGGTAATTCAAGTAGCCGGTCCCGGGACAGTAGAAGGGATCGAGCCCCTGGTTGGCGCAGCTGCCGGCAAGGTCCCCGCCCTCGCCGAAGGCGACGGTGAGGCCGACTTGGTCGTCCTCGGGAACGTCCGAGCGAGCCTTGACCCTGATTACCGCGGCACCCTGGTCGGCAAGCTCGTTGCGCTGCAGGGTGACCTGCTCTTGGTCCGTGAGAACGCCGAGTTGGTTCTTGAAGTGCAGCATGTGGTGAGGACCGAGGCCGGAGCCACCTTGGTTCGGAACCTGCCAACGGTTGTGCGTTCCGCCGGGCCCGTTGAACGTCCCGCGGCTCATCATCTCCCAGTAGCCGGTGTAGTTGCGGACGTTGTCGGCGAACGGGTTGTTGTAGTTGTCCGGCAGTCCGAGGATGTGGCTGAACTCGTGGGCGTAGACGCTCTGCCCCGAGCTCTCAGCCTGTGTCGAGCTCCTCGGTGGGTTGACGGAGGCGTTCGGCCAGTGGTTGGCCGCCGCCTTCCACGAGGTCCACTCGACGTAGCGCGTGGCCGACCAATTCGGCATCGGGTTCCCCTCCTGGTTCAGCGGCGGGTTACCGCTCGCGTCCCGAGGCGGGCCGAAGGCATCGGGTACGTCCTCCCGTTCCTCAAAGAGCATCTCCCCGAACTCCTGCCAGGTCGACGACTCGTCGTGCCCCGCGCTGACGTAGAAGACGAAGTCGTAACCGCAGTTCGAGATCTGGCTCTGACCACCGCCGGGAGGGCAGCCGATGGCGGCGCGCCACGCAGCGTTGCTGTCGGTGCGAAGATTCTTGCCGCAGGTGTCCCCCTGCGGACAGTATCTGGCAGCCGGCGAGTTGAACGAGCCGTCGGGGATGCCGTACTCGTGTAGCTTGCCGGGGAGTCTGTAAGGCCCGAACGTGTCGATGCTGACACCGAGCCTGCCGTGAGAGTTCTCCATCCAGTAGCCGTGGATCGTCTGGCCGCCGTTGTACTCGTTCGGCTCGGTCAGGTAGTCGTGCATCCATTGCCTCACGTCCGACACCGGCTCCCATCCGGGTTGCGGGTTGCCGAACGGATGCGTCCCCGCCTCCTGGCTGATCAAAAACGGTTGATCGGTGAAGTCCGCGAGTACGACGGCTCCCCTGAACTGGTCCTCGCTGCCCGGGACGGAGTCGTCGTGCCATTCGTCCGGCCGGATCTGCGTATAGTCGGCCCAGGTCAAGTTCGCCTGGTCAACCCAGTTCTGGGCGTCGATGGGTTGGAGCGCCGGATGATCGGTGGGGTCCGAAACAGCCTGTGCGGCTACCGGGGCACCTCCGGCCGTGACCAACAACATCAGAGCCGCGGCCACGGCGATGCCGCAGATCAGCCAACCGCGCGCTCTCGGGCGCGCTCCATGCGTTCTTACGGTCATGCGATTCCTCCCGCGATTAGATGAGGGGATCCCAACGCAAACGCGTGCGGCGGATCAAAGAAATCGGGCGGTCAGCCCTGGCAGACCGGTGTGCCCCTCCTCCCCCGCAGGGACCCGCGGGCACACTCGTAGGTCCCTAAAAATGGAAAACCATATTCACCAAGGCCCGTATTTTGATCTGCTGAACTCGAGAAAGTCAACGGAAATGCCGGGACGATCTCGAGAAGGGCTCGGCCGCGGTTCGGGGGTCTTATTCGAAGCTGACCGGCGTTCGCCTGTCCTGTGGGTCGAGCACGAAATGCTCCGACGCGATGGCGCGGTACAAACGATGGCGGGCCGGCGGTGAAATATCCTGGCGCGTCCACGGGCTCGCTCCATGGGCCTCGCCCCTGCGAGAGAAGATGCCGATGCCTCGGTCGAGGTCGTCACTCGGTAACTCCCCGGCGACGGCCGACATGTACACCCCCTGTCCCGTATTGATGGGCACACGAGAATCGAAGATCACGATGCTTATCTCTGGACGCCCTGTGAGGTTGCGCGAGTGAGTCGCATCCGGAGACGAAACCCAGAAGAACTCCTCGTATCCCGCGAACGCGTAGTACACGGGCGACACCCAGGGCCGTCCCGCCTCGTCGGCCGTTCCTAGTGTCATGTAGAGATTGTCGTCGATGATCGTCCTCGCGATCACTCTGAGTTCCTGTTCGTTCATCGAGCCGATCCTCCTGCCATCGCATCGTCGGGGATCAAGGAGTCCAAAGGACACCGTTGCGCTCCAGAGAACGCTCTCCTATGTGTTTCCTACCGAGCCCGGCCCTCGCGCAGCATGGCGACCGACTTCTCGATACGCCTTTGGCGGGTCTCGTCGGACTTGGCTCCCTCTATCGAGAGAATGTGCCACCGTTTCTTGCTGTACGACAGCCCGTCGAAGAAGCTTGCCGCCTTTGCATTGCGCTTGAGCGCGGCCGCGAAGTCCGCTGGCAGGGTTACCTCGCGCGGCTCCGTATCGAGCTCGATGTCGACATCGACATCGTCGCCGGCCGCCACGCCCGCTCTCTCGCGGTTTTCTGCGCTGACCGGGAGCATGAATCTTCCGCCCATAGATGCGACGGTGCTCCGGTAGCTGTGGCCCTTGATAGTGACGCGCACCGCGGGTCGCTTGCCCGCCCCGAGCGCGTCCACGACCTCTGCCGGAACCTCGATCCCTGTGGCAGTCTTGCCGCCAAGCTCGATCGTGGCACGAAATTTCATGCGAGCCCCCCTATCTCACTCTCGTCATGGTCGAGTCGTATCCGCCGCCACCGGGATACACCCATGCCCCGCAAGCGCTGTCGCCGTCGGCGTCGAACGTGCCCCTGTAATACGCCGGAGAACCCTTTTCTCCAGCCCAAATCGTGAGGGTGCCCCGTCCAGTTCGTAAGGTGTAGTCGAGAGTGTTGCCCATGCTGTCGTAGTAGCGCGACTTGATGTCCTGGCTTGGCTCTTCCCCGAATGGCTGCAAGTGCCCGATGATCTCCAGGCCTTTGATCTCTTGGCCGTACTGCTCGAGTTCAACCCTTTGGATGAGGAAGAAGCAGCCTTCCATCCACCCGTAGGTAACCTCTCCTTCTGCGCCCCCGGTTACGTTCCACTTGCCGACCAGTCTGTCGAGGTTCTCGAGGTCGGGATTAACGTCGGGGCGGCTCCTGTTGAGCATGGGCGTCCGCCTGGTCATCTGTCATGATGGTTCTCCTTGTATGTCTAGTCCAGTCACGTTCCCCCGACGACACGTCGTCGGGGGCTTGTTCGAACGACCGCTCGGGGTGCCAAAACCCACCGGACCTTTCGCATCCAACGTGAATTACCGGGATCTCTTCAGCACGTCGAGCCGCTCTCTGTACTCCTCCTCGGCGATCTCGCCACGGGCGTAACGCTCGGCGAGCACGTTTTCTGCGGACTGCCCCTGGTGCCACCGGCCCCTGCCCCTACCGCGGACCAGGGCGAAGATCACGCCTCCCAAAAGGAGCAGCCAGAGGAGGGGGAATACCACCCACCAGCCGCCCGGCCCCCAGCCGCCGCCGCTATTGGCGAGCACTTCGCCTGCCATCGTCATCACTGCCATCGACCTCCTTGATCGAGTCGGCCGTCTGTTCCGGCCGCTTAGTCCAACAGGTCACATCATCGCGACGCGAAGACGCCAAGTCGTCGGCCCAACGGGTGCTCTTCGGGTACTTCATGAGGTGCAGATCATGCGGAGCGGGCTACCGCTGATGCGGTAGGCGACCAATTGGGCGGGAGCCGACTGATCCATCCTCGGAGTAGGCGGAGCTTCTGCGCGTACCCCGATCACCGCAGTCGAAGTGTCCTCGCTGACATGACGACTGCCGGTCCACCGATCCATAGCGTGTGTCTTGGCAAATGAGTCCCCACCTAGGAGGTCAACCATGGCGTTCGGACAGATTCTCGACAACCCGATCAGCGGCGAGCGGATCACTTTTCGCAAGACGGCGGCCGACACCGACGGCGATCTGCTCGTCATCGACCTCGAGCTGTCCCCGGACGGCCATGTGCCCGGCGCCCACGTCCACCCTCATCAGGAGGAGCGCTTCGAGGTCCTGAGCGGAGCCGTGAAGTTCCGGCGAGGGTTAAAGACGATTGTTGGCCGCCCGGGCGACACCGTCGTGGTTCCACCCGGCGCGGTCCATCGCTTCATGAACGGAGGCGCGGAGCCCGCACGGGTGCGGGTCGAAGTTCGCCCCGCACTTCGGATGGAGGAGTTGTTCGAGACCGCGGTCGCCCTCGCGAAGGAAGGTCGCACGAGTAGGAGAGGGATGCCCCATCCGCTCGACCTCGCGCTCTTCATGGGCAACTTCCACGCCGAGGTCAGGGCTCCCCTCGCGCCTGCTGGTTTGGTGCGCGCGTTGATGGCCCCCTTATCGTGGCTGGCGAGGCACAAGGGCCTCGACGCCCGTTACCGGAGGCCGATCGCTCGGGCGCCGCAGTCGCGACGCGATGCGCGGCGACCACGCTCCCGTGCCTTGCGAAGGGCATGACGCGGATGGTCCCAACGAATCGGGGTGGATCGGAAATGTCATTCCAGGCCCATGCCCGTGAGACAATCCGAAGCTTGGCGGCTCCAATCCCGGAATGGTCATGACGGGAGCGAACCGACGTTCCTAAGGGGGTTCGGTTGCGAGCACGTTTCGAGCGCTTGAATCCGCTGGTGATCGACGTTGGTCTGGTCGTTGTCGTCGGAGCGGCGATCTCGATCACGATCTCCGCCGCGCGCGACCCCAGCGCGCGCGACCCCGATGCGCTGGCCTATGGGCTGGGATTGCTCATGGCGATCCTGCTCTTCGGCCGCCGCCGCTGGCCGGTGGGAACGCTACTGGCGACGGCGGCCGTTCTCTCCGTCTACTTCAATCTGAACTACCCCGGTTTCGTCCCCGCCGTGCCGTTCGCCGTGCCGCTCTACTCTGCTGCCGCCGCGGGAAGTCTCGGCTGGCCTCTGACGATCAGCGTGCTGTGGGTCGGCGGGCCCTTCCTGTACGGGCTGTTCGCCGAGACGACTCCCGTGGCTCAAGTCATCAACGACACGCTGCGCGATGGTGCATTCTTCGCCGTCATCGTGCTTTTCGGTTCATTCGTTCGAGGCCGGCGGGCGTACGCAGCCGAGGTGGCCGAGCGACTACGGCGCGCCGAAGCCGAGAGTGAGCGCGTCGCGCAAGAGCTGAAGGTCGCTCGTCTCGTGCAACAGCAGTTCCTGCCGGATGAGCTCCCCGATCTCCCCGGCTGGCAGATCGCTGCCTTCTACCGTTCGGCGCGCGAGGTGGGCGGCGATTTCTACAGCTTCGTCGAGCTACCCACGGGAGAGATGGGGATTGCGATCGGCGACGTCACCGATAAGGGCGCGCCCGCCGCGCTCGTGATGGCGACGACACAAGGGTTGTTGGGTGCCGAGGCTCCGAGGGTAGCCACTCCTTCGGAGGCACTCGAGAGGATGAACGAGGTGCTCGTCCTCAACACGCCCGAGAAGATGTTCGTGACGTGTCTCTACTTGGTGCTTGATCCGGCAACCGGTCGACTGCTGTTCGCGAACGCCGGGCACAATCTCCCCTACTTGTCCACGGGAGATGGTGTCTCCGATCTCAGGGCCATCGGGATGCCCCTCGGCCTGATGTCAGGCTCCAACTACGAGTTGAAGGACGCGGTAGTCCCACCGGGCACGCGCCTGCTCTTGCACAGCGATGGCCTCGCCGAGGCCCACAACCGCGACGGTGACATGTTCGGTTTCCCCCGGGTCATCAAGGTCATGGAGAACTGTCGTCGCGAAGACGACCTGATCCAAACGCTCTTGGCGGAACTCGAAAGTTTCACCGGTCCGGACTGGGGCCAGGAGGATGACATCACACTGGTGACGCTGGAGCGACTGGCTCCCTAAGCGGCGTCGTTACTTGCTCGACATCCAGGGATCCGGGAGATTCAGGTACTTGGGCTCTCCGTCGGAGATCGCCTGGTACTCGCTCATGAACTCCTCGAATCCCTCGGCCGATTCCATCTCTTTCTCCTTGGCGCGCGCCTCGGCCTCGGACGTGAAGTAGATAGAGCTCGTAAAGCGTCCGTTCTGCGGGTGCCAGGCGGTGATCCCGCCGATCACATCGGGGCGCGCCTCGTTCATCTGATCCTGCATCTTGGCGTCGAGCGCTCTCGACTTGGCGATATCAGTGACCTTGCCCTGGATCACCTGGACGAAGCCGGCCTCGTCGGAACCCCCATCGTTCTGCACGTCGACCTCGGTGCAGTCGTGGAACATCGGGTCCGCGAGATACTGCGCCGTTTCCTCCCACCAGGCGCTCTGCGCGGGGCTGTCACTGTTGGCGCGAGCGGCCTCTTCGCTTTCGAACCGGGCCATCGCGATGAACTCGCCGTCGGGGGTAACCCCCGCGGTGCTACCCAGGTAACCGGGCACCGATGGTTTGATCTCCTGATCCCATCTGTCCCACTGCTTCTTCAGGCCGGCGGGGTCGGTTGCGCGGCCCTGGATCACTTGAACGAACATGTTTCC
>WHSV01000009.1 GCA_009379915.1 Actinomycetota bacterium | reverse complement strand
CCCCCATTTTGTAGGCTATTGCCCATGCGCGCCGGCCCAGTGCGCTCGGCCTCCCACCCGGAGTTCAGGGGGCCCTCGATGACTGGAGATCATCCGTGTCCGTTCTGTCCGTTCGCAATGACATTCGCAACGTCGCGATCGTCGCTCACGTCGACCACGGCAAGACGACGCTCGTCGACGCGATGCTGTGGCAGTCGGGCGCATTTCGGGCGAACCAGGACGTCAACGAGCGGGTCATGGACTCGATGGATCTCGAGCGCGAAAAGGGCATCACCATCCTGGCCAAGAACACAGCCGTGCGCTACGGGGAAGTCAAGATCAATATCGTCGACACTCCGGGGCACGCCGACTTCGGGGGCGAGGTCGAGCGGGGCCTGACCATGGTCGACGGCGTTCTCCTCCTCGTCGACGCCAGCGAGGGCCCCCTTCCCCAGACCCGGTTCGTGTTGCGGAAGGCCCTCGAGGCGCGGCTCCCCGTCATCCTCGTGGTCAACAAGGTCGACCGCCCCGACGCCCGTATCTCCGAGGTCGTCGACGAGGTCTATCAGTTGTTTCTCGATCTTGACGCGGACGAGAGCCAGATCGATTTCCCGATCGTCTACGCGAACGCGCGCGCCGGCTGGGCGTCGCTCGAACAGGGAGTCGAGGGCATCGATCTCAAGCCATTGTTCGAGCTTCTGCTCGACCGCATCCCCGCTCCGACTCACGACGAGGCTCACCCACTGCAGGCGCTCGTCACCAACCTCGACTCGTCCCCCTACGTCGGCCGGATCGCGCTGTGCCGCGTCTTCCACGGAACCATCCGGAAGGGAAGTCAGGTCGCCTGGTGCCGGACCGACGGGAGTGTCGAACGACTCAAGGTGACCGAGCTCTACGTCACTGAGTCGCTCGACCGTGTCGATGCGGACGAAGCCGGTCCCGGGGAGATCATCGCAATTGCGGGCATCGCCGAAGTCACTATCGGCGAGACGCTCTCGGACCCAGACGATCCGAGGCCGCTGCCCGTAAGCCACTTCGACGACCCGTCGTTGTCGATGCTCGTCGGCATCAACACTGCCCCGCTCTCCGGACAGGACGGCAACAAGCTGACCGCGCGGCTCTTGAAAAACCGGCTCGATGCCGAGCTCATCGGGAACGTGTCGATCCGCGTGCTCGACACCGACCGGCCCGATGCCTGGGAGGTCCAGGGCAGAGGAGAGCTACAGCTCGCCGTCCTCGTCGAGATGATGCGGCGCGAGGGCTTCGAGCTGACGGTCGGCAAACCCCAGGTCGTGACGAAGGAGATCGACGGCAAGCTCTGCGAGCCCGTAGAGTCGCTGGCCATCGACGTTCCCGAGGACTACCTCGGTGTCGTGACCCAATTGCTCGCCCTCCGAAAAGGACGCCTCGAGCAGATGGTCAACCACGGAACCGGTTGGGTGCGGATGGAGTACCTGGTCCCCGCGCGCGGGCTTATCGGGTTCCGAACCGAGTTCCTCACCGAGACGCGCGGCACGGGGCTTCTCCATCACGTCTTCGACCGTTACGAGCCCTGGCACGGTGAGTTGCGCACTCGTCCGACGGGGAGCCTCATCGCCGACCGCCGAGGTCAGACGACGAACTATGCGTTGCTCAACCTCCAGGACCGCGGAGCGATGTTCGTGGGGCCTGGCATCGAGGTCTACGAGGGAATGATCGTCGGAGAGAACGCCCGCAGCGAGGACATGGACGTCAACCCGACCAAGGAGAAGAAGCTCACGAACATGCGCTCCTCCACCGGCGATGAGTTGGTTCGCCTGATCCCCCCGCGCGAGCTGTCGCTCGAACAGGCCCTCGAGTTCATCAGGGAAGACGAGTGCGCCGAGGTCACGCCCAACCACGTGCGCCTGCGCAAGGTCACGCTGAAGGCCGGCGATCGAACCAGGGAATCCCGGCGCCGAAGCTCCTAAAGTTGCCGGGCACCAAAGGCAAACCCGGCACCCACGGGGGGATCAGGTGGGCGCGGCCAATCAGGCCGCCGAATTGGCTCCCAACGGCGACTCTGCTATCTGAAGCCCGCCTGGCGGTTGCCAGATAGAAAACCTGCGGATCCGCACCAAATTGAAGCTTCCTCCGCACGCTTCGGCGGTCCGCACCTCGAGTCAAGAGCACCCAGGCGACCCGCCGCCCGTAACGCGTCGGCCTCCTTGTCGTTAGGCCAACAAGCAACGCGAAGACAACGGTCATCCAAGGGGGCGATTGACGCATGCCGAAGCTCAAGTTGGCGACGCTCGTGCTCGTCATCGTTGCCGCGGCGTGCGGCGGCGAGAGCCCGACGCAGCCGGCAGGTGATCCAACGAACCAGTCGGCCCAGAACAATTCCGGTGGTGGCGCGCAGGGGAGGGCGACCTCTTCGTCGAACTCCGGTCCGGCCAAGCACATCGATCCGAGGCGCGACGGGTTCGAGATCGGGCTCGGCGAGTGGGCGATCGGCGCGGAGGCAAAGGCGATCCGGCCCGGACCGGTGACCTTCGTGATCCACAACCGGGGGACGGTCCCGCACGGTTTCGAGATCGAGCTCGAGGGCGAGAGCAGCGGCCACGGTTCGGGCGATCTCTTCAAGGCCGAGTCCGAGCTGCTCCAACCCGGGGAGTCGACTCGGATGAGGGTCACCCTGGCCCCCGGAACACACAAGATCGAATGTCTCGTCGACGGTCACGACGACATGGGAATGGAGGATCTGCTCGACGTCCGAGCGGACGCACCTCTCGTCAAAGATGAGGCGCGGAGCGATCCGGGCCGGATTGCGATCGCCGACTTCGCGTTCGCTCCCGAGGCAACCGAGGTCGAGGCCGGCACCAGGGTCACGTGGAACAACGACGATGCCGCCGAGCACACGGTCACCGCGATCGACGGGGACTTCGAGTCGAACAGCCTGGGTCAGGGCGAATCGTTCTCCTTCACGTTCGACCGGCCCGGCACCTTTGCATATCGCTGTGCAATCCACCCAGAGATGGAAGGAGTGGTGAACGTCCGATGAAAGGAGATCGCACGATCAAGAGGATGCTTGCAGCCTTCGGGATCGTCGCCCTGTTGGCCACGGCTTGTGGTGGCGATGATGGAGATTCGTCGGCCGCGTCGGGAGACGGCGCAGGTGGCGGAGGCCGAGGCGGTAGCGTCACGTTGACCGCCGAAGACTTCTCCTTCGATCCGGACACGGTGACGGCGGCTGTAGGCGACACCATCGAGCTCTCGAACGAAGGTGAGTCACCCCACAACCTGCAAGCCGAGGAGGCGGACATAGACGAGGACGTCGATGCAGGCGAGACGGTTTCCATCGACCTCGCCGATGTCGAGCCGGGGACCTACGACTTCATCTGCTCGTTCCATCCCGAGGACATGACGGGCACGCTCGAGATCACGGAGTGAGACGCGCTCGGGCGGATCACAGATACGGAGTGAGTTCAGGCGCCGCGGCAACGGTGCCGGCAGTCACCCGCCTTTTGGTTCCCGATCACCCCTGATACGCAAACCAGGCGTCCCTGAACTTCCCCACTAGTGTTCACCGAGAAATCCCAACCTCGACCCGCGGGAGGACGGCAGCGACGATGATCACCGAGGTCGGTCGCAAGCAGGTACTCGCCTACAGGGCGGCGGCCCAGGGGCTCGATCGCAGCGCCCGTACCGCATCCAGGTTGGGGGTATTCGACCTTGGATTCCAGGACACGCCGGCCGGCTCGGCGGCGATCGGGCTGGCGGCCCGTCTGCGCGAGGCGCGTTCCAACGACGCCCTGATCGCCGATGAATCCCTGGCGCTCGCGTGGACGTTCCGCGGAGCGCCGCATCTACACAGGCGAGCCGACCTGCCGGAGCTGGCACCCGCCCTGTGGCCGCTGGGCGAAGACGATGCCTACGCGCGCCTGGCCGCGTTCGGATCGGACATGAAAAAGGCCGGCAGGTCCGCACTCGAGGCGCAATCCGAGGCCGCCAAGGCGATGCGTGCGGTAGTGGCGAAGCCCATGACCAAGGGGGACGTCAGCGGGGCCGTCACGAAGCGCGCGCCCGACTACGTCTCGCTTTGGTGCAGGAGTTGCAATTGCACGCACATTCACGAGCAACTCTTCCGGTTATCGGCTCTGCCTGCCGGGCTGGCGTTGACGACCAACAGGTCGCCGGTGATGCTTTCCCCGATCGACGGCAGGCCGAGAATTCCGCGCAAGGCCGCCGGCACCGAATCACTCGTCCGCGCGTACCTGACGTTTCTCGGCCCCGCCACGGAATCCGAGGTGGCCTCGTTCCTCGGAACCAACCGTCCGCTGGTCGGGCCGGTGTGGCCCGACGACCTCTCGGAGGTGAGCATCGACGGCAAGCGCGCATGGTTGCCGCGGACAAATCTCTCCGCTCTCAAGAAGGCGAAGCCCGGGCACATGGTTCGGCTGCTTCCGCCGTACGATCCCTATCTCCAGGCGCGCGACCGCGGGTTGCTCCTCGAGGACAAGGCCCAGCAGAAGTCGTTGTGGCGCGGCGTTCTCGGCGCGCCGGGGGCCCTCTTCGTCGACGGCGAGATCACTGGAGTGTGGCGGGCCAAGATGGCCGGCAAGAAGCGCCTCGTGGTGACCGTCGACGCGTTCGGCTCCCCTACTCGGCGCGCGAAGACAGCGGTCGAGAAAGAGGCCGAGGTCGTGGCCGCGGCGCGGGGCGCATCCGACGTCGAGGTCAGGTTCGGGTCATAGGTGGCTTTCGCTCAAGAGGGGGCGGCCTCGTCGAAACGGAGGTGAGTGTGGCGCGCTGGCAAGAGGTAGCTCGATCGGCCCCGGAGTTCGCGGACGCGGCTCGGGAGCTCTTCGAAGAAAACTCTGTTCCAAGCAGGGAAGAACTGGGTATTCAGCGAACAACTGGCTACGTGCAACAACTGGGGGGTTCGCATGAAGAGGGTCGCCTGCTTAGCGGCTTCGTTTCTGGTTGTGTTCTGGGCGTCCTCCGGACCGGCCGCCGCTCAATCGCTGTCCGGCCTCGACGGACCACTCGACGAGGTGGTCGGCGAGCTGTCCAATCCCCTCGACAAGGTCAAGAAGCCGGTCGACGAGGTCGTCGAAGATGTCGAGAAGGTCCTCGACCCAGTCACGAAGCCGGTCGAAAACATCACCAAAGAGGTCGATGAGGTCGTCGACGAGGTCGCCAAGGAAGTGACCGAGGTCGCCAAGAATTCGGGCGGCTCGGCCGGATCCGTGGACGACACGCCCGCGCCGGGACCCGCCCCCGATAGCGTGGCACCTCCCGCCCGGTCGACGCCGGCCAGCTCATCGACTGGTTCCTCCGACGCCGACGACAGGGTCGCCGGCACGACGAATCGAGCGGGCCGGACCTCGAATCGATCGGGCCGTGCCTCGAAGGGCGGCCGAGGCGGGCCCGAGGGCGACACCGAGGAGGTGGCGGCCGCGGGCAACACGATCGAGCCGGCCCAGGTGAAGGGAACCCAGATCATCGCCCCGGCGACAGAAGCCGAGGAGTCCGAGGGATCGGGTCTTTCTCGCACCGGTGTTCAGGTCCTGACCTGGCTCATCCTGGCCTGCTTGCTGTTGGGCGCGGGGTACGCATTCGTCTGGCGGGGGCGAGCTCGGGTGCGTGCCGCCGGGTCATGACTTTCACACGCCAGCGCGTGATCTTCGCCGCAATGATCGTCGCTGCGCTGGTCGTCGAGGTCGCAATCCTCGTGTGGTTCTTCGGTGACCGAGAGGGGTCCGACGATGAACCGGTGACAAGCGATGGCAGAGTCGAGTCGCGCCTCGACGATACGGCCGGCTGCGGCGAGACAACAGCGGCAGGTTCGCCCTCCAATGCTCGCTTCGATGATGCAAGGCGTTTCGCTATCGAGGTTCCACCGGCGTGGAGGAGCAAGTCGGATGGCAGCGTCGTCAGTCTTTACAAGAAGAACGGCCGGGCCACGCTGTCGGTGGGGCGGGCGCGATCGGGCGACCTCTCGGTGGCGCTCGAAGATCTGCGGTCGAGCCTTCGCCGGTCCTACCGCGACCTGAACGTCAGCAGCGAGGGTCCACTGTTACTCGACGGCTGCCCGGCTCGGTCGATCGCGGGTCGCGCTCGTAACAGGCGGGGCGCACGTCTGAACTTCGAGGGAGTCGTCGTCTCCGGACCGACCCACAACTTCGTCATCGCGGGGTTCCTCGAGCGCGGTTCAGAGCCTCGTCTGGATGCAAGGGTCGGACGCGTTATCCGGTCTGTGCGCTTCTATCTCTCGGCCGATGGAGACCGAGCCGCTAGATCCTGAAGAACAGACCGGCGAACTTGCGGGCCGCGTCGAGGTCACCATACGGAGTCCCCGAGCAGGTGCGACCGAAGGCCGTGAGGACGAGACTGGCCGGATCGAAGTCGATCAGGACCGGTAGATCGTCGGCCGACCCCGGTTCGTAGGCCATGCCCTCGTCTGTGACCGTCACCCGATAGGTACCCGCGTTGCGCCCCGAGACGCGCACGCCAACTTGGAGGCTTTCGTCTCCGAGCCGCGAGACGTCTGTTGTCGCCTGCCACAACACGAACATGAACGGCACGAGCAGGTCCGCCGCGTCGGAGCTCAGGAAGTGAGGCAGGCCGAGTCCCTCGCGCAGGTCCCAGCCGTGCACACCGTAGTCCATCAACTGACCGATGGGATAAAAGAACGCCGGCACGGGGCCCATGTACGCGTGAGTGATGAGGAAGTTGCTCCAGTCCTGCTCGTTTACTTCCTCGAACATCTTCATCGCTCGCGAAAAGTCCTCGCGCAACCGCGCCATCTGTTCGTCCTGTGGAGCACCGCTGAGTGCTTGAGCCCGCTTGTCGGCGGTTACGGCCATCTGGTCGAGGGGAGCGAGGGGCTCCGCCGTCCCACCGGCCCGCGTGGTCTCGAAGCGCTCGAGATAGCCCTCGGTCGTGTCGGCGATGTGAGCGACGAGGTTTCTCACGCGCCAGTGCCCCGCGGGAGTCGGCGAGTCCCAGTTCTCCGGCTTCTCGGCCAGGGCGAAGAAACCCTCGGCCTCCTCGCGCACCACGCGCAGCAGGTTGTCCTTGGCGGCGAAGTTGGTGGCGTCCCACTGTGAGGTGTCCTGGTCGGCGATCGACATAACCTTCCCCCCTAGAGCTTGGCGTTCGGACCGTTCTTGGGGCCGATTGTGACACTGGTTATAGTTACTTACAAGAGGTTAGCCAACGAGCCGGCACGCGTACGCGTCGAGGAGGCAGCATGAAGCTGGAAGGAATCCACCACATCACCGCAATCACGGGCGACGCTCCCCAGAACGTGGGGTTCTACTCCGACACGCTCGGTCTCCGACTCGTGAAGAAGTCGGTCAATCAGGACGACCCGACCGTCTACCACCTCTTCTACGCGGACGAAGAGGGCGGGGCGGGCTCCGACATCACGTTCTTCGAGTACCCCAAGGCGGCGCGCGGCCGCGCGGGAGCGGGCATGGTTTACCGCATCACCTGGCGCGTCGGCTCCACCGACGCCCTCGACTTCTGGGCCGCGCGCCTCGGGGACCACGGCATCGCAACCGAGCGCGACGGCGACAGGCTTCGGTTCGACGATCCCGAGGGCCTGGGTCTCGAGTTCGCGGTGGTCGAGACGACGGACGAGCCGCTCAGCGCGCGCCACCCGGCCATTCCCCAGGAGTTCGCCCTGCAGGGGTTCGACGGCGTGCGCGCGTACACGAATGATCCCGCCGCGAGCAAGGACTTCCTCGGTTCGACCATGAACTTCGATGCGGAGTCGGACTCGTCCTGGAGCGCGCGCGGCGAGCAGCGCGGTGGCTCCTACGTCTACGACGAAGCGCCCGACAAACCGGGTCTGAGCGGCGCGGGCACCGTGCACCACATCGCGTGGGCGACCCCGATGAACGAGCACACGGCGTGGCACGAGCGGGTCGGGAGGGCCGGAGCCGACGTCACGCCGATCATCGATCGCTATTACTTCAAGTCCATCTACTTCCGCGAGCCGTCGGGCGTGCTCTTCGAGATCGCCACCCTCGGCCCGGGCTTCGCCGTCGACGAGCCGATCGAATCGCTCGGCCAGCGTCTGGCTCTGCCTCCGGACTACGAGCACCTGCGCGACAAGCTCGCCGAAGTCCTGACTCCGCTGCCCGATCCCCGAGCAGAGTCACAGAGCTAGCCATGGCGACCAGTCCGGACAAGGCCTTCTGCCCGCACTTTCAAAAGGCCATCGAGTTGGTGGGCAAGAGATGGAGCGGCACGATACTGCGCGCCATCATGTACCGCCCGTTGCGTTTCTCTGAGATATCGACTCACATCGAGGAGATCTCCGACCGGTCGCTCTCGCTCCGGCTGAAGGAGCTCGAGATCGAGGGCTTGATCACGCGCAGTGTGGAGGCCACCCAGCCGGTCGGCGTGAGCTACGAGTTGACCGACAAAGGACGGGCGCTCGAGTCGGTCATCACCGAGCTCGAGGACTGGGCCCACGATTGGGTCGCGCCGCACGAGCACGCCGAGACGCACGCGCGTTGAGCGGCTCATCGCACGACGAGACAACAACCGTGCCGACGATCCCGGGCCTCTTCGAATCGGCCGTGGCCGGCTCGCCCACGAAGGAATGGCTGTACTTCGAGGACTCGATCTGGACCTACGAGCAGGCGTACGAGCGCATATCCGCGGTGGCCTACGCGCTCGACCAACTGGGGGCCGGGCGCGATAGGCGGGTCCTCGCTACCGCGCGGAACACTCCCGACTACCTCTTCACCTGGCTCGCGGCCGTGCATCTGGGCGCGACCATCGTTGCCGTCAACCCCGCCAGCAGTCCGGATGAGCTCGGGGGCCTCATCGATCAGGTGCGGCCGCACGTCGTCGTGAGCGACGCGGGATTGGGGGACGCGGTCCGAGACCGCTCTCCCGATGCTCGATTGGTGCTCGCCGAGGACCTCGCGAAGGCCCCCGCGGCTCGGATGGCACCCGCCGCTCGTCCCGATGATGTCGCCGTCATGATCCCGACGTCCGGGACCACCGGTCGCTCCAAGTTGGTGATGCAAACGCAGCGCGCCTACGCGATGGCGGGCGTTGGCTTTCCTTTCTGGATGGGGCTCGACGAGTCGGATCGCCTGATGACTTCGTTGCCGTTGTTCCACATCAACGCCCCGGCCTATTCGATGCTCGGTTCGGTCGCGGCGCGCGCCGGACTGATTCTGCTCCCGCGCTTTTCAGGAAGCGGATTCCTCGACTCGGCTCGTCGCTACGGCGCGACCGAGTTCAACGCGATCGGGGCCATGATCGAGATCCTGATGCGACAGCCCGAGCGCGACGACGACGCAGACAACCCGCTGCGGCTCTGCTACACGGGCCCATCGCCGCCCAAGGAGCGCCACCTCGCCATCGAGCGGCGCTTCGGCATCGAGATCGTGTGCGGCTACGCGCTGTCCGAAACGCCGTACGCTCTCATCTGGAGAAAGGGCACCCGGCCCTTCGAGACGCTCGGGAGTCTGCGTCAGCACCCCACGATGGGCGAGATAAATCACGGGCGCGTCGTCGAGGACGGCCGAGAGGTCGGCGTCGGAGGTGTGGGCGAGCTCGAGTTGAAGAACCCCGCGGTCATGCTCGGTTACTACGGGATGCCCGAGGAAACCGACAGGGTTCTGTCCGATGGCTGGCTGCGCACTGGAGACGTGGTCACCGTGAACGACGACGGCACCTTCACATTCGTGGGGCGCCGAAAGGAGCTCATCCGCCGCAGGGGCGAGAACCTTTCTCCCGTCGAGGTCGAGGCCGCGCTCGAAGCTCACCCCGATGTCGAGGAGGCCGCGGTGATCGGTGTTCCGTCCGAGCTGTCCGAAGAGGAGGTAAAGGCTTTCGTGGTGCTCAAGGCCGACGCAAACGTCTCGCTCGGCGAGCTGCGAGACTTTGCCGCCGAACGACTCGCTCCCTTCAAGGTTCCCCGGTATCTCGAGACCGTCGAGGAATTGCCGCACACTCCGACGGGTCGAATTGCGAAGCACGAGCTGCCCACAGACCGCAGTGACAGAGAGAGCGACTTCGAGCCCGCTCGCGCAGGCGGAGAGCAATCTTGAGCGAACCCTCCGAACCGAGATCATCCGAAACCGGGGACTGGCTCAGGTCGTCGATCGGTCACGCGACGCCCGACTCCATCACGGTGCGAGGGCGCGACCTCGCCTCCGAGGTAATGGGCCGGATGTCGTTCACGGACCTCGCGTTCCTGCTCGCCGCCGGACGCACACCGTCCGAGGCCGAGGCGACGATGTTCAACGCCGTGCTCGTGTCGCTTGCAGATCATGGGCTGACGCCCACCGCGCTGGCGGCGAGGCTGACCTACACCGGCGCTCCCGAAGCGATGCAGGGAGCGATCGCCGCGGGACTGCTCGGTGGTGGAAGCGTGTTTCTCGGACCCGCCGAGGACGCGGCGCGGTTCCTGCACGACGTCCTCGCGGCCGTTCCCGACGACCGGCGGTCGGATGACTCCGCGCTCGAGGCGGTGGCGGCGGACGCGGTGGAGAAGGTGCTGGCCGCAGGCAATCGGATTCCCGGGCTCGGCCATCCCGTTCATCGCGAGACCGATCCACGTACGCCGCGCTTCTACGAGCTTGCGCGGGAGGTGGGCCTGCTGGGGCCGAACCTCAGACTGCTCAGGTTCGTCGCCGCCGCTCAACAGAAGGCGACGGGCAGGGCGTTGCCCATCAACGGAGCGGGCGCGGCCGGAGCGGTGCTGGCCGACCTTGGATTTCCTCCCACGCTCGCGCGCGGCTTTGCACTGCTGGCTCGGACGGCAGGGCTCGTCGGTCACCTCGCGGAGGAGGCCGAGCACCCCATCGGAATGCGTCTCTACAAAGAGGTGAACGCCAGAGCCTTGGAGAACGTAGAGCCGGAAACGCCGTGAACCTGACGCACCGGCTTCTGTCGAAGAATCTGGTGGACGGGGAACTCCGACCCGGCGAGGAGATTCACCTGAAGCCGGACCAGGTACTAATCGAGGACGCCACCGGCTCGATGACCTACATGCAGTTCGAGTCGCTCGGAGTCGAACGAGTCGAGGTTCCACTCGCCGTCATGTATGTCGACCACAACGTGCTCCAGGTGGACGAGTTGAACGCCGACGAGCACCGTTTTCTCCAGTCATTCTCCTCGCGCTACGGAGTCAAGTGCTCGAAAGCCGGCAACGGGATCTCGCACAGCATTCACCTGGAACGATTCGCGCGCCCGGGTGACGTGCTGCTCGGGGCGGACTCGCACAGCACGACGGCGGGGGCCGCGGGCATGTTTGCGGTGGGTGCTGGAGGCCTCGACGTCGCGGTCGCTCTCGCGGGACACGGTTTCTGGATTCCGTGCCCGTCGGTCGTCGCGGTCGAGTTGCGCGGAGTCCTGCCCGGCTGGGTCGAGGCCAAGGACGTCGTCCTGGAGTTGTTGAGGCGTTACGGGACACGCGACGGCCGCGGCAAGGTGTTCGAGTTCGTCGGCGAGGGTGTGTCGACTCTGTCGGTGATGGAGCGCGCGACCATCTGCAACATGGTCCTCGAAACGGGGGCCACGACCGGCGTTTTCCCCAGCGACGCGCGCACGCGCGAGTGGTTGACGGCTCAGAAGCGCGGCGACGACTTCGTCTCGATGTCGGCGGACGCCGGAGCGACCTACGACGAGGTCGAGGTCCTCGATCTGTCGTCGTTGGAACCGCTGATTGCGAGACCACACTCGCCGGGCAACGTCGTGCCAGTGGCAGAGCTCGAGGGCACTGCCGTCGGTCAGGTGTGCGTGGGATCGTCGGTCAACTCCTCGTACGAGGATCTGGCGCTCGTCGCCGCCGTCCTGCGAGGGGCCTCCGTGCATCGTGACGTCGACCTGACTGTAAGCCCGGGCTCGCGTCAGGTTCTCGATGCCGCCGCGCGCTCGGATGTCTACCGCGATCTCCTGGAGGCCGGCGCGCGCGTGCTCGAGGCCGTCTGCGGACCGTGCATCGGCGTGGGCCAAGCTCCGTCGGCGGGAGTCCCTTCGGTTCGCACGTTCAACCGCAACTTTCCGGGGCGAAGCGGGACGGAGGGTGACGCGGTCTACCTCTGTTCGCCCTCGGTTGCCGCGGCGGCCGCGCTGCGGGGAGTGATCACGGATCCTCGCCGTCTTGGCGTCGTCCCGCCCGTCGGCCCGCCGACCTACACACCCGAGGTGGTCGACCGTCACATCATCGAGCCCGCGGCGGGGGACACAGTCGCTCGGGTCGAGATCCACAGAGGGTCGAACATCGTGCCGCCTCCGGTTCCGCAGCCGGTGGCACCGAGCGTGCAGTCACGTGTACTCATCGTGCTCGGAGACGACGTGTCGACCGGAGACATGGCCCCCGACGGCGCGCTCGGAATTGCACTGTGGTCGAACATCCCCGCGTGTGCGGAGTTCATGTTCCGCAGGATCGATCCGGAGTTCCACAGCCGCGCGGTCGAGTGGGGAGGTGGGATCATCGTCGCGGGACACAACTACGGCCAGGGTTCGTCGCGCGAGCAGGCGGCGCTGTCGGCATCGCATCTCGGTATTCGGACCATCGTGGCCCAGAGCTTCGCTCGCATTCACCGCCAGAACCTGATCGCTCAGGGAATCCTTCCGTTGCTCTTCGCGTCCGGGGACGATCATGACCTGGTTGCGGTGGGGGACGAGTGGCGGATCGAGGACCTCCGGGACGCGGTGGCGGACGGAGCGGCGTCGGTGAGCTGCCGCACCGGTGCGGGCTCGATCATCGATTTGGGCATCGAGCTACTGCAGCGCGAAAGAGAGGTTCTGCTCGCCGGAGGGATGCTGGGCTACCTTCGGCCGGCTTCGACCCGCTAGCTCCGTCCTCATGGGCGAGCGCTGCGGTGCCGATGCTCCTTGGATGAATCCTCCAGGGAGCGATTGACGTGCTGGCTTGGATCGGCGTTGCGCTGCTGGTCGCGGCCGGTGGCCTCGCGATCCGATGGATGTCGGCGCGCACCGATGCGCTCGGCCGCCCTCGACCGTTTCCCTACATAGCGGTCGTCGTTCTGGTAGCGCTCGGGTGCGCGTCGCTCGCGCCGTTCGTGCTTCGGGTTCGCCTCGAGCGCCGCCTCGCGTCCGCGACTTCGGAGTTGCTCGGAACGAGCGCCGAGGTGCGCTGCCAGAGCTTCGGGGGAGCCTTCGTCGACGTTGGGGCCGACCTGGGCTACGTGGTCTTCGGGCCAGACGGGACGCCCGAGCAGTGGACTCTCATCAAGCGCGATCAGTGTGCGGACCTGTCTGACTATCTGAGATCCGGCAAGCAGGAACCGACGCGCGATCAGATCGTCGCGGTGCACGTCCTCACTCACGAGGCGATCCACATGAGCGGTGTGCAAAACGAAGCCCAGGCCGAATGCATGGCGATGCAGCGCGACGCGGCGATGGCCGAACATCTCGGAGCGTCACCCGAGGCCGCCGGGGAGCTTGCGATCGCGTACTGGCGGGAGGTCTATCCCTGGATGCCCGCCGCATATCGCTCGGAAGAGTGTGCGCCGGGCGAGGCCCTCGACGCCGGCCGATCGGACGCGCCGTGGGTGCTCGCCACGGGGTAGAGATTGTTGTTTCCAGTGGCCACCGGGCCCTTTCTCCAGATAGAAGGTATCTGGGAACTTCGCTGGTCGTACTGGTCGTAGTGGTAGGCACCGACCGCACCGACCGCACCGACCGCACCGACCGCACCGACCGCACCGACCGCAGCGCCCGGATCAGAGCTGCCCCCGCCCAGCGCTCGAGATAGGTATCTGGGAACTTCGCTGGTCGTACTGGTCGTAGTGGTAGGCACCGACCGCACCGACCGCACCGACCGCACCGACCGCACCGACCACCCCTTCTCAGGAACGGACATCTCGCGCGAGAAGTCTGCTCGACTTGCGCCAAGCCATTGCGCCAAGCCCGGTGGACCCTATGTGCGGGAACGTGAGGTTTGCGGCACTGGTTGGCCGCGCGCCTCGATGCCAGAATGTCAAAGCTGGGCGCACGAGAGGACAGCCATGACAATCGCAACCGACCTCAGGTTGGACGAGACCGCTCTACGCGAGTTCCGGACGGTCTTCGCGGGCCAGATCATTCGGCCCGGAGACGACTCCTACGAAGTGCAGCGCAGGGTCTGGAACGGATCGATCGACCGGCACCCCGCCGTCATCGCTCGGTGCGCCGGGGTTGCGGATGTGGTTGCGGCGCTGGGGTACGCGCGGAAGACCGGGATGGTGACCGCCGTTCGGTCGGGAGGCCACAGCTTCCCCGGCCAATCGGTGTGCGACGGTGGAATCGTGATCGATCTGGGGCCGATGAAGGGCATCCGGGTCGACCCCGAAGGACGAACCGCGCGGGCCCAGGCAGGTGTCCTCCTTGGAGAGCTCGATAGGGAGACTCAGGCTTTCGGACAGGCGGTGCCCGCCGGCATCGTCACGCACACCGGGCTCGCGGGGCTCACGCTCGGCGGCGGAATCGGGTGGCTGATGCGAAAGCACGGTCTCACGATCGATCAGCTCCTGTCCGTAGACATGGTGACGGCCGAAGGGGAGTTCGTGAAGGCGAGCGCGAGCGAGAACCCCGATCTCTTCTGGGGCGTTCGAGGTGGCGGCGGCAACTTCGGAATCGTGACCGAGTTCGAGTTCCGGCTGAATCCCGTGGGTCCGACCGTGCTTGCGGGTCCGATTTTCTGGCCGCTGGAGAAGGCTCCCGAGGTGCTGCGTTTCTATCGGGACTGGATCGAGGATGCCCCCGACGAGCTCACGACCGTGATCGTCAATCGGAAGGCGCCCTCTCTGCCGGTGATCCCGGAGGACCTGCACGGTAAGCCCGTCGTCATCATCGTGGCTTGCTACTCGGGCTCGATCGAAGACGGAGAGCGGTTGCTCGCGCCGCTGAGGGAATTCTCCTCGCCGCTGCTCGACCTGTGCGCACCGAAGCCGTTCGTGATGCACCAGGCGATGTTCGATGCCTCGTTCCCCCGCGGCTGGTGGTACTACTTCAGGTCGTGCGACGTCGCCCGGCTGAGCGACGAGGTCATCGACGCCACCGTCGAGCACTGCATGCGTATCGAGTCTCCGATGAGCGGCTGTCCGATCTTCCATCTCGGGGGCCGGGTGGCTCGCGTCGGCGAGGACGAAACCGCCTACAGCGGCCGGGCGGCGGGCCACACCTTCAACATCAACGGAATCACCACGGGCGAGAACGGCTTCGACGAAGAGAGGGACTGGGCGCGCCGGCTCTGGACCGCCCTCGAGCCACACCACACCAGCGTCTACGTGAACTTCCTGATGGACGAGGGGGAGGAACGGATCCGGCAGGCCTACGGGCCGAAGAAGTACGAGAGGCTGGAGAAGCTGAAGAAAAGGTACGACCCGGACAACTTCTTCCGGCTCAACCAGAACCTCTCGCCGTCCTGAGTTCGCCGGTGAATTGAACTTCCGTCTCCGACATTTTCAGGGTCGTCAGACCTTCGGCGGAGTAACTCCCAACCGAAGGAGAAACTTCACTCGCGCTTGCGCGCGAGCACCGGTATCAGCCCACTCTGGTTGGGCCGACCCTGTCGATCGAGATTCGGATAATCAAGCGTTTGTCCTCCACCATCGCCCTTCGGTAGTCATCCCAGTCGGGATGCTCGCCCGATATCCGGCGGTAATAGTCGATCAGTCTCTCCATCGCGTGGGGCTGGCTTATCAGGTCGGCCGTGCCGTCGATCTGTATCCAATCCCCGTAGAAGCCGTTGTTGAATACGCAGAGGGTGGCGCGCGGGTCGCGCCGCAGGTTGCGAACCTTGTAGGCGGTCTCCCGACTGCTGATGACGACGTAGCCGTCCTCGTCGATACCGACGGTGATCGGCGAGGTCTGCAGTCCGTCGTCCGTCCTTCGGGTCACAAGCACCGCTCGGTGGTTCTTGCTCACGAACTCGAGCGCATCGTCGCGGTTCATGGCTGACTCCTTTGGTTATCGCACAGAAACCTATCGCCTATCGATCCTCTTCCCGTCTGCTTGCATAATGCCCCGGCAGATAGCCCGGGGTGGTCGAATCGGCTTGAGGAAGGTGAACGCGAAGAGATACTCGACGTAGCGACCTCGCTCCCACACCGTACGGACATGACGGGGAATCACGAAGCTACAGGCCGCCGCGACTCTGGGATCATCCAGGCTCGGTAAGAGCTTTTCCAGTGCGTCTGGTGCCGGCACGGTGTCCGCGTCCAGCGCCATCGTGATTTCGTCGACAGGGGAACGGGTGCGGGACTATTTCTCCGAGACGGAGGTTGCTCACTTCCGGATGCCCAATGAGAGCCACGGGAGGCGGACTTGACGAGCCCGAGCGACGCGCAACACCAGGGAGAGTCATTCGTTCAAGAGTTGCGGTGGGTCCACGGCATGATTCGCCGGGACCTCAACGCCGTTCAGCGTCTCGCGGCCGAGACTCTGGAGGGGGCGACATCGGTCGATCTCCGGGCGGAGATCGACTCACTGCAGACCGACGGGCCGCTTTGGAAGCTGCGAATGAACTGCCTGCACTACTGCAGCTTCGTTCACGGTCATCACTCGCTCGAAGACCGGGCTCTGTTCCCTGCCCTGCTCGAGTCGAACCGCAAGTTGCGGCCGGTGATCGACAAGCTCGAGGCGGATCACCGAGCGGTGGCCGTCCACCTTGACGAGATCACGGCCGGTGTCGACGAGCTGCAGCAAGACGGCGCCCCGGCGACTCGTCTTCGGTTGGTCGCCGCGCTGGACACGCTTGCAGGGCACCTGCTCGAGCACCTCGACTACGAGGAGGAAGCAATCAGTCCGACGCTCAGGTCGTGGACCCGCTAGCGGACCAGGCCGTCCGATAACCGCTAGTCATCGAGTCGAGGGGCTGCGAGGATGAGCCGAATGCCACTCGACTTCGACCTCTGCTACCGGGCTCTCAAGAGCCGCGATGCGCGCTTCGACGGCAGCTTCTTCGCCGGCGTGACGTCGACCGGGATCTACTGCCGTCCGAGCTGTCCGGCGCGCTCGGTAAAGCGCTCGAACATCCGGTTCTTCCACACGGCCGCGGCCGCGCAGGGAGCAGGATTCCGCGCCTGCAAGCGATGCCGCCCCGATGCTTCTCCTGGGTCGCCGGAGTGGGACGTCAGAGCCGATCTCGTCGGTCGAGCGATGCGGTTGATAGCGGACGGGGTGGTCGACCGAAACGGGGTCGGCGGACTCGCAGGACGTCTGCACGTCAGCCCTCGTCACCTGCAGAGGCAACTCGTCGCCGAGGTCGGTGCTGCGCCTCAGGCCCTCGCGCGCGCTCAACGGGCCCAGACGGCTCGAGTACTCATCGAGACGACGACGCTCCCATTCACCGAGGTGGCGTTCGGGGCAGGCTTCGCAAGCGTGCGTCAGTTCAACGACACGATCAAGAAGGTCTTTGCCACAACTCCCACCGAGCTCAGAAGGAAGCACGCCCGTAAGTTCGCCACACCGGGCACGATGTCCTTGCGGCTCCCTTATCGTGCGCCGTTCGACGGCGGTGGCCTGCTGGCCTTTCTCGGTACCCGCGCGATCTCGGGGATCGAGTCGTACGACGGCACCGTCTACCGGCGAGCTCTGAGGTTGCCGGCGTCGGATGCGATCGTCGAGCTCGAGGTCAAGCAAGACTACGTTCGCTGCGATCTGCGCCTCGGCGATATCCGTGACCTCGGTCCGGCGGTGCGTCGTTGCAGGCAACTGCTGGACCTCGACGCGGACCCCATCGCCGTCGACGAAGCACTCGGCGACGACCGCGTTCTTGGTTCCGTTGTGCGCTCCCGTCCCGGGCGGCGGCTGCCCGGCAGTGTCGATGGCTTCGAGCTTGCGGTGCGTGCGGTGCTCGGTCAGCAGGTCTCCGTCGCCGGCGCCCTCACGATTGCGGGCCGGCTCGTTCGTCGCTTCGGCAAACCGCTGACGGCGCCGGACGGGCATCTGACGCACGTTTTCCCCGAGCCGGCCGCGCTCGTCGACGCCGACCTCAGCGAGCTCGGAGTTCCCGGAAGCCGCCGGGAGACGGTACGGACGCTCGCCGGGGCCGTCGCGGCCGGTGACCTGGTGCTCGATCGGGGAGCGGATCGCACCGAGGTCGCTGCAAGATTGCTGTCGCTGCGAGGAGTCGGACCGTGGACCGCGTCGTACATCGCCATGCGAGCGCTGGGCGACCCCGACGTCTTCCTGCCGGGGGACCTGGGAGTGAGACGGGCCCTCGAGAAGCTGGGCCATCCCGGCGATCCCGACTCGGCCCAGACTCTCGCCGAACGCTGGCGGCCCTGGCGCTCCTACGCCGTCCAATACCTCTGGACCACCCTCTAACGGAATCTGAGTGCGAGAGCTCCCGCCAAACGGGCTCAACGGCACAAAGAAACGGAAACGTGGGACGGTGGGCGCTGCCGGCCGACGCACAGAGGTGAAGCGCTTGCAGGAGAACCAGCAGAAGGTATCGACGCTCGAGCTCTTCTTCGACCTGGTTTTCGTCTTCACGCTGACGCAGTTGGCGAGCCGTCTGAGGCACGATCCGACGTTCGAGGGAGCGGCTCGCACGGTTCTCGTCTTCACCGTTCTCTACTGGATGTACGGCGGATACGTGTGGCTCACGAACCGGGTTGCACCGAACCTGACCTTCCGGCGCTTATTCCGAGCGCCACGGCCTGATCATGATCGTTGCACTGGGCGAGTCGATCGTCGCAGTGGGGATCGGGGACTCGAACCTTGCGCTGGACGTGCCCGTCGCGATCGCGCTGCTCCTGGGCCTGGCGCTCGCGTCCGCGTTGTGGTGGACGTACTTCGTCGGCGATAACGAGGCCGCAGTGGGGGCGATTTCATCTGTGGACGCGGGGGAGAGGTTCCGACTCGCGATAAACGCGTACTTCTATTCGTACATACCGATGCTGCTCGGAATCGTGATCATGGCCGCGGCCCTCGAGGAGGCAATTGCGGACGTGTCCCACCCTCTTCCGACTCCTTTCGCCGTCGCGCTCGGGGACTCGAACCTTGCGCTGTACCTGCTCGGCGACCTCTTCTTCCGGCGAACCCTGCGTATCGAACCCCGCATCTTCCGCATCTGCGGCGCTCTGCTTGCCGTTGCGACGATCCTGGTGGGCATGTACGTCACCGCGGTGATGCAACTCGTCGCCCTCGTAGCGATCTTGAGCGGGATGTTAGTGCTCGAGGCTCGAAGCACCCGACTGCGACTACCTCTCTCCGAATCTCATATTTCTCCTTGAATCCTCAACCTCGCGGAAGTGATCCGGTCCGCTGAAGGACTCCTACATTGGGCCATATCGCCTCGAGACGCATTATTGGTCGCCCAAATGTTCGGCGGCCACGCTTTTCGGCACGACCATCCGCCACGCGTCGAGGACGAGCTCGCGCATCTCCTCCTCGTCGATGGCTGCGAGGCGAACGACGACCCAGTTGTAACGCTGGTCCGCGCGTTTCGGCATCATGAACTTCTCCGGTTCGGATGCGATCAAGGCCTCACGCTCGTCCTTGGGAAACGCGAAGCCCATCAGGGTCTCGTCGCGCGCGAACGCCAGGTACACGATCCGGCCGACCCGGAACTTGACCCGGTCCCCGACGAGGGCCTCGTAGCTGCGGGGAAGGCCGAGGGCCAGAGCGCGCACGTCGTCGATCGTCACCATCCACCACCATCATTAGCACGAAGGGGGATTCGCAAGCCTAGGAGTTCGCCGGAGACAAACCTCTTCTGCGTGGTCGACCACCCCCTCGACTTGAGTTGATTGCGGCACGCGGATGGAGCAGAGGTCCCGCGTAGAAGCTCAAGAGCTACGCGAACCGTTTCGTGACCGCGGCCAGGGCGTGGGCTGCATCCGCGGCGGGATCTGGAACCGGATAGTTGGTTTCGCGCACGACCCGATCTCGGTCGACGATCAGGGTCGCCCGCTTGATCCGCGGCGGGTGGCCGGCGACCTGGAAAAGCGGAAGCCTCAGAGCGTCCACCAAACGATGCTCCGAGTCGCTAAGCAATGGATAATTGATGTGTTCGCGCTCGGTGAACTCCCTCTGTTGGGACGTCGTCTGAGTGCTTACTCCGTAGACCGTGGTGTCGAGTCGGGCGAACTCCTCGACCAGGTCTCGGTATCCGCACGACTCGGCCGTGCAACCGAACGCCCCCGGCAACTCCAGCCATCCATCCGGCAGGGGTTGCCCCGGCGCGCCGGTCATCGGATAGAGGAAAATGACGGTGATCGCCGACGGAGCGACGATGTCCAAGGACTCTCCGGTGGTCGCGGCCAACCTCATCTCCGGAAGAACCACTCCCTCTCGGAGGTGACTGTAGGCGCCGTCGTCGACCGTCTGGGCGGTTCCCTTCATGCGTTCACTCCTCGTCTGCGTTGGCCATGAGCCCAGTAATCCGCCCAAGCCGACCCGGTTCGTCCTTGATCCGGACGGGACGAATCGAAGCCGGTGCTGACTCCCGAGCTCTTCGGCAACCCATGTCCTGGCCGGGTACTCGGGATGCTTCAGAATTTCTTCTGAAAGGGACCGAGCACCTCCGGAGGCCTCATCCGTGATCGCAACCGGCCGTGCTCAGTGATTCCGGATCACGAGGCCAGCTTCTCGGCGAACCAGTCGCGCGCCAGCTCTGCCACGCGTTCCAGGGCGCCGGGTTCCTCGAAGAGGTGAGACCCCCCCGGCACGATCTCCATTCGCTTCTCGCAGCGAAGCTGTTCCATCGCCTCTTCGTTCATCGCTATGACGCGAACGTCTGCTCCACCCACGATCAACAACGTCGGTGAGATGACCCGCGCCAGTGAGTCTTGCGCTAGATCGGGCCTCCCGCCGCGCGATACGACGGCGCCGATGCGCTGATCCTCTGCCGCGGCGACGAGTGCTGCCGCGGCTCCGGTGCTCGCGCCGAAGTATCCGATCCGCATACCCTGCAGATCGTCCTGCGCCCTTACCCAGCGGGTCGCACCCAGAAGGCGATCCGCCAACAGCGAAATGTCGAAACGCAACTCTGCCGTTCGTTCATCGATCGTCTCCTCTTCGTCGGTCAGGAGGTCGAACAGCAACGTCGCCAGTCCGGCGTCCTGCAGCGTCGCCGCGACCGACCGATTCCGAGGGCTGCGCCTGCCGCTCCCACTTCCGTGCGCGAACAGGACGATCGCCTCGGCCCCCGAAGGAACCGCAAGATCTCCAGCGAGCTCGACCGGGCCGAGCTCGAGAACGACCTCGGCAGCGGCTGCCATCTATGACGACCTCCCCTCGACGGATCGACTGTGCGACTCTGCCCACCCCTCCGGTGGATCGCGTGCATCACCAAGGTTAGTGCCGGACCTGTCGAATTGCTCGGCCCGCACGTCAGTGGGCCGGCATGTTGCCACACTCGAGGACGCGTGGGAGGCTCTCGGTTGAAAATCGTCACTTGAACAAGGGGGGGCTATGCGACGGGGCTTGGCACTGGTGGCCGCGGCGATCGTGGGCTTTGCGTTGATGGCGCCGGTGGGAGACGCGGCCCAACGCAATCAGGGCAATCAGGATCGGCTCGACGCCTACACGGCAGAGGTAAATGCCGCACAACTCGGTCAACTCGCGGAACAGGGTTTCGATGTCCACGGTGAACGCGCGGGCGCAGCCGGCTTCAAGGTAGACCTGATACTCACTCCTCAGCAGCGCGCCAAACTTGCGCGGCAGGGAATCAAGACCAAGCTGACCCGCGTCAAGGGTGGCCAGACCGTGCAGCAGTTTGCGGCCGCCCAGGCCGAGAACGGTTTCGAGGTGTGGCGCTCCTGGGATGAGCCGGGTGGGTTCCGCGATCAGATGCACGAGATCGCCCGCGAGAATCCGCAGATCGCCAAGCTCGTCAACATCGGGACCACGATTCAGGGCCGCGAGATCCTCGCGCTCAAGCTCACTCAGGGCGCGCGCGGCCAACGCGATGGGAGCCGGCCGGCAGTGCTCTACAGCGCGACTCAGCACGCGCGCGAATGGATCGCCGGAGAGGTGGACCGGCGCCTGATGAATTACCTCATAGACGGCTGGCAGGCCAACGACAGAGAGATCAGGAACCTGCTGAGGGAAACCGAGCTCTGGTTCGTTCCGGTCGCAAACCCTGACGGCTACCAGTACACGTTCGACACCGACCGCCTGTGGCGCAAGAACCTGCGGGACAACAACGGCGACGGCGAGATCACGGTCGGCGACGGCATCGACCTGAACCGCAACTTCCCGAACCACTTCAAGTACGACGAAGAGGGTTCCTCTTCGATAGCCTCGAGCGAGACCTATCGTGGCACCGGCCCGGTTTCCGAGCCGGAGACCGAGGCCCTTAAGGGCTTGCTCGACCGGATCGGGTTCGAGTTCCAGATCAACTATCACTCCGTCGGCGAGTGGCTGCTGTACGCCGAGGGCTGGCAGATCGCTACGCCGACCGCGGACGATCCGATCTACTTCGCCCTCTCCGGCAACCTCGACGAGCCGGCGGCCGAGGACTTCCACCCGGGGCTGAGCTCGGACGTCCTCTACGTCACCAACGGCGAGACGACGGACTACGCACACGACACCACCGGCACGCTGGCGTGGACGCCCGAGCTCGGCGACGGCTGCCCGGAGGAGGACTGCGGGTTCGTGTTCCCCGACGACGAGGAGGCCGTGCAGGAGGAGTTCGAGCGCATCCTTCCGTTCTCGCTGTCGGTCGCGAAGTCGGCGGGCGATCCGGAGAACCCGGACTCGGTGCTCGGCATCGAGACCAAGCCCTTCTACCTCGAGAGCGACGACCCTTACAAGGAGGGCATCCCGGGCGCCAACTTCAAGTTCGAGTACTCCTACGGCGACCCGCAGCCGGTTCAGGTGCTGGCGAAGCGGAGCCTCGGGGACGTCACGCTGAGGTACAGCATCAACGGTGGGAGCGTCCAGAGCGCGCCCACCACGGAGTGGGAGGGCGGCGAGCGCTTCATGCCCGCCGACGTCTACTACCACGAGATGCGCGGCGAGGTGACCGGCACGGAACCCGGCGACTCGGTCGAGGTCTGGTTCGAGGGTGGAGGCGAGCGCAGCGAGTCGTTCACCTACGAAGCCGTCTCCGAGACCGACAACGAGGTGTTGGTGGTGGCGGCCGAGGACTACAGTGGCGCGTCGCCGGACCAGACGCCGGGCCCCCACTACCTGGACTACTACTTGGACGCACTGGCCGACGCCGGGCATGACGCCGATGTCTACGACGTCGACGCGCGCGGCCGCACGGCACCTGACCACATCGGAGTGCTGAGCCACTACGACGCCGTGGTCTGGTACACGGGCGACGACATCGTCACGCGCGAGTTGGGCCGGGCGGCGGGTAACGCCGACCGGCTCGCGCTGGACGAGATGCTCGAGTTCCGGGCGTACATGAACGAGGGCGGCGGAGTGCTGTACACCGGTTCGTGGGCCGGGCAGCAATACACGAGCGCCGTCGGCAACCAGTTCTACGACCCCAAGGACGAGGGACCGTGTGTCCCGAACCCGGGCTTCGATCCACGCCGGTGCTTGCTGCTTCGCGGCTCCGGGGACGGAACCAACGACGTGCTCCAGTACCTCTTCGGCTCCTACCTGCTCATCCCCGGCGACGGGCACGATCCAGAGACGGGCGAGCATTTCGACGCGATCGGCATCGACGATCCGCTCGAGGGGCTGTCCTGGGGCTTCGATGGTCCCGATAGCGCGGGCAACCAGAGCATGAGCTCGTCGTTCGTCGCCACGGGTGGCATCCTCCCGCCCGACGAGTTTCCGCAGTTCGAAAGCTGGCCCTCGAGCCGGTGGGACAAGCCGGGCGGGCCCTTCGAGCCGCACACCGGAGACCAATACGTCTACTCGCAGATTGCGGACGTCTCCTACAAACGGCTGACGCGCGAGATCCAGGTGCCGGCCGGGGGCGGGGACCTGAACTTCTGGACCTCGTACGACACCGAGGCCGCCTGGGACCACCTGTTCGTGGAGGCCCGTACGGCGGGTGGCGACGACTGGACGACGCTGCCGGACGGTAACGGCCACACGACTCAGAACACCGGCGACAGCTGCCCCGCGGGGTGGGGCGACGAGCTGCACCCGCAGCTCCACCGCTACCAGACGCTCAACGCCGACGGCACGTGCTCGCCGACCGGCACGACCGGTGAGTGGAACGCGGCCTCGGGCAACTCGGGCGGCTGGCAGGAGTGGTCGGTGGACCTTTCCGAGTGGTCCGGAGAGACCGTGGAGGTTTCGATCGCGTACGCCAGCGACTGGGCGATCCAGAACCTCGGGGTGTTCGTCGACGACGTGACTCTGCCGGATGGTACGAGCACGTCGTTCGAGGACGACCTGGGGGGCTGGCAGATCACCGGTCCGCCGCCGGGCAGCGGTCCCAACGCGAACAACTGGATTCGCACGGACGCAGCGGGCTTCCCGGTCGGTTCCTCGATCACCACCCCGAGCGCGACCATCATGGGCTTCGGGATCGAGGGAATCACCGGCGCCGACAGCCGAGCGGAGGTCATAGGCAGAGCGATCGACCATCTGCTGAATTGAGCTGACTCTAAAAGGGGAGGGACCGGGGGACCGGTCCCTCCCCTTGTTAGCCTGAACAGATGAGCCACGCACAGCAGAAAGCGACGGACTTTCGCGCACTGCACGAGGGTGACGCCTTCATCATTCCTAATCCCTGGGATGCGGGCTCCGCCAGGGTCTTGGAGGCACTCGGGTTCAAGGCACTCGCAAGCACCAGCTCGGGCTTCGCGTTCACGCTGGGACGGCTGGACGGCGGTGCCACGCCCGATGAGGTGCTCGAGCACGTCCGAGCACTCGATCGATCGACAAGTCTGCCGGTCTCTGTCGACTTGGGGAATGGTTTCGGGCCCGAGCCCGAAGCGGCGGCCACGGCCATCGCCCGCGCAGCCGAGGCCGGAGCCGTTGGCGGCTCGATCGAGGACTACGATCCGGAGGGCGAGATCTACGATCTCGATCACTCGGTCGAACGAGTGGCCGCGGCCAGCGAGGCGGCAAGAGAGCTGAACTTCCCATTCATGCTGACTGCGCGAGCGGAGAATCACATCCGCGGCAACCCCGACATCGACGACACCATCACCCGGCTGCAGGCCTACGAGCGCGCCGGCGCCGATGTGCTGTACGCCCCCGGACTCCGCAGCGGCGACGAGATTCGAGCGGTATCCGAAGCCACATCCAAACCCCTCAACGTGCTGGCCCACGCGAGCTTGACGTTGCCCGAGATCGTCGACGCCGGTGGTCTCCGCATCAGCCTCGGGGGTGCACTGACCTGGGTGGCGGTCGAGGCGATGGCGACCGCGGCGACGAAGGTGCGGGACGCGGGCGACTTTTCGTCACTCGACGTGCCGCCGGCCCGGATCAAGGAGTGGCTCGGCGGCTGAGTCGAGCGCTTCCGCGTTCAATCGATGCGTGTCAGGCCACGTCTCGCCGGCGCAGCGCGACGGCAGCGGCCACGACGAAGCAGATTGCGTAGGCCGCAAGTACCGCCGCTGCCTGTCCGCTTGACACATAGGGTCCGGCGAAGGCGCCGGGCCCGCTATCCGCGATGGTCTCGGTTGAAGCCCCGAGCGCGCTCGCTATCGAGTACGAGTTGGTACGCAGGAAGAACTCTGACAGACCATCCAGGACCTCCAACTGCGTTACCAGCGCGCTCAGCAACCCTTCGATCACCAGCGCATAGAGGATGCCGATCCCGATCGCGAGCGAGGTCCCGCGCGACAGGACTGCCAGCATCACGCCCAGCGCAGCCCACACGACCAGCACGAACCAGCCCGCGGCGAACGTGCGTACCAGCAGCCAGGCCGAGGGCCAGTCAACCGCGGCGTTCTCGACGCTGGCCACGACGTAGCTGGCCACCGTGGCGGTGACGGCGACAGAGGCGACGAATAGGACCAGGACAATCCCGAGGGCCATCAGCTTGGCGGCGAGCATCCGCAGCCTGCTGGGGCGCTGGGTCAACAGGGTCTTCATCGTGTCCCACGAATAGTCGCTTCCCACTGCGAGCACTCCGAGCATGAGCGCGAACACCCCTCCGAAGAACGGAAAGCCGCGGACCAGCGTGCCTGCGAGTCCTTCGGGCAAAAGCTCGGTCATGGAACGTTGCTCCACATAGGGAAGCACGTAGGAAAAGAAGAGCGCGAGCGCGGTCCAGGTTGAAAGCAGTACCCAGGTGCTGGCACGCTTGCGAAGCACGAGGATCTCGGCGATGACGCTGTTGGTCATGATTCGTCCTTTCTGTTTCCCGTGAGCTCGAGAAAGACCTGCTCCAGAGAAGCTCTTTCGGGCGACAACTCGGTGACGTCGACTCCTGCGTTTACGAGGGCGCGGTTGATCGCGGGTGCATTGGCGACATCGGCCGTGATCCTCAGGGCCCCGTCGCTCGTGGTGACCTTCTCGACACCGTTGAGGGCAGCCACCACCCGCTCGGCCGACGCCAGGGGCTCCGCGCGCACGCGCAGTCCGGCGCGGCCCCGCAGCTCGTCGACCGTTCCCTCTCCGACCAGCTTCCCGCTGCGGATCACCCCCACGCGATCGCAGACCTGCTCGACCTCGCTCATCAAATGGCTCGAAAGCAACACGGTCCGTCGACCGCGGCCGAGGCTTCGGATGAACGAGCGCATCTCTGCCATGCCCGCCGGGTCGAGACCGTTGGTCGGCTCGTCGAGGATCAAGAGCTCGGGATCCTTGAGCAGCGCGGCAGCCACGCCCAGGCGCTGCTTCATCCCCTGCGAGTACGAGCCGAACCGGTCCCCGGCTCTATCGCTAAGGTCGACTTCTGCGAGTGCAGGTTCGATGCGCTCCTCGGGAGCACCTGCATGGCGGGCGAGAACCCGAAGGTTGTCCCTGCCCGAGAGAAACGGGTACAGCGCGGCCGACTCGATCATGGCGCCCGTGCGCGCCAGCCCACTCGGGTTTCCGGGCGCAGCGCCGAGCACGGAGGCTCGGCCGGAGCTCGGGCGCACGAGCCCGAGCAGCATCCGCAGGGTGGTGGTTTTGCCCGCTCCGTTGGGCCCAAGAAAGCCGTAGACCTCGCCTCGCCGTACACGCAGTGTCAGCTCGTCGACCGCCACCAGGTTGCCGTAACGCTTGGTGAGATCGCGAGTCTCGATCACCAGGTCATCGGTGCGGCGATCGGGCTCGATAACAGGTCTCGTCGTGAGCTCGGACTGGAGAGTCATGGGTGTCTCCTTTTCTTACGATCGGTGCTCGTGAGTCAGTCGGATTCGCTAGAGCCCATGGTCCTCATTGAGGGCCCACGCGTCGTCGGGTGACGGAGGGCTTCTGGATGCTGCCGGCTACGCCGTGGGGAGTACCCGCTAGTACTTCCCCGGCGCGATGACAGTGGTCACGCCCTGTCATAGCGTGGGGTCCGTGATCAATCGACGCCGGGGTGCACTCGGCCCTCTAGGCAGAGACATCGCCATTGCAAGCGCGGTCGCCGCTGCGCAGATTCTTGGCACTTTCCTGGCCACGCAGCGCTCGTCGGGTGCGGAGTCTCTGGACTGGTTCGGTGCCGCTCTGCTCGTAACTGCGGCCATCCCGCTCGTCGCGCGCCGCGAGCATCCCGCGCCCGCACTGTTGGTAACCGTGGCCTGCGCGCTCACGTACGATCTTCTCGACTACCCCGGCGGCTTTTACACCATCCCGATCGGCATCGGCCTCTATTCGCTGGTCGCCGCCGGCATGCGTGTACAAGGGATCGGCGCAGCAGCTCTGATCGCCTCGCTGTTCGTCATCGCCGACGTTCTGTTCGACTCGGGCCACGTGCTCGGCGTGAACGGCGTCCTGTGGTTCTCGGGCTGGCTTGCGGTAAGCATCGCCTTGGGCGAGGTGACCAGGAGTCGCCGCTCATACCTGGCCGAGGTCGAGCAGCGGGCGATCGAGGCCGAGCGGACCCGAGAGGAAGAGGGGCGGCGGCGCGCCGGCGAAGAGCGTCTTCGTATCGCACGCGAGTTGCACGACGTCCTGGCCCACAATATCTCGATGATCAACGTGAGGGCCGGAGTGGCCGCCCACCTGCTCGACAAGAAGCCCGAGGAAGCGCGCGACGCGCTCGATGCGATCAAGACGGCGAGCAAGGACGCGCTGCGTGAGCTGCGCGCGACCCTCGGGATGTTGCGACAGGTCGATGACGGGGTGCCTTTGAAGCCCGGCCCCAGCTTGGCGCAGCTCGACGAGCTCATACCTGATTCTGCTACCGGTGTCGGCGTGAACATGTTGGTCGTGGGCGAGCCGCGCGTCCTGCCCGTCGGCGTCGAGCAAGCCGCGTTTCGCATCGTCCAAGAGTCGCTAACGAACGTGGCTCGTCACGCAGCCCCCGCCTTCGCCACGGTGACGATTACCTATGGCGAACGCGACCTCCAAGTCGAGGTGTCCGACGATGGGCGGGCCGTCTCGAGCAACGGCCTGTCCAGCGGAGGCCACGGGATCACGGGAATGAGCGAGCGTGCCGCGGCAACGGGAGGAGAGTTCGATGCAGGCCCCCGCCCCGACGGCGGCTGGCGCGTCTGGGCTCGGCTTCCCCTGAACGGACTGACATGATCCGGGTCGTGCTCGTCGACGATCAGGTTCTGGTTCGGGCCGGTTTCCGGTCTCTGCTGGACAACGAGGACGACATCGAGGTCGTGGCAGAGGCGTCTGATGGTGAGGAGGCCGTCGCGCTTGCATCGCAAGCGAAACCCGATGTCATCCTGATGGACATCCGCATGCCGAAACTCGACGGGATCGAGGCAACGCGCCGAATAGCCGGCGACGATCGCCTTGCGGGAGTGAGGGTCGTGATCCTGACGACGTTCGAGCTCGACGAGTACGTCTTCGAGTCGCTTCGCGCCGGTGCCAGCGGCTTTCTCGTGAAGGACACCGAGCCACTCGAGTTACTGCACGGAGTGCGCGTCGTAGCGGCGGGTGAGTCGCTGCTGTCGCCGAGTGTGACGCGCCGGCTCATCGCTGAGTTCGCAACACGATCGACCGAGAGGAGAACGCTCGAGGAGCTCGACCAGCTCACGGGGCGAGAGCGCGAAGTCATGGCGCTTGTCGCGACGGGGATGTCGAACGACGAGATCGCCGAGCACCTGGTGGTCAGTCCCGCGACGGCGAAGACGCACGTCAGCCGGGCCATGGTCAAGCTGCATGCGCGCGACCGCGCCCAGCTCGTCGTCCTTGCGTACGAGTCCGGGCTGGTCAAGCCGAATTGGACGACCCCTCGTTAGTGACTCGACTCCCTCGATGAGTCCAGCCAGAAGTCGTCCCCCTCTTCCGCGCACCTAAGAAGGGTGAGGCGGCCGGCTAGCCAAGACAGGGACAGGCCAGCGGTCCGCAGACGCAGCCGTCGTCAACCGTGTGAGGATCCTCGGGCCCGCACACTCCGCAATCGCACCCGCAGAGTCCCGATGCCTTCGCTTCCTCATTGACGGCGAAACGCATCTTCATGCCGTCCGGGACGGCGTTTCCCTCGTAGCGCCAGACATGTCCGATGGAGTACTGCCAGGTTGTCATGCTTACCCTTCGACCGGGGAGGCGCACAACTTCAGCGGTTCAGGTCATTTAAAGGGTAAGGGCCGGCGAACCACGGCCCAGGGATTTACAACCCGGACACGAAGGGGGGCCCGGATTGCCGAGCCCCCCGCTCGCGGGAGCGCCTCAAACACTCGCTCCTCTCATGCATCGACCAAGCCGTGCGGATTCAGCACGAACTTCTTGGATGCCCCCTTGTCGAAGTCGCGGTAGCCCTCGGGCGCATCGTCCAGCGGGATGACCGTGGCGTTCACGGCGTTGGCGATCTGCACCTTGTCCCGAAGGATCGCCTGCATGAGGCCCCGGTGGTATCTCATCACCGGGCACTGACCGGTCGTGAAGGTGTGGGACTTCGCCCAGCCGAGCCCGATGCGGATGCTCAGCGAGCCGACCTTGGCGGACTCGTCGACCCCTCCCGGATCGCCCGTGACGTACAGCCCGGGGATGCCCAAACTGGCCCCGGCGCGGGCGACGCCCATGATCGAGTTGAGTACCGTGGCCGGCGCCTCGTGGTCCGAGTCCGCGCCGTGCCCACGGGCCTCGAAACCGACGCAGTCCACAGCGGCATCGACCTCGGGTTCGCCGAGAATCTGCTCGATCTGCTCCGGCAGCGTCGCGTCCTTCTTCAGGTCGATCGTCTCGCAGCCAAAGCTCCTCGCCTGGGCAAGCCGTTCGTCGATGACATCACCAACGATCACGGCGGACGCCCCGAGGAATTGCGCCGAGTGCGCGCTTGCCAGCCCGACGGGGCCCGCCCCGGCAACGTACACGGTCGACCCGGGCCCGACTCCGGCGCTGTAGGCACCATGGAATCCGGTCGGAAAGATGTCCGAAAGCATGGTCAGGTCGCGGATCTTGTCCATCGCCTGATCCTTGTCCGGGAACCTCAGGAGGTTGAAGTCCGCGTAGGGGACCATGACGTACTCGGCCTGGCCGCCGACCCATCCGCCCATATCGACGTACCCGTAGGCCGAACCGGGCCGGTCCGGGTTGACGTTCAGACAGATGCCGGTCTTGCCTTCCTTGCAGTTAACGCACCGCCCACAGGCGATGTTGAACGGAACGGAACAGAGGTCTCCCTTCTTGATGAATTCGACGTCGCGACCTGTTTCGATGACCTCGCCGGTAATCTCGTGACCGAGCACGAGGTCTCGCGGTGCTGTGGTCCGACCCCGAACCATGTGCTGATCGCTCCCGCAGATGTTGGTGGATACAACCTTCAAGATGACGCCGTGCTCGCACTTGCGGCCGACGTTCGCGGGGTTGACCCCGGGTCCGTCCTTGAGGACGAGTTCGGGATAATCGATTGTCTGTATCTCGACCTTGCCCGGCTCGAGGTACGCGAGTGCCTTATTGCCTGCCATAAATTCCCCCTTAGAGCGACCTGGATTGACTAAGCAATTTGCCTAATCCAAGGTCATCACCTCCCGTCGTGACGGGACGATCTCCAGCTCTCCTGCTCCCGGAATCGGGATGCAGGGACGTCCGAGAGTCGCGCACGCAGATCCCGCGGTTCCGAGACGGCCACGGTGGTCCGATGTGACTCACCCCCTGATGCGGCCGGTGTGTTTCCTCCTATCTGCCTACACCCACCCGCCCGGCCTGTCCACAGCCCGGGCAGGCGCGTACCGGCCGCGCATCACCTCCCTGCTTCTGGCGCGGCTCGACCATCGTCATTCGAGACTCCTGTAGGGAGGCTGATCTGACAATGGTCGCCTCTGGCGACGTTTCGACGATGTTGACGCGAGCTCCGAGGCTTCCGCATAATCGACTGAACGCACACCCGGCGTCTAAGAGGAGCCCTACAGCGAACGCATCTCCCCAGCGCGTAGCTCTCTACCTGCAGGACAAGCACCCCATAAGGGATGGGATTCGCTACGTGCAGCGGGCGGAGGAGAGGGGCTTCGAGGCGGTGTGGCAGGCCGAGTCTCGCCTCGTCAGAGAGGCGACGGTGCCGATGGCCGCCTTCGCCGCATCGACCGATCGCATCAAGGTCGGTTCGGGGGTGGTGAACACGTGGACGCGCAACGTTGGACTGCTGGCCGCGACCTTCGTCACGCTCGACGACCTCGCGCCGGCCCGCGTCATGCTCGGACTGGGGGCCTGGTGGGATCCGCTGGCGCGCAAGGTCGGCATCTCTCGCCGCCATCCGCTGCAGTGCATGCGCGAAACGGTGGAGGCTTGCCGGAGGCTGTTCACTCTCGACGAGGTCTCCTACGAGGGTGAGTTCGTGCACCTCGACGGTGTGAGGATCGATGTCGTACACGGAGACGTCTCCGCGCGCGACATCCCGATCTACGTCGGCGCCACCGGCCCCAAGATGCTCGAGCTCGCCGGCGAGATCGCCGACGGCGTCGTTCTCAATTACATGGTCTCGCCGAGTTACAACGACGATGCGATGGAGCGGCTCGAAGCGGGGGCCAGGCGCGGGGGCCGGAGCATCGACGACGTCGATCGCCCCCAGCTCGTGGTTTGCTCGCTCGACGACGATCGGACCAAAGCGCTGGACGCGGCCCGTTTGCTCCTCACGCAGTACCTCGGACAGCAACCGCATATCATGAAGGCCTCCGGCGTCGACTCGTCGCTGATCGAGGAGATCAACGCGGTGGTCGACTGGCCCGCCACACACGATGAGATCGAGAAAGCGGCGGCACTGGTGCCCGACGAGGTCGTCCAGCTCGTGAGCGCGTCGGGGACACCGGACGAGTGCAGAGCGAAGGTGAACGAGTACATCGAGCACGGTGCGACCTGCCCCGTTCTTTATCCGCTGGGAGATGACGTCGACGCGATGATCGACGCCTTCGGCCTACAAGTAGCGAGGACTTGAACTTGAGCGATTACCTGGAGCAAGCAGAACAGTATCGCGACGACGTGACAGGTTTCTTGCGCGAGATCATCGCCATACCCTCCCCTTCGTGCGAGGAGGCAGACGTGGCGCGACGGATCGCGGCCGAAATGGAGGACCTCGGTTACGACGAGGTCTTTTCCGACCCAATGGGCAACGTCGTAGGACGTATCGGCGACGGTAAGACCAAGATCGTTCTCGATGCCCACATGGACACGGTCGGAGTAGGG
The DNA here is from genome assembly GCA_009379915.1 of Actinomycetota bacterium. Classification (GTDB taxonomy): domain Bacteria; phylum Actinomycetota; class CADDZG01; order CADDZG01; family WHSQ01; genus WHSV01. Next base: position 31,275 of record WHSV01000009.1, on the reverse strand, counting down.
GATTCCTCGTCCTGGCCCCACGATCCCTACGAGGGCAAGCTCACCGACGGTGTCGTCTTCGGCCGTGGTGCGTCGGACAACAAGGGCGCGGTCGCGTCGCAGGTCTACGGTGGGAAGCTCATAGCCGGCCGAGGCCTCGACGGCGCGGATGTGACCGTCTACGTCGTCGGCACGGTCATGGAAGAGGATTGTGACGGGCTTGCGCTCGGCTATTTCCTCACCGAGACGGTGACCGGCGTGGACGCCGTCGTGCTCGGTGAGTGCACGAACCTCGCGGTGTACCGGGGGCATCGAGGTCGGATGGAGATCTCCGTTCAAACGAGGGGCACGTCCGCGCACGCGAGCGCGCCGGAGCGGGGTGACAACGCGGTTGCCGCGATGGCTCCGGTTGTCCTCGACGTTACCGAGCTCAACGAGCGGCTTGCCGACGACGCCTTTCTCGGGCGCGGAACCATCGCCGTGACCATGATCGAGTGCGAGACGGCCTCTCTGAACGCAATCCCCGACTCCTGCACGATCTATCTCGACCGCCGCCTCACCGCGGGCGAGACCCTGGAGTCTGCGCTCAAGGAGGTGGCGTCCCTCGGCTCCGCCGAGAACGCGAAGGTCGAGGTTCTCGACTACGCCCGTCCCGCTTACACGGGGCTGACGCTGGAAACCGAGAAGTACTACCCGACGTGGGTGCTCGAGCCGGACCACCCACTCGTTGCTGCGGGAGCGGCTGCCGGGAAGGCCGCCCTCGGCAAGACGCCCGAGGTGGACAAGTGGACGTTCTCGACCAACGGCATTGCGTCGGCCGGCCGCTTGGGAATACCGACGATCGGTTTCGGGCCGAGCGAGGAGCGTTGGGCGCATTCCGTTCTCGACCAGTGCCCCGTCGATCACCTGGTGGCCTCGGTCGCCTACTACGCGGCCCTGCCCGCGGCAATCGCCGGGATCGGAGACTGAACATGAACGAACGCTTGCAGTTCCAGGTGAACGGCGAGGATGTCGCGGTCGAAGCCGCGGAGGACGAGACGCTCCTCGACGTCCTGCGAGACGACCTGGGCCTGCTCGCGGCCAAGGACGGGTGCCAGCCCGAGGGCTACTGCGGGGCCTGCACGGTGCTCGTCGACGGGCACGCGCGGGTGGCTTGCTCGCAGCCGGCCTCGAAGTTCGCCGGCAAGTCGGTCGTGACCCTGGAGGGGCTCTCCGATCACGAGCGCGAGGCGTTCGCCCTGGCGTTCTCCGCGACGGGTGCGTCCCAGTGCGGATTCTGCTCCCCCGGAATAGTGGTCAAGGCCCTCAACCTCCTCACCAAGAACCCTCAACCGTCCCGCAGCGAGATAGCCAAATCACTCGCCGGCAACCTCTGCCGCTGCACGGGCTACGTGAAGGTCATAGACGCGATCGAGATGGCGGGGGGAATCCTTTCGGGTGACGAGCAACCGCACCTCGACTGGTCCGGCCGGATCGGCTCACGAACGCCGAAGTACCAGTCGTTCGAGCTGGCACTCGGTCTCAAGCCCTTCATCAACGACATGGAGGTACAGGACACTCGGCACGGAGCACTTCGTTTCGCCGACCACCCGCGCGCCGTGGTCACGAAGATCGACGTCTCGAGGGCCGAGGCCATGGACGGAGTGGTGCGCGTAGTGCTCGCAAGTGACGTCGCGGGCGAGCGAGAGGTGGGCTGCATCCACAACGACTGGCCCGCGTTCGTCGCCGAGGGAGAGACGACCCGCTACGTCGGTGACGTGCTTGCGGGGGTCGTCGCGACCTCGCGTCTGGTCGCTCGCCGGGCGGCGGCCGCCATCGAGGTCGCTTACGAGGTGCTCGAGCCCGTCACCGATCCCGAGCGCGCGCTTGAACCGGGTGCGCCACGGGTGCACGACGGCGGGAACCTGCTGAAGACCTGGAGGATCGAGCGCGGTGACGCCGACGCGGCGCTGGCCGCCTCGGACCATGTCGTCACCGAGACGTTTCAGACCCAGTTCATCGAGCACGCGTTCCTCGAGCCCGAGTCCGCGCTCGCCGTCGACAGGGACGAGGGGATGCACGTGTTGTCCGGGGGCCAGGGAATCTGGGACGACCGTCGCCAGATCGCGCGGCTGCTCGGCGAGCCCGAGGACAAAGTGCGAGTGTCGCTGGTCTCCAACGGAGGCGCGTTCGGGGCGAGAGAGGACCTCGGGATCAACGGTCACGCAGCGGTCATGTCGCGAGCCGCCGGCGTGCCGGTCAAGCTCACGCTCTCGCGCGAAGAGTCGGTACGCATGCACGTCAAACGGCATCCGCTGCGGATGACCTACACCGTGGGCTGCGACTCGAGGGGCAGGCTCACTGCCGTGAAGGCTCGCATCGTGGGCGACACGGGGGCCTACGCGAGCGTGGGGGACAAGGTGCTGCAACGCGCCTGCGGCCACTCCTGCAGCGCATACGACGTGCCGGTCGTCAACGTCGCGGCGCACGCCGTCTACACGAACAATCCACCGGCTGGGGCGATGCGCGGCTTCGGCTCGAACCAGGCGAACTTTGCAATGGAGGGTTGCATGGATCGCCTCGCCGAGATGGCGGGCATGGACGGATTCGACATCCGCTGGATCAACGCGCTCGATGTCGGCTCGACCTTCGGCACCGGGCAGATTCTCGGCGAAGGAGTGGGTCTCAAGAAGTGCCTCGAGGCCGTCAAGGAGATCTACAAGGGCGCGCGCTACGCGGGGATCTCCAGTGCGGTCAAGAACGTCGGCGTCGGCAACGGCCTGCCCGAGTACGGGCGCGCATCGGTGGAGGTTCAGGAGGATGCATCGATTCTCGTACGGCATTCGTGGACCGAGATGGGCCAGGGTGTGCATACCGTGCTCCAGCAGGTCGCCTGCGAGGAACTGGCGCAGAGCGGAATCGAGCTCAAGCACGTGAGCGTGCGCGTGGACACCGAGCGCGAGTTCGCGACGGGACAGACGACCGCGTCGCGCGGAACCTTTCTCGGCGGACTCGCGGTGAAGCGCGCCTGCGAGAAGCTGAGAGCGGAGCTCAACGGTAATCAGCTGACCGATCTCGTGGGTCAGGAGTTCACCGGGGAGGTCGAGTTCAGGCTCACTCAGCCGATGGACGACCCGAACCTCGAGCGCTCCCACATCTGCTACGGGTGGGGCGTTCAAGTCGTGATCCTCGACGCCGACGGGAGGATCGAGAGGGTGGTCGCCGCCCACGACGTGGGAAAGGTGATGAACCGGAACCTGCTCGAGGGACAGATCGAGGGCTCGGTTCACATGGGCTTGGGGCACTCGCTCACCGAGGAGTTCGTCGTCGAGGGCGGCCACATCAAGACCCCGACGCTGAAGTCGCAGGGAATCATCCCCGCGAAGGGCATGCCCAGGGTCGAGTGCATCTTCATCGAAGAAACTCAGCCGGAGGGTCCCTACGGAGCAAAGGGGGTGGGCGAGATCGGGCTCGTGCCCACCGCCGGGGCGGTGGCCGGCGCGGTCCACTCCTTCGACGGCAAGTGGCGCACCCGGTTGCCGATGAAGGACACAGCGGCGGCGAAGGCGGCGCACCCGCGGGCCGTCGCCAAGCTCGGCGCCGCTCGCCGCGCCGCCGCCGAACCCGCCTCTTGAACGCGCTTCTCGCCGGTGGAGTCCTCGCCGATCCGCGCCGCGGAATACTCGTGCCGGGGGATCTCGCGGTCGCAGCGGGGCGCATCTCGCAAGCAACGCCGGGGAACCAAGCGGCGAGTCGGGCGCCGGCCGAGCGGGTGGACGTCTCGGGTTGTCTCGTGATGCCGGGCAACGTCTGCGCGCATCATCACCTCTATTCGGCTCTGGCACGCGGAATGCCGGGACCCGCGGACCTCCCGCGCACCTTTCCCGAGATCCTCGAGCGCGTGTGGTGGCGTCTGGATCGCGCGCTCGATCTCGAGACGGTGAAGCTTTCTGCGCTCGTGGGTGCGGTCGAAGCCGCGAGAGCCGGAACGACCTCGCTCGTCGACCACCACGCCTCGCCCGAAGCCATCGACTCGTCGCTGGACGCGGTGGCCGACGGACTCGACGAGGCTGGAATGCGCGCGGTTGTGTGCTACGAGGTCAGCGATCGACACGGTGAACCGCGGGGCCTCGCCGGCGTCCAGGAGAACGCGCGCTTTATCAAGACGAACCGGCGGGCCCTCGTGCGCGGCATGGTCGGCGCGCACGCGTCCTTCACAATCGGCCGTCCCACGATGGAGTCACTCGTTGCCGTGGCTCGCGACTCTGCGACGCCGATTCACATCCATCTCGCCGAGGATGAATGCGACGAGCGCGATTCACAGGAACGCTACGGTCAACGCACCGCCCACCGCCTGGCCGACGAGGGCGCGCTCGAGGAAGGCGATCTCATCGCCCACGGCGTTCATCTCGACGATTCCGAGCGCGCCCGGGTCCGGGCCTCGGGAGCATGGGTGGCTCACAACCCACGCTCCAACATGAACAATGGAGTCGGTTATGCACCGGTACAGGACATGGGTGAGCGGGTGGCGCTGGGAACCGACGGCATCGACGGCGACATGTTCGCCGAGGCGCGCGCGTGCTACCTGAAGGCGCGCGAGGCAAGCGGGACGACCGGACCCGCGTTTGCGACCGAACGTCTGGCCACCGGAGCCGATGTGGCCGGAGCGCTGTTCGGCGAGCCGGCGCTCGGCACGCTGGAGGTGGGCGCGCCGGCCGACCTGATGGTGCTGGAGTATTCCTCTCCCACTCCCGTCGACGCCGACAATCTCGCGGGACACTTCATATTCGGCCTCACGGCCGCAGCGGTGCGCGACGTGATGGTGGCGGGCCGATGGGTCGTACGCGACCACAAGCATCTCCTCGTCGACGAGGAGGAACTCGCGGCGCGCTGTCGCGTGAGCGCACCGGTGCTGTGGGAGCGCATGGCAAATCTCTAGAGAGGGAGGATACGTGGGACGCGCTGAACTGACGGGGAGAGACTTCATCTCGACCGCCGACTGGTCGGTCGACGAGATCGGCACCGCTCTGGACGTCGCGCGCGAGCTGAAAGGCGCCTTCAAGTCCGGCGATCCCCACCGCCTGCTGTCCGACAGGACGTTGTTCATGATCTTCCTGGACCTCTCGACCAGGACTCGCAACGCGTTCGAGGCGGGGATGACCCAGCTCGGCGGACACGCTCACTTCATCGACGCGAACACGTCCCAGATCGCTCATGGGGAGAGCCCGCGCGACATGGGGATCATCCTGTCGTCCTACGGGCACGGGATCGCTATCCGCCACGACAAGGTCCCGGGCGAGGGCAACGCCTACATCAGGGAGGTGGCGCGCTACTCCGAGACGCCGGTCATCAACCTGCAGTGCGACGAGGACCATCCCACTCAGCAACTGGCCGATCTCATGACGATCGAGGAGGTCTTCGGCACGCGCGACCTGACGGGGATGAAGGTCTGCGTGTCGTGGGCCTACGCTCCGTCTTACGCCAAGCCGATGAGCGTGCCACAGGGACTCGCATTGCTCCTCCCTCGTTTCGGAGCCGACGTCACCATCGCCCGGCCCCCGGAATACCGGCTCATGTCTCACGTGATGGATCGGGCCCGGCTCATTGCGACGAGGGGTGGCGGCTCGATCACCGAGGTCGACGACATGGATGCGGGTTTCGCCGACGCTCAGGTCGTCTATCCGAAGTCATGGGGGGCCGAGCACCTGTTCGGAAACGAGCAGGAGGCGCTCGCCCTCAACGCCAAGTACAAGGACTGGATCTGCAACCACCGGCGGATGCAGACCGCCGCGAACGATGCCATCTACATGCACTGCCTTCCCGCCGACCGCGGTTACGAGGTGACGGACGAGGTAATCGACGGCGAGCAATCCGTCGTCTTCCAGGAGGCCGAGAATCGCCTGCACAGCGGCAAAGCACTGCTGGCGCTGACGATGGGTGGCTACGCCACCTCGGGCTAACTGGCGGCGCCGCTGCAGCGACGTGCCCAACGACCACAAATACGGTAGTCGGCGGGCATCTCGCCGCCGAACCACACCAGATCACGGGTCACGGCACACCGGGGCGAGCGCCCACGATGGCCTCGTAGGCGGCCGGATCGGTGGCCCCCTCGGTGGAGAGCACGAGGGCCGCGGTGTTCCGGTCGATGCCCAACCGCGCGCGCGCGTCGCGCTCGTTGAGCAACTCGAGCAGGCATGCGATCCCCGCGGCCCCGGTCTCGCCCGAGATCACCCCGGCGCGCGCGAGCGCACGCATTCCCTCGCCCGCCCGTTCGTCGGCGAGCGCGACGTAGGCATCGAAGCCGCGCGACACGAGCGGCCAGGCGACCACCGAGGGAGTCCCGCAGTTGAGGCCGACCATGATCGAGTCGTGCGGGCCAGGGATCGTGACGAGCCGGCCCGCCTCCATCGAGGCGAGGACGCAGGCCGACGCTTCCGGTTCCACGCCCACCATGCGCGGAGAAGGGCGCACGCCCGATCTGAAGTGCCGCGCCGCCGCGGCCGCCAGCGCCCCGACGCCGATCTGAATCACGACCAAATCGGGGGCAGCATCGCCCCGCTCGGACAGCTGGTCGTCGATCTCCCAGAAGATCGTCGAGTATCCCTCGATGACCCAACGTGGGACGTCCTCGTATCCGGGCCACGACGTGTCCGAGATCACGAGGCAACGGTCGCCGGCCTCGCGCGCCGAGCGCGCCACCGCGTCGTCGTAGCTACCGTCGACGACCTCGCAGCTCGCACCCTCGCTCTCGATCCCCTCGATGCGCGCCGCGGCGGTGCCCGCGGGCACGAAGATACGAGCCTCCAGGCCGAGAAGCTGCGCCATGCGCGCGACTGCCCGTCCGTGGTTGCCGTCGGTGGCCGCTGCCAGGGTTAGCGGACGACGGCGCCCGAGCTGGGCGGCGAGTTCGTCGAGGCGACTCCACTCCTCGAAGCCCCCGATGTGCTCCTCGAGCGCGCGGTACACGCCCCAGGAGGCCCCGAGGATCTTGAACGAGGGGAGGCCGAGGCGGCTCGACTCGTCCTTCACCCATAGGCGCCCGAGATCGAGCTCGGCGGCCAGCGAGGGCGCATCCCGCAGGGGCGAGGCCTCGTAGCCGGGCAGGCGGCGGTGGTAGCCGAGCGGCGCGCGATCGGGGGCCGGGCCCGGCGCGTCGGAGGTCGCCTGCGGGTTCCAGTGGATGCGCGTCATCCCGAGCATCTTGACGCACGATACCGTCCGGCCCGAACGAGGCGGAAATTCTAACTTTCCTTATTTCGGAAAGTGCTAGGAACGGCACCCGGCGAAAGGAGCTTCGGTGGCGGCCACGAGAGTCAGAGCGAAGGGGCAGGTCACGATCCCGCGTGAGATCCGGGAGCGCGCCCACCTCGAGGAAGGCGATCCCGTCGAGGTAGAGATGGTGCCCGAGGGGATTCTGCTGAGGCCCCAGAAGGTGATCGACGCGTCCCAAGCTTGGTTTTGGACGCCGTCCTGGCAAGAGGGCGAACGAGAGGCCACTCTCGACATCGAGAAGGGACGAGTCGAGGTTTCCAAGACCGGCGAAGATTTCCTCGAGTCGCTCGACGAGTGATTCTCTAGCTCAATCGAGTTGCCGACCTACGGGAGAACCGATCGCTTCAAGAAGGATCATGCCGCGCTCTCTCCCGAAGACAAGGCGCGTTTCAGGAGCGCGGTCGACAAGTTTGTTGCGGATCTCAAAGCAGAACGGCCCTTCCGCAAGGGACTCCGCGTCGAGCGCCTGCAGGGGACCGAGGCCATCTTCGAGATGACCTGGGCCGACGATGGTCGGGCAACCTTTGAGAACGAAGACGAGCAAGTCGAGGGGGAGCCCCACGTGATCTGGCGCCGAGTCGGCACGCACGAGGTCTTCGGAAAGCCCTAGGTACCGTCGATGAGCCGGCCGCTCGGCCCCCGTGGTACGAACCGGCCCCATCCCGGAGTGCCGGCGGGTTCTCCGTCGCGTGCCACGACCCGGCCGCGTGACAGCACCAAGCTCGGCCAGCCTCGCACGGTGATGTCCTCGTAAGGCGAGTAGTCGACGTTCATGTGCAGGCGCTCGGCGACGAGAGGCCGCTCAGCGGAGGGATCGAAGACGACGACGTCGGCATCGGCCCCCGCGATTAGTTCCCCCTTACGAGGATGTAGACCGAAGAGCTTGGCCGGAGTCGTACAGCAACGGTCGACCCAGTCGGTCAGGCCGAGTCGTCCCTCATCGACCTTCTGGTAGACGAGCGCGAGCCGGGTCTCGATGCCGGGCACCCCTCCGGGGATCTGGGTGAAATCGCTCCAGCCGCCACCGGCGAGCCCGGCGCGCTTGTCCGCCGAGGTGAAAGGACAGTGGTCGGTGGCTACGACCTGCAAGTGGCCGCGCTTGAGTCCCTCCCACAACTCCTCCGCGTGGTGCGGATCGCGCAACGGGGGAGCGCAGACGTAGTGGGCGGCGGTGGCGGGAGCGTCCTCGTAACGCTCCGCCGACAGGTAGAGGTATTGGGGGCAGGTCTCGGCATAGAAGTCCAGACCGCTTTCACGAGCGACACGAACGCGCTCGAGAGCCGGAGCGCTCGACAGGTGCACGACGTAACACGCGGCGCCGGTGTTCTCGGCGAGTCGGATTGCGCGCAGGACCGCGTCCGCCTCTGCCTCGGGAGGCCGCGATTGTGCGTGCCAGCGCGGTTGAGTGTGTCCCGCGCCGAGCGCCTCGGCGCGCCGAACGGCAATCGTCGCGTCGTCCTCACAGTGGAGGCAGACCAGCGCGCCCTGCCGTTCGGCCGCCTTCATGACCTCGGAGATGACCTCGTCGGAGACCATCAAGCGTTCGGGATAGGTCATGTACAGCTTGAAGCTCGTGATCCCGGCCTCCACCATCTCGGCGACGAGGTCGTCTGCCGGACGGGCCAGCTCGGTGATCGTCATATGAAAGGAGTAGTCGATCACGGCATTGTCTGTGGCCTTGCCGTGCCAGGCGGCGAGTCCTTCGGCGAGCGACTCGCCCCTATAAGCGGTGGCGAAGTCGATCACCGTCGTCGTCCCCCCGCAGGCCGCGGCGACGGTTCCGCTCGTGAAGTCGTCGGACGAGCGCGTCACGCCGACCTCCATGTCGAGGTGTGTGTGGACGTCGACGGCACCCGGTATCACGAGCTTGCCGGCGGCGTCGATCGTGGCATCGGCCGTGACGTCTCCGAGCGCGCCGACGCGTTCGATTCGTTCGTTTCGGATGAAGACGTCGGCTCGGCGCACCTCCTCCGACGAAACGACATCGCCGCCCCGAATCAGGAGAGCCTGCGCCTGGGAACCAACCACCTTCACCTCCTACGCAAAATGTTGAAGACTGGTCGCAGCGAATCATAGGTCTCACGGGAAGAGTGATAGTGGTAATCGAGTTTCTGGAACGGGTATTTGGAAGTCCTGCAGCCGACTAGCTGGGGCGAAGCGCTCGCGGCCAAAGAGGAGCATCCGGGGGCCGTTCCTCTGGCGGGAGGGACGGATCTCCTGGTCGAGCTCAACTTCGATCGCCGCCGCCCCGAGACGATCATCGATCTGACCCGGGTCGCGGAGCTGAACGAATGGTCGCACGTCAACGGCGGCGTGAGACTGGGTGCGGGCGTCGACTACACCCGCGTGATCGCAGAGCTCGCATCCGAGCTCCCCGGTCTGGCCATCGCCTCTCGCACCGTCGGGTCCCCGCAGATTCGGAACCGGGGCACGGTCGGTGGCAACCTCGGCACCTCCTCTCCCGCGGGCGACGCGCTACCACCACTGGTGGCGAGCGGCGCGCGCATCGAGCTCGCCGCGACGAGCGGGACTCGCGTCGTCCCGGTGGAGGAGTTCTGCATCGCGCCGAAGCGAAACGTCCTCGCGCCCGACGAGCTGATCGCCGCGATCCATATGCCGGTTGCGACCGGTCCCCAGCAGTTCTCCAAGATCGGTACCCGCAACGCGATGGTCATCGCGGTCGCGTCGTTCGCGCTGACACTCGATCCGCCGGCCCGCTCGGTCGGAACCGGAATCGGCTCGGCCGGCCCCGTGCCACTGCGCGCGACAGAGGCCGAGCGGTTCCTCGAAGGAGTCCTGGACGAAGAAGGACTGTGGGACAGCCGCGGCCAGCTCTCGGAAGGCGCGGTCGCGCGCTTCGGACAACTCGCGAGCGAGGCGTCCCGACCCATCGACGACGTCAGGGGGTCGGCCGCCTATCGGCGTCACTCGCTGGGGGTCATGGCCGGTCGCACGCTCGCGTGGGCCTGGGACGAGTATCGAGGCACGCTCTGATGCACTTGCAGCTAACCGTGAACGGCAACCCGCGCGAGGTGGACGGCGCGTGGGAGGGTGAGAGCCTTCTCTACGTTCTGCGCGAGAGGCTCGGACTGCCCGGCTCGAAGAACGCCTGCGAACAGGGAGAATGCGGGTCCTGCTCGGTCTACCTCGACGGTGTGCTCGTGTGCTCTTGTCTCGTGCTCGCGGCACAGGCCGCGGGTCGCGACGTCGTCACCGTCGAGGGGCTCGCCGAGAACGGCGAGCTTCATCCGATCCAGAAGGACTTCGTCGAGGCCGGCGCGGTCCAGTGCGGTTTCTGCACCCCGGGGCTGATCGTTGCGACCCACGAGCTGCTGGCCCGCAATCCACGGCCCACCGATCCCGAGATCCGCGAAGCACTGGCCGGCAACCTCTGCCGCTGCACCGGCTACGAGAAGATCCTCGACGCGGTGCGCGCGGCCGCCGTCAGGAACTCGCGCGCATGAACGACGTATCCCGAGTCGTCATCGAGGGCTGCGCGATCGCGACGATGGACGACGCGCTCTCCGAGCACTCCTCCGGCCACATCGTCATCGAGGGCGGCGCGATCCTAGCGGTGGGCCAGGGAACCGCACCCGCGCTCGAGCCGGGCATCCGACGCATCGACGGCAGCGGTTGCATCGCCACGCCCGGCCTGATCAATTGCCACCATCATCTCTATCAATGGCTCACGCGCGGCCGCGCGCAACAGTCGAACCTCTTCGACTGGTTGACCGAGTTGTACCCGATATGGGCGCACATCGATGAGGACATGCAAAGCGCGGCGGCGCGCGCGGGACTGGCCGCTCTCGCCCGTTCGGGCTGCTCGACCACCACCGACCACCATTACGTCTTCCCGCACGGCGCGGGGGACCTCCTCGAGGCCGAGGTGGCTTCGGCACGGGAGCTCGGCGTTCGCTTCCATCCCTGCCGGGGATCGATGGACCTCGGGAAGTCACGGGGAGGGCTTCCTCCCGACGAAGTCACAGAGGATCGCGACGAGATCCTCGCCGCCACCGAGCGGGCGATCGACGCGTGGCACGATCCCTCACCGGGCTCGATGCTTCGGATCGCGGTCGCTCCCTGCTCACCATTCTCGGTAACCGCCGAGCTCATGCGCGAGGCCGCCGCCCTGGCCCGCGAGCGCGGCGTCAGGCTCCACACCCACCTGGCCGAGACCCTCGAGGAGCAGGAGTTCTGCAGGGAGCGTTTCGGCGTACGCCCGGTGGAGTATCTCGACGATCTCGGCTGGCTCGGGAACGACGTGTGGCTGGCCCACTGCGTCCACCTCTCGAGCTCCGAGATCAATCGCATTGCGGAGACGGGCACGGGAGTCGCGCACTGTCCCACGTCGAACGCGCGTCTCGGCGTCGGCATCGCCCCGGTCCCGTCGCTCACCTCGGCCGGCGCGCCCGTCGGTCTCGGCGTCGACGGCGCCGCGTCCAACGAGGGCGGCGAGCTGGGCCCCGAGATCCGCCAGGCGCTGCTCGTCGCTCGCATCGCGGGCGGTCCGGCCGCGCTCACCGCGCGCGGCGCGCTCGCCCTCGCAACCCGCGGCGGGGCGCGCTGTCTCGGCCGCGACGAGATCGGATCGCTCGAGCCCACCATGCAGGCGGACGTCGCCTTGTGGCGACTCGACGACCTCGGCCACACGGGAATCTCAGACCCCGTCGCCGCCCTGGTGTTCGGTCCTCCGCGGCCCGTCGAGTTGTTGCTGGTCCAGGGACGCGCCGTGGTCGAGGGCGGACGGCTCGCAACGGGCGACGAGTCCTCCATCGCGGCGGATCTCGACAAGGCCACCCGCAGACTGCTGGATTCAGGATGAAGCGATCGTCTCGACGATCGCGAGCATTACCCGGCGCCGCCGCCTTTGGAGGCGGCGAGAAGCGTAGCCCCTCGAGGAGGGGCGCAGCGGAAGGGAAACAAAGATGACGCCCACGAAAGAGAGAACCATCGCGCCCCCGGTACGCGGCGGAGTGGGGACCAGCGCGCGGCGGCAGGACTCGGTGCCCAAGGTCAAGGGGGAGTTTGCCTATTCGTCCGACCTCTGGGCCGAGGGGATGCTGTGGGGCGCCACCGTGCGAAGTCCTCATCCGCGCGCGGCGATCCGGTCGCTGGATATCACCGATGCGTTGACGGTCTCGGGCGTGCACGCCGTGCTCACGCACGAGGACGTGCCGGGCCGCAAGCTCTTCGGCATGGAGATCGTCGACCAGCCGGTGCTCGCCTGGGACGAGATTCGCTACGAGGGTGAGCCGGTCGCACTCGTCGCCGCGGATCACCCCGAGAACGCGCGCCGCGCCGCCGACCGGCTGCGCGTGGACTACGAGGAGCTCCCTCCGCTGGTGGATCCCGAGAGGGCGGTCGAACCCGATGCGCCCCAGCTGCACGCCTCCGGCAACCTGATCCGCCACGCGCGCATCCGGTGTGGCGACCCGGCTGTAACCGCCGACGTCGTGATCGAGGGAACCTACGAGACGGCCATGCAGGACCAGGCTTTTCTCGGGCCGGAGTCCGGCCTCGCGGTGCCCGCGGAGGACGGCGGCATTGACCTCTACGTCGCCACGCAGTGGCTTCACGTCGATCTGGAGCAACTGGCCGCAAGTCTGGGACTGCCGCAGGACAAGGTTCGCATCACGCTTGCCGGAGTTGGCGGCGCGTTCGGGGCGAGGGAGGACCTCTCCATGCAGATTCACTGCTGCATGCTGGCCCTGTACACCGGCAGACCCGTGAAGATGATGTACTCGCGCGAGGAGTCCTTCTTCGGGCACGTGCACCGGCATCCCGCGCGCATGCACTACGAGCACGGTGCGACGAGAGAAGGCGAGCTCGTCTACGTCAAAGCCCGCATCGTCCTCGACGGCGGCGCCTACGCGTCGTCATCGACGGCGGTGTGCGCGAACGCGACCGCCTTCGCCTGCGGCCCCTACGAAGTGCCCAACGTCCAGGTCGACGCCCTTGCCGTGTACACGAACAACCCGCCCTGTGGCGCGATGCGCGGTTTCGGTGCGGTACAGGCCTGTTTCGCCTACGAGTCCCAGATGGACAAGCTCGCGGACGCGCTCGGCATGGATCCCGTCGAGCTCAGAATGAAAAATGCGATGAGCACTGGGTCGGCGATGCCCACGGGTCAGATCGTCGAGGGGCCGGCACCTGTCGCGGAGCTGCTCCGGCGGGTGAAGGAGATGTCGCTTCCGCCGGCGGGACACGACGCACCTCTGGATCTTCGTTCGCTCCCGGGCGGAGTTTCGAACACTACGCACGGCGAGGGCATCAGGCGCGGCGTCGGCTACGCGATCGGGTTCAAGAACATCGCCTTCTCGGAGGGTTCCGATGACTTCGCCACCGCACGCGTGCGTCTGTTTGCCGCCGGAGGCGAGCCGCAGGTCGAGGTTCACAGCGCCGCGGCGGAGGTCGGTCAGGGAGTCGGCGTCGTCCAGATCCAGGTCGCTCGCACCGAGCTCGGCGTCGAACGCGTGACCCTCCTGCCGGCCGACACGACGGTCGGCTCGGCCGGTTCATCGTCGGCGTCGCGCCAGACGTGGATGACGGGAGGCGCGGTCAAGAGCGCGTGTGAGGCAGTGCGCGCGCGCTTGCTCGAGCGAGCGGCCGGGGAGCTCGGCGGGTCTCCGAGCGACTTCTCCATGGAGGGGGGCAAGATCGTGTCGCAGACCAACGGGATCGAGGTCTCGATCGCGGACCTGCTCGGTCGGGACTCCATCGAGGAGACCCGTGAGTACCGGCACCGGAAGACTTACCCGATGGATCCCGAAACCGGGCAGGGCGATGCGCACGTGGCGTTTGCATTCGCCGCGCACCGCGCGATCGTCGACGTCGATACCGAACTCGGGCTCGTGCGGGTCGTCGAGCTCGCAACCGCCCAGGATGTCGGAAAGGCGATCAATCCGCTCTCGGTCGAGGGTCAGATCGAGGGCGGAAGCGCGCAGGGACTGGGACTCGCCCTCATGGAGGAGATCCAAGTGAGCAACGGCCGGATTCGCAATCCGTCCTTCACCGACTACCTCATACCCACGGTGCTCGACATGCCGCCCATGAAGATCGACGTGCTCGAGCTCGGCGATCCCGAGGCGCCATACGGCGTCAAGGGCGTTGGAGAGGCGCCGACGATCTCGTCCACGCCGGCGGTGATCGCCGCCCTTCGGGATGCGACCGGCCGGGCGCTGGAGCGCGCGCCCGTGCGGCCGGAGGACGTCGTGGGACTGACGGAGCGGGAGGTGCGGTGACGGACCGGGCCCGTCTCATCGCCGTGGCCAGGGGTGATGCCCCGCCCGATCTCGTCGTGCGCGGCGCGCGCGTCTTCGCGGCCTTCACCAAGGAATGGCTCGAAGTCGACGTGGCGGTGGCGGAGGGGCGGGTCGCTGGGCTCGGCAGCTTCGAGGGCGGTGAGGTCGTCGACGGCCGGGATCAGTATCTCGTCCCCGGTTTCATCGACGCTCACGTCCATATCGAGTCCTCGAAGCTCATGGTGGACGAGTTCGCGCGCGCGGTGCTCCCGCATGGAACGACCGCGGTGGTCACGGATCCGCACGAGATCGCGAACGTGCTCGGCACGGACGGAATCCACTGGCTGCTCGACGTCTGCGAGGGCCTGCCGCTCGAGGTCTTCGTGATGGCGTCTTCGTGCGTGCCGGCCAGCGCGTTCGAATCGCCGCGGCGGCCCCTCACAAGCGGGGACATGGAGTCGATCCTCAGACGAAGCCACGCGCTCGGGGTCGCGGAGATGATGAACTTCCCCGCGGTGATCGCGGGGGCCGACGACGAGCTCGAGAAGCTCGCGGTCAGGGGAGCGACGCACGTCGACGGCCATGCCCCGGGTGTGCGCGGTCGCTCGCTCGACGCGTATCTCGCGGCGGGTATTCGTTCGGATCACGAGTCGACCACCTACGAGGAGGCCCTCGAGAAGCGGCGCAAGGGAATGTGGGTTCTGATCAGGGAGGCGTCGAACGCGCGCAATCTGATCGACCTGCTGCCTTTGGTGAAGGACTACGGGCCCGAGAACTGCGCTTTTTGCACCGATGATCGGGAGCCCGACTTCTTGGTGAGAGAGGGGCACATCAATCACATGTGCCGGCTGGCGGTCGCTCACGGGCTCGCACCCGAGGAGGCGATCCTGCTGGCCTCGCTGCACCCTGCTCGTTACCACGGGCTGACGGACATGGGCGCCGTGGCGCCCGGTTTCAAAGCCGATTTCTTCCTCATGCCGGATCTCGAGCACTTCGAGCCGACGCACGTCTTCAAGGAAGGTGCTCTGGTGGTCTCGAACGGCAGCGTCCTTCCGTTCGAGGGCCGGGACGTTCCCATGTGGGTCCGGCGGTCGGTTCGTAACGCGCCCGTGAGGGCGGAGGATCTGCGGATCGCGTCGAGCGGGAGCGCGCTGCGGGTCATCGAGGTCATCCCCGAACAGTTGCTGACGAAAGCGCGCACCGAGGCACCGAGACTCGACGATGGGTTTGCGGTGGCCGACCCGGACCGCGATCTCGCCAAGATCGCAGTCGTCGAACGCCATCACGCGACCGGACGGATCGGCAAGGGCTTCGTCACCGGCTTCGGGCTTCAGCGCGGCGCGTTCGCGTCGTCGGTCGCCCACGACGCTCACAACATCGTGGTGGTGGGCACCTCGGACGAGGACATGACGAGATGCGTGGGCCGCCTCGAGGAGCTCGGCGGAGGAATCGTGGTCGTCGACGAGGGACGAGTGGCCGGAGAGCTTGCGCTCCCTGTGGCCGGCCTGCTGTCCGATGAACCGGTCGAGACCGTGGTCGAGCACATGGACCGTCTCCATGAGGTACTGGCAGACATGGGCGTGAAGATCCCCTCGCCCTTCATGACGCTGAGCTTCCTCGCCCTGTCGGTGATCCCCTCGCTGAAGATCACCGACCGGGGGCTGATAGACGTGGACCGTTTCGAGATCGTTCCGCTGGAGACCGATTCACCCGGTGGGCCACCTAAGTGAGATAGAGCCTCACGTAGAAGATTCCGAAGTAGACGACGAAGGCCGCGGCCGCGATGTACATCATCGGGTGGACCTCCGAAGCCTTGCCGCGCGCCAGCTTGAGGAACACGAAGGAGACGAAGCTGGCTCCGATGCCGTTCGTAATCGAGTAGGTGAACGGCATCACGACGATCGTGAGAAACGCCGGTATGGCGAGCTCGAAGTCATCCCAGGGGACGTGCCGGATGTTCGTCATCATCAGGAACCCAACGATGACGAGTGCCGGAGCGGCCGCTTCGAACGGAATGATCTGCGCGAGTGGCGAGAAGAAGATCGATAGCAAGAACAGCACTCCGACCACGACCGCGGTGAGGCCGGTACGGCCTCCTTCGGCGATCCCCGAAGCGCTCTCGATGTAAGTCGTGTTGGAGGAGGCTGAGAACGCGCCCCCCAAGGCCGCAGCACCGGAGTCCACCGCCAGCACGCGGCCGATGTCGGGAAGGCGACCCTCCTCATCGAGCAGATTGGCCTCGCGGCCCAAGCCGATCGCGGTGCCCATGGTGTCGAAGAAGTCGGAGAGCATGATGGTGAAGATCGCGAGGATCGCGGCGATGATGCCCAGCTCGGCAAAGAAACCGAACGAGAAGTTCCCGATCAGATCGAAGTTGTCGGCCGAGGGGAAGTCGGCGATGCTGCCGTAGTTCGCCTTGCCTCCGAACGCTTCGCCGTCGAGAAAGGCCTCGTTGACGATCACCGCCGCGATCGTGGTCGCGACGATGCCGATCAGAAGCGCCCCCTTCATTCGCCGCGAGAACAAAAAGAGAGTGAGCAGGAGGCCGAAGAGAAAGACCCCGATCGGCCATCCCTGGAGCTCGTTGGCCGCGCCCAGCTGGAGTGGAGGATTCGGCTGAGTGGTGGTGGTGACGAATCCTGCGTCGACGAAGCCTATGACCGCGATGAACAACCCGATTCCCACGGCGATGGAATGCTTGAGTGGCAGCGGGACCGATTCCATGACCGCTTGTCTGAACTTCGTGAGCACGAGTATCAGGATGACGATTCCCTCGACCACGATCACTCCCATGGCCTCGGGCCAGGTTAGGCCCGAGCCTCCGACCAGTTGGAAGGCCACCACCGCATTCAGGCCGAGCCCCGCCGCGATGGCGAAGGGATAGTTGGAGAAGACCCCCATCGCGATTGTCGTGAGCCCGGCGGCGAGAGCGGTGACGGTCAGGACCGCCGCGGGCGCCAGTGTGACGCCGTCGCGGTCTGGTCCCGAGAGAATCAGTGGATTCAGAAACAAGATGTAGGCCATCGTCATGAAAGTGGTGAGTCCGGCGATGACCTCGGTGCGAACGTTGGAGCCTCGCTCGGTGATCTTGAAATAGCCGTCGAGGCCGCCTCCACGCGTGCCTGTCTTGACCACTTTTCCTCCCCCTAGAGTCTTGCCGTCTTGTGCCGAGCGCGGGGACACGATGATCGGCTCCGCGCGAGCGGCGATATGAACCGACCGCATCTTCATATCAAGGCAAGCCCGGCGAGGGAAGGATTCCGGAGATCGGGATCCGCCTCGGGATCCGCCGACCTCAATCGGGCCCCCCGCTGGAAAGGCCGGCTCCATGTTCGTCCCTATCGACCACATGCAGAATTATGCGCGGCGCCTGGCTACCCGCCTCAAAAGGGGTGCCAGTTACACAATCCATGAACAAGGTGCATTAATTACACATAACGTTCGCTTTGCTTAAGCGGAGCTCGTGGGGGTTCCGAAGGACGTTGCTCGCTCCGCAAACGAAAAACGCCGGCGATTCCTCCCTCGAGTCCGATGCGCGAAAGCAGCTCGTCGGCATATCCTTGCCCGTGCGCCGCATTCCGCGCGGACGCATGCTGCGTCGCTCGCCACGCTCTCCGAGGAGGAACAATTCAGTGACTCGTCCCACCAACCACTCGCGTTCTCTCGTGCTGCTCGCTGCGGTCGTACTGCTGCTGACCGGACTTCTGGCCGCGAGTCCGACTCCGGCCGAGGGCGCCTCACAGGATCTGGTGGTGAGTCAGGTGTACGGCGGCGGCGGCAACAGCGGCGCGCCGCTGACCCACGACTACATCGAGCTGTTCAACCGCGGCGAGACGAGCATCGACCTGGGAGACTTTTCACTTCAGTACGCGAGCGCCACCGGAACCGGTAACTTCGGCGCGAACTCCGGACAGCTGACGGAGCTGGACGGCAGCATCGCGCCCGGTGGCTACTTCCTCGTACAGCAGGGCGCCGGTGCCGGCAACGGGTCGCCGCTACCCAGCCCAGACCTCGTCGATCCGACCCCGATCGCAATGGCGGCCGGCGCCGGCAAGGTGGCGCTGGTCGGCGGCACCGAGGGACTCGGTTGCAACGGCGGATCCACCCCGTGCAGTGCAGCCCAGCTGGCGCGGATCGTCGACCTCGTCGGCTACGGCAACGCGAACTTCTTCGAGGGCAACGGCGCGGCGCCCGGCCTGAGCAACGGCACCGCCGGCTTTCGGGCCGACGGCGGCTGCATCGATACCGACGACAACGGCGCCGACTTCGGCTCCGCCGCCCCGGCCCCGCGCACGAGTGCCAGTCCTGGGAACGACTGCGAAGGAACCGACCCAGATCCGACAGAACCGTGCGAGGTCGGCGAGTCGGACCTCACTGCGATCAACGAGGTTCAGGGCGACGGCCAGCAAACGCCGATCGCCGGCGAGTCCGTCACCTCGCGCGGTGTCGTGACCGCGGACTTCACCTCCGGCGGGGCGAGCGGCATTCCCCAGAACCAGGGCCTGCGCGGATTCTTCATGGAGGCGATCGCTGGAGATCGCGACGCCGACCCGCTCACCTCCGAGGGGCTGTTCGTCTTCGACGGCGGGGGCACCTTCGACGGCGAGATAGGCGACCTCGTCCACGTCGTGGGGACGGCAGGCGAGTTCTCGAACGTCACGCAGATCACGGCAACCGCTCTCGATGTCTGCGACGACACCGGCGTCGACCTGCCGGACTCGGCCGCACTGCCCCTGCCGACCGCGCCTCAGGATCGTGCGGAGGTCCTGGAGCCGCTCGAGTCCATGCGAGTCACCCACTCCGAGTTGACGGTGACCGAGTTCTTCCAGGTCGAGCGCTTCGGCGAGATCCGCCTGTCGGCCGACGGCGTGCTACAGACGCCCACCAACGTTCACCTGCCGGGAAGCGATGAAGCCGTCCAGCTCGCGGCCGATAACGCCGCGGCGAACATCGTCCTCGACGACGGGCGCAGCGGGCAGAACCTCAACCGCCTCGACAGCGACGACCTGCTCCCCTACGTGGAGGCCGGCGGGACGCTGCGCATCGGCGACCAGCTGCGCGACCACACCGCGGTGCTGCACTTCGGTTTCGGCGCGTGGCGGCTGCAACCGATCGACATCGACGCGATCACGGACGAGCTCGCCGCGAACCGGACCCGGCCGCGCCCGGAGACTCCGCCGAACGTCGGCGGGACGCTCAAGGTCGCGAGCTTCAACGTCCTGAACTACTTCGATGGTGACGGCCAGGGCGGAGGCTTCCCGACCTCCCGTGGCGCCACCACGCCTTCCGAGCTGGCGCGCCAGACCGAGAAGCTGGTCGACGCCATCACCCGGCTCGACGCCGACGTGTACGGACTGATCGAGATCGAGAACGACGGCGGAGAGTTCCATGCCACCCGCACGATCGTCGACGCCCTCAACGCCGCACTCGGCGCTCGGGTCTACGATTTCGTCGATACCGGCGTGGTCGGCAGCGACGAGATCAAGCAGGCCTTCGTCTACAACCGCAGGACCGTCAGGCCCGTGGGAGAGTTCGCCATATTGACGAGCGCGGTCGATCCGCGCTTCGACGACACCCGCAGCCGGCCGGCGCTGGCTCAGACGTTCACGCGGCTGGGGACCGGCGAGCGCGTGACGGCCGTCGTCAACCACTTCAAGTCCAAGGGACAGAGCGGCCTCAACGACCCCGACGACCCGGACTTCGACCAGGGCGACGGGCAGGGCTTCTGGAACGCCACGCGCACCGCCTCGGCGGAGGCGCTGGCCGACTGGCTCGCGACCAACCCGACAGGGGTTCAGTCACTGGGCGCCCTGATCATCGGTGACCTCAACGCCTACGGACGAGAGGATCCGATCCGGGCGCTCGAGGACTCGGGGTACGAGGATCAGTTGGTCCGCTTCACGGACGGCTTCCCCTACACCTTCACGTTCGACGGCATGCAGGGCACGCTCGACACGGCGCTGGCGCTGGACGACCTCGCTGCGCGCGTGACCGGCGCGGCGGCGTGGCAGATCAACGCCGACGAGGTCCCGGCGATCGACTACCAGGAATCGGTGGGCTTCCCCAACAACCAGCGATTCCGCACGCCCGAGATCGCCGAGGCGTACTACGACCCGAGTGCCTTCCGCTCCTCGGACCACGACCCCGTGGTCATCGGGCTCGACCTGGGACGAAGCAATCATCCCGGGCCGCCGCCCGGCACGGGTGGGTAGACCGAGCAACGGCTCGCGCCACCGGGCGACGTCCGAGAATCCGCGCGCAATGAGCTGCGGCCGGCGGCCGTGGCGCGACCACGGTGTGGACCCGGTGCTTCAGCCCGTTTGATGTTGGAAATGTTCGCATAGCGCGCACCACGGCCAACGAATGCCGCAAATGGTGTCATCGTCCGGTCCCGCACGATCGAGGGTCAAGGCACGCGGGATGCGACGAGCGTAGGCTGCGCGGGGATGGGTCGAGAGCGGCTGGAGATCGAGTTTGGCCGCCACGCCGGTTGGATAGTCGAAGCGATCGAGGCCCTGGACCTCGACGCGATGCCGGCGGCGTGTCGCGGCGCGGGTGATCCCAACTTGTTCGAGCTCCTCGCCGACGCGATGGGGGCACGGCCCGGCGCGTTGGTGCTGGACGTCGGGTGCGGCATCGGCGGGCCGGGCGCCTGGCTCGCAACCGAGCGAGGCTGCGAGGTCGTGGGTATAGATGTGTTGGAAGAACCGGTGCGCGGGTTGAGGCGCCTCTTCCCTCAGCTCACCACCGTCGTCGCCACCTCGCGGTCGTTGCCGTTTCGGAACGCGACCTTCGACGCGACCTGGGCGATCGGGGCTCTCGAGAGCATCGCACACAAAACCGAGGCGCTGAAGGAACTCGCGCGAGTTCTGATCTCCGAGGGCCGATTGGCCGCTTACACCTTTGTCTCGGCCGCCGAGGGGGTCGACGATGCTCCGATGGCGGACCGTTTCCAACCACTCGATGCTTTGATAGAGGACTTTGAACGCGGCGGCTTCAGGGTTCTCACGGTCGATCCCTCCACGCTTGCTCGTCCGCCCGCTACCTGGCGTAAGGCTCAGAACTCCGCGCAAGCGTATGCAAGTCGGTTGCATCGCGACGACCCCGCGCGCGAGACAGTGGACCGGGAGCTGCACAAGTTCGCGCGGCTGCACACATCGGGAGAGATCCAGGCATGGGTAATCGTCGGCACGAAGGAGGACTCATGATCGAGCTCGCGAAAGAGCATCCGCACGAATATCCCAAGGGCTCCCCGGCACTCGCTGCGGAGGAGGTCGCCGAGCTGATTCCCCTCGCGCCCGATTGGACCGTATCGGACGGGAGTTTGGACCGGACGTTCACCTTCAAAGACTTCCACGAGGCCTTCTCGTTCCTCACGCGCGTCGCCCTGCTGGCGGAGGCCGAGGGCCATCACCCGGACATGTCCTGTTCGTGGAATCGAGTCGATTTCTCCTTCTGGACGCACACGGTCGACGGTCTCACCCGGAACGACTTCATCATGGCGGCCAAGATCGACCGGTTCTCCTAGCCGCCTGAAGGAGCTTGGCGGGGACGACGCGGCCCGGGTTACTCGAGATCCGGGGTAGAAATATTTGTGCTCGCAACGAGTTTCTCCAAGGAACGAGGCTGAGGGGGCAAGAGATGACCGACTTTGCCGGGGCGTGGTTTCACCGTTTCTGGACCATCGACGATGAGAGCCAGAAGCTGGTCCAGGCGCTGCTGTTCTGGCGCAACGTCACTTTCTTGGGAGCCGCGCTGGCGCTGTTCGCCTTCTTCGCGGCCTTCGGACACGAGCTCCCGCTGACGATCACGGACCCGCTGTTCGATCTCCGTAGGTAGCCGTTGTGAGCGATCTCCAGCCGGCCGTTGCTCTCGTGCGTCACGGCGAGACCGAATGGAGCAAGAGCGGTCGCCACACCGGGTGGACCGACGTTCCCCTCACGGAAGCCGGCCGGGCGCAGGCGCGTCTCCTCGGCGACATGCTGGCCGGATGGCGCAAAGCTCGGGCGCTCACCAGCCCACTCCAGCGGGCGATGGAAACCTGTCGCCTCGCGGGTTTTGCTCGTACCTGCGAGAGGGTCGACGAGCTGAGGGAGTGGGACTACGGCGTCTACGAGGGAAGGACCACCGCCGCCATTCGCGAGGAGATCCCGGGGTGGAGCATCTGGACCCATCCGGTGGTGAAGGGTGAGTCGGCCGACGAGGTGGGGAAGCGCGCAGACCGCGTGATCGAGCGCATCAGAGCCGAAGGTCAGGACGTGGTCGTGTTCGCACACGGGCACCTCCTGCGAATCCTGACGGCGCGTTGGTGCGGGCTGACTGCGACCCACGGACGGATCCTCGCTCTGGATACCGCGACCCTCTCGGTCCTGGGTTACGAACGCGAAACCCCCGTCGTGCGGATGTGGAACGCACCCTCTCGCGCGGCGGAGTAGTCCCGGAGCCGGGCGCAACGAGTTCGCCGTCGCGCAAAGACGAGCCCTGTTGATCAACTGAAAGGGACCCGGACCTCACAGTTTCGGCGGCAGGCCGAACGCCGGGAAGAGCCCGCGGCCGAAGGTCGTGATCTCCGCGATGAGGCCGTTCTCGATGCGCAGGACATCGAACTTGAACGCCCGGAATACGGAGTCGCCCGGCCGACGGAGGTAGCTCGCGGCCGTCGGCATCCGGTTGGCCCGGGTCGGCACGAGGCGCCAGTCGCCGTCCCTTTCCTCTCCAAACGCGCGCTCAATGAGCGGCGCGACCGCATCGAGCCCGTCGAAGCACAGAAGGTTCGGCGGCATCGTGACCCGGATGTCCTGCGCCGCGATCGCAAGGGCAGCCGCAGCGTCGTTCCGTTCGTGTGCGTCGATGAATTGCTCGAGGAGCGCCCGTTCGTCGGCGCTCGGCTCCCCGGTGGACCAGTCCGTGCGCCGCGCCGGCAGATGGTCCTGCATCGTCGCGCGCGCTCGCTGGAGCGCACTGTTCGCCGCCGCGACGCTCGTCTCGAGAAGAGACGCCGTCTCGCTCGCCGGTAAGCCAAGCAAGTCGCGAACGATCAACGCCGCGCGCTGCCTTGGGGGAAGCACCTGCATGGCGGCGAGGAACGCGAGCTCGATCGTCTCCCGCTCGACCGCGATCGCGTCCGGTTCGTCCTCGCTCGGCGCAATCTCGTCCAGCAATCGGTCCGGGTACGGCTGGAGCCATGGCACCTCGGCGAGGGACTGCAGCGTTGCCGGGCGCCGGGAGCTCCGCCGGATCATGTCGAGGCAAACATTCGTCGCGATACGATAGAGCCACGCTCGGAACAAGGAGCTGCCGTCGAAGCCGTCGCGGCTGCGCCACGCGCGCAGGAACGTCTCCTGCACGGCGTCTTCGGCCTCGTCGAACGAGGCCAGCATCCGGTAGCAGTGGACGTGCAGTTCGCGCCGCTGCCGCTCGGTAAGGGCCGCAAAGGCCGACTCGTCGCCGGCGATAGCGGCGGCGACCATCTCGTCGGTTCGATCCATCGTCATCCGAGCACCGGTCCCCGAGTCACGTTCGCGAGCGTCCGATCATCTAACCGGCTCGCCCCGCCTCTCCTGCAGAACCCACGTGTTGCCGTCGGGGTCGCTGAAGTCGGCGAACGATCCGTAGTCGGCGTGTTGGGGATCCGGGCCCGGGACCCACCCGCCCGACTCCATGTGCCGGATGTCGCTGACGTCCACCCCGCGCTCGACGAGCTCGGCGCGCGCGGCTTCGATGTCGGTGACGACCAGGTGTGTCCCCCGGACGGAGCCTGGGGTCGCGTCCGTGAGTCCCATTCCGATGGTGATCGAGCACGCCGAGCCCGGGGGTGTCATCTGCACGACGCGAAACTCATCACCGGCCCGGTGATCGACGTCCAGATTGAAGCCGACCTTCTTGGTGTAGAAGTCCTTGGTGCGGTCTACGTCCGAAACGGGGAGCAGTACGAGTTCGAGTTTGAGATCCATGATGAAGCCTCCTTGGTGTGTGTCGTTCTGGGCGGCTCTCAGCTGAGCACGAGCCCGCTGGTTACGTTCGCCATCGTGCCGGTCATGCCCGCAGCTCGGTCCGACGCGAGGAATGTGGCCACCTCGGCAACGTCGGCCAGCTTCGGCGCCCGGCGCAGCGCGGCCATTCCGGCGATCATCTCCTCGGCGGTTTGCGCGCTCGGAGCGCCTTCTCCGCCGACCGCCGCGATCTTCTCGTCCGACAGGGTCTCGGCGACGCCGGCGGTCCAGATGCCGCAGACCCGCACGCCGTGGGGCCCTAGCTCGGCCGCGAGGTAGCGCATGAACGACTCGGTCGCCGCGTCGGCCGGTCCGGTGCTGCCCATCCCGGGCATTGCCGCGGGGCCCGAAGCGCTGTTCAGATGGAGGATCACTCCCGACTTTTGCTCGATCATGCGACGCGCCGCCGCCCGCGCGGTGATGAAGTTTGACTGCAACCCCGTCACCACGGCCCTAAGGAGATCGTCCGTCGTCATGTCGACGAGTGGAGTGCCCTGGACGTCTCCTCGGGTGATGAGGTTGAAGGACACGTCGACCCCGCGGGTCTCGGAGGCCACGCTCCGAACGTGCTCGTCGACCGCCTGCTCGTCCAGCGCGTCGAGAGTCGCTACCTTGGCCGATCCGCCGGCGGCCGCGATGTCCTTCACCACCGGCTCGAGCTTCTCCGGCGTGCGTCCCACGAGGAAGACGGTTGTCCCCTCGCGGGCGAAGCTCCGAGCCACGCCGCTCCCGATGCCGCCCCCACCGCCGTAGATGATCGCGGTCTTTCCCTCCAGCAGCTTGGTCATATATCTGCCTCCTTGGATCGGGGGATTCGATGTTCTAGAGGTGTAACGACCGCCGCCCCGAAAACTCATCGGTGACGCGATGAGAGTGGCCGTTTTTTCTCGGCAGGACCCTATATGCGGACCATCGTCACTGGAGCCCCCTTACAGGGGTCTGGAATGACGATGGTCGCCGGGGGCGGGGAGACCTCCGCCGGTGGGCCTAGTGCTGCCCGCTTTCGCTATTGGCTCGTGGAGGGGCGTCGGCGGCCTGCAGCCCTGGTGCGAGGTGACGCAGCTTGTCCGGGTTGCTTATCCCGCGCACCGTCTGGACGAGGCCGTCGGCGATATCGAGCGAGACAACCGCGATGAGGCCTCCTTCGGGATCCACGAACACGACCCCCGGCTGCCCGTTGACCTCCACGTGGCGCATGCCGCTCACT
This sequence comes from Actinomycetota bacterium, assembly GCA_009379915.1. Classification (GTDB taxonomy): domain Bacteria; phylum Actinomycetota; class CADDZG01; order CADDZG01; family WHSQ01; genus WHSV01. The sequence goes on along the minus strand of WHSV01000009.1, from coordinate 5,605 downwards.
CCCAGACGCTCCGCCTGCCGGTTTATCCCGAGGAACAGACGAGCGACTCGCTCCCGCCCATAGACCGGGTGCGGGAAGGCGGGAGCCTTGCCGCCTCCGTCGCCGTAGGCGACGACATCCGCGGCGAGCAGACCGATGAGACCGTCCGTGTCTCCCGCTCCGACCGCGTCGAAGAATCGCCTGGAAAGCTCCTCGCGCTTTCTACGTGAGGCCTCGAAGCGCGGTTTCTTCGCACCGATCTGTCGGCGGGCGCGCACGGCGATCTGACGGCAGTTGTCCTCGCCCTTGTCCACGACGTCGGCGATCTCGTCGTAGCCGTAATCGAACACTTCCCGAAGGATGAAGACCGCGCGCTCGACCGGACTGAGGCTCTCGAGCAAGACCAGGAAAGCCAGCGACAGCGAGTCCGCGGTTTCGGCGTGTTGAGCGGCGTCCGACTCCCCATCGGTAATTAGGGGTTCGGGCAGCCAGGTACCGACGTAGGTCTCGCGACGAACGCGCGCCGACTGCACGTGATTGATGGCGAGCCGCGTCGTGACCGTTGACAGCCATGCCTTGGGCGACTCGATGTCTTCTCCTCCACTCGATTCGCGATGGAACCGGAGAAACGCCTCCTGGACGATGTCTTCCGCATCGGTGGCACTGCCTACCATCCGGTAGGCGATCGAGAAGAGGAGGGGCTTGAGTTCCTCGTACACGGTCTTCCTCTTGGTCGGCGGAGCACTCTTGAGGTTCATCTTCTCCTACTGAGACAAGACGGGACTCCCTCCTGTGACACCTCTGTGGGAAATCGATGCTCGTGTCACAAAAAGGCGCGCCGGCTTGTCTCAGGGGGTCGACATGACCGAACCGAGGAGGCGCACGAATGAGACTCACCACTCGAAGCTTGGCTGGGGCCAGCGCTCGGCGTCCGTGGATCACTCTGGGACTCTGGGTGGTGACGATCGCAGTCGCCGGCTGGATCTCGTCCCAGTACCTGGCCGAGGCGCTGACGACCAGCGCCGATTTCACCAACTCTCCGGAGGCCGTGCAGGCCGAGGAGTTGATCGAGGAGCGGTTCGGCGAAGAGGGGGTCACCGAGGTATTCATCCTCAGCTCGACCGACGTGACCGTTGAGGACCCCACGTTCGAGCAGGCGGTTCGCTCGCTGCAGGCATCGGCGCCGGAGAAGGGGGCCAGGGCCGTCACCTTCTACGACACCGAGGACCCCTCCATGGTCTCTAACGATGGGCACACGACGTTGGTGCCCGTCACCTTCGAGAGGCCCGATGAGACGGCCGACCTCCTTCCGGTGGTCGAGGAACTAGGGGACGAGGCAAACGAAGGACCCGTTGTGAGCGCACGCTCGTTCGGTCCGGTGACCATCGAAGAGGACTTCAGCCGGATTGCCGAAGAGGACCTCGCTCAGGGCGAGACCTTTGGCGTCCTGGTCGCACTCGTGGTCCTGGTCCTCGTCTTCGGTGCGCTCGTGGCGGGAATCATCCCGATCGTGATGGGTGTCGCCTCGATCGCGTTGGCGATCGGGCTGGTTGCTCTGGTGGGGCGAGCGGTCGACTTCTCGTTCTTCGTGACCAACATCATCACCATGATGGGACTGGCGGTCGGCATCGACTATTCGTTGTTCATCGTCAGCCGCTATCGGGAGGAGCGCTCCCACGGACATCCGAAGCTCGACGCGATCGACGTCGCTGCAGCGACGGCGAGCCGCGCCGTGTTCTTCAGCGGCATGACGGTCGTTCTCGCCCTCATCGGGATGCTCATCGTTCCCTCGACGATCTTTCGTAGCGTCGGTGCCGGCGCCATCTTCGTGGTCGTCGTTGCCGTACTGGCCTCGCTGACCTTGCTTCCCGCGTTGTTGAGCCTGTTGGGCGATCGCGTGAACTCACTGAGGGTCTTGCGGCGACGGACGGAGCTCGGCTCCGAGAGCTCACACCGCTTCTGGAACGCCATCACCCGCCGTGTCATGAGCCGTCCGGTGTTCAGTCTCTTGGTGGGAGCCGGAATCCTGCTCGCGGCGAGCCTCTCGTACTTCAACATCAACACTGGGTTCGCGGGTGTTAGCACGATGCCCGAGGACGCACCCTCGCGCCGGACCTTCGACATTCTGGCCTCCGAGTTCTCGGGGGGCCTGAACTCGCCGGTCGAAGTCGTAGCCGACGGCGATGCGAACTCGTCGGAGGTTCGAGGAGCGATCACGGATCTAAGAGGACTGTTGGACCAGGACGAGCTCTTCGGTCCCTCCCGGGTGGAAGTGGACGAGGCAGCGGATACGACAGTCGTTTCGTTCCCCGTGAACGCCGACCCCTCCAGTGAAGCCGCGACATCATCGATCGAGCGCATCCGCGACGAATACGTTCCCGCGGCCTTCGAGGGTGTCGGCGCCGAGGTATTGGTGGGAGGCGACACGGCTTTCAACCAGGACTTCTTCGACGTTACCGACACCTACACGCCGATCGTGTTCGCGTTCGTCCTGGGGCTGTCGTTCCTGCTCTTGATGATGGTGTTTCGCTCGATCGTCGTGCCCTTGAAGGCGATCGTGATGAACCTGCTGTCGGTGGGGGCGGCTTATGGGCTGATCGTGCTGGTCTTTCAGGAGGGCGTCGGCGCCGACCTCTTCGGCTTCCAGCAAGTAGAGGCAATCGAGGCCTGGCTCCCGCTGTTCCTGTTCTCGATCCTGTTCGGATTGTCGATGGACTATCACGTGTTTCTGCTCTCGAGGATCAAGGAGCGCTTCGACCAGACGGGCGACAACACGGAGTCGGTTGCATTCGGGCTTCGCACCACGGGCGGTCTCATCACGGGAGCCGCGGCGATCATGGTGGCCGTGTTCGGCGGTTTCGCCGCGGGCGACCTCGTTGCGCTTCAGCAGACGGGCTTCGGGCTCGCGGCGGCCGTCTTGATCGACGCCACCCTGGTGCGCTCGGTCCTCGTGCCGGCGACGATGAAACTGCTGGGCGACCGCAACTGGTACATGCCTCGCTGGCTGGAGTGGCTGCCCAACATCTCGGTCGATGGTGCACACCGACCCTCCGAGCGTGTACTCCGTCCGAGTCCGGCGACCGAGGGGTGAGGGGAGGTGTTCTGCCACTGCTCGGTGGATTGGGGTTCCTCCCCGTAGTGGGTAGCCTTATCTCCCGTGGTCTGCCGGCCGTCTCATGCGGGCTCCCGGCTAGGCGTTCCGCCCGTCGAGCCGGATCGTCCATGGGTCGATCGTGTCCACCTGGAGATGCGTTTCGCTCCACGGATCGCGCGCGAGCGTGGCGCGGACGGCGTCCTCCGACTCGGGGTCCGCCCAGGACGACGAAGCCCGCGTCAACGAGCCCGTCCATGAAAGATGCGTGCGCGGGCCAGCCGGTCTGCTCCTCCAACGGCCGCGACGGGTCCCACTGAGGGCCGGAGCGGCGGAGCACTACGAAGAACGTAGCCACGCTCCATTTCTACCGCATCGTGGCGCGCGAGCCGCGCCCAGGAAAGCTATCGAGAGACGTCATGTTGCAGACATGAGTTTGCACATTACTCACTCTCCCTTACCTTCACGGACTTTCCCATGATTACGAAATCGCGCCTCGAGGTTGATTCGAAGTTTGACTGATGGAAGCGGAAGAAGTTGTCCTGGTCGTACTTCGCTTTATGGGATCTTCACGAATCGAGCCGTGCCGCGCTTTCAGTCCGGCAACCCCTTGCCTCCCACTGGCCTGATCTCTAGCTGCTCCGGCATACCCTCCAAGAGCGGCATCGCCGCGTCCACAAAAGGCCGCAGCTCGGGGGCCTTGAGCGCCTCGACATGCGCTTCCCGGCTGGTCCACAGATCCACGACCCACACCAGATTGGGATCGTCGGCCGATTCGCTCACGAGATACAAGAGGCAGGCAGGGTTGTCGTCGAAGAGTTTGCCCGACTCGAGCAGGATTTCCACGACTCGCGGGCGTTGGTCTTGCTTGGCAGTCAACTTGTTGAGCAACGCGTAGGTCATGCGCCAGATGCTAACGCGCCTCGCGGGGGGATCAACCGGAGCGCGCGGCGGCCGCCGTCCTAGTCGTCGACGAATCTCCACCTGGCGGCCGGTCGGAGGGATCGTGTCCGGCGAAAGACGTTCCAAGCCGAGGGCAGTCTCATTTCTCCACGCAGTCGGCCGGGATCACGACGCGTATTCCCTCCAACGCTTTCCTCACCGAACAAACAGCACCCGGCGAGGGTGCTACGAAACGTCTTTGCTCCATGCCTGATGTCACCTAGGGCGCGGGTTCGGGTCCCTCCGTCGGCGGGGCCGCCCCGGTTCCCCGGAGCGACTCCCGAAAGTTCGCTTGCCCTAGAAAGCGTCGACGTTGACCAGGATCTCCTTGATGGGGTCGGGGTCGTCTATGTCGTTCCAGTTCGAATTCCCTGCGTTCTGCAGGGCCGTCTTCACCTGCGATGGTGACGCTCCAGAATTGTTGGCTTTATACAACGCCGCCGCCCCGGCAACATGAGGAGACGCCATGGACGTTCCGCTGATCGTGTTGTATCCACCGCCCTTCCACGTGGACAAGATGCAGACGCCCGGAGCGATCAGGTCGATGTCCGCGCCAAAGTTCGAGAAGTTGGCGAAGGTGTCGTCGACGTCGGTCCGGCACGTGGACGACCCAAGGCCACCTGGCTGACCGTCGAAGTCTGCAAGCGCGGACACGGTCATGACCTCGTCGTAGGCGGCAGGCGCGTGGTTCGCGGCGTCGTCGGCCTCGTTGCCCGCGGCGACGGCATACGTGACTCCTGCGGCGACTGAGTTACAGATAGCGTCGTGCAACGCGTCTCCTGTGCTGCATCCGCTGCCGCTTGGCTCCGAGCCCGTCCCGCCAAGACTCATGTTGGCGACCTCAATCGTCGAGGCGTTCGCCGTCACCCAGTCGACCCCGCAGATCACCGAAGAGAACGAGCCGCGGCCGGCGTTGTTGAGCACCCGGACGGCGTGGAGGCGCGCTCCGGGAGCGACGCCGACGACGCCCTGAGTGTCGTCCTTCGCCGCGATGGTTCCTGCAACGTGCGACCCGTGGCCGTTGCCGTCGTTGAACGACCTGCCGGTCGAGCAGTTCCTGCCGCCGACGACGTTCAGGTCGGGATGATCGAGATCAATCCCGGTATCGATCACGGCGACGTCCACGCTCACCGCCCCCGAGCCATTGCCGGAGACGGTGCTGCTGAGCTCGCCGTCGATCCGGTTGATCCCGGTCGGCAGCGTCTGCGCAGCGATGCTCACCTCGCGGTCGGCCGAGAGGTAGTTGACGCGCGTGTCACGGCGTACATCGTCGACACGCGCGTCGGGGATCACCGCCGCGTACCCCCTCAGTGCCGAACGGTAAACATGGCTAACGTCGGCTCCGTAGGAGCGACCATGGTCTCGTGCCGTAGCATCCGGATCGGCCGAGTCCTTCAGGACGACAATGTAGCGGGCCGAGCCGCCCGCACCTGCGACCGACGATACGGGCAACGACAGCACCGCCGTGAAGGTCGTCATCAGCGCCAATAGACATATCAGACGTCTCACGAGCTCCCCCTTGTCTCCGGCCTCTTCGGTGAGGCCGCCCGGTGGAATGTAACCGAACCAGGCGAAAATCGGCAAGACGGAAGA
>WHSV01000074.1 GCA_009379915.1 Actinomycetota bacterium | reverse complement strand
AGTCCGATGTAGGAGAGTTCGACCCTTTTCAGAGCACTCCTGCATTGCCGTGCAGGCAACTAGCATTCACAATTGACGAGGAGGGGTGTCAACGGTGCCCCGGTCCGTTGTTGTGGGCCGAGAACCTGATGTCGGTGGGAAGCTCAGGGGTCCCGAGCTTGATAGAAGCATGCCGTCGGGACGGGAATGGCGTCCGGCCAAGAGCGGCCTGTCGGCGAGCGAGCTCACCACCATCACGTCGAGTCCGCGACAACCCGACGCGCGTTCCCGCACACGGCTACAAGGGTCGTGGCGGCCGGAGGTGGTTACTTCCTAGGGACGGAAGCTCATCGACCAGCCGAAACGTCTCACGGCGCGCCGTCTGCGTCCGAACCAGGCTGCCAGCGGTAGCAGGATGATAGCAGCAGCCGCCAGGACGAGATCTGCAAGCGGCGTCTGCGGTTCACGCTCCGAGGTGGCGAGAGCGCTGGCTCCGGCGGCACCAACCGGATTGGTCGGACCGGTCCACTTGAAAACGTCGATGCCGCGCTGGATGTCACTCGCAATGAAGTAGTAGGTCCTGGTTCCATCCTTGTTACCGACGATCTTGAACGCGTTGACGGCCCACGTGTTCGCACCGAGGAGCACCAGCGATGCGGTTTCGCGGAACTGGAAGCGGTCGTTACCGTCGATGAAGTAGTCGAGGACCTTTACTCCTTGCGAGTAGTAGGCGACGAGGAGTCGTTGTTCCCCCGGAGTGTGTTCGATGACGTGCACGGTGCAGAAAGAGGCCGCGGGAACGATCGCAGGACTGATCCAGATCGCCTTCGTGCCGTCCTGCTTCTGCGCGTACTGGATATTCGACGGATCTCTGATGTCGAAGATGTGGATACCGCCGTTGCCGATGGGATTGTCGATGCCCGGCTGGCATGAGGCGCCTGGGGGACGACGCCGCCACCGCGCTCGTCGGTGACGAACATCCACCTTCCGTCGTGGCTCGGATCGGACTCGTGCGAGATAGATACGCCTTCGTCGGGGAGGAGCTCATGAATGAGATACCACTTGATCCACGAGTGAAGAACCATTCCGGGATCGACATGTTCGGGAGCCAACTCGAGCCACCGTTCCCCCCATTTACCCATGGCCGCCATCACACCGTGGAGATCCTTGCCCGCTTCGGTCAGGCCGTAAAGGAAGCCTCGGCCCATGGGATGCGGCGTTGTCTCGACCACCCCCACACGCTCCAGCTCTCGAAGTCGGGAGGTGAGAAGTGTTCTCGAGAGCCCAGGAGCTCCGTCCGCAAGCTCGGTGAAAGTCGTCGTCCCGTTGAGCAGGTTACGAAGGATGATGGGGGTCCAGCGTTCGGCCAACACTTCGGATGCTCTGGCGATCGGACAGTACTGACCGTAGGTACGCACCCGTGCAAGTGACACACCGGATCCCACGCTTCGCTAGTCCATTTTTTGTTCTAGACGGAGGGTCTGGCTGCTCGCATGATCAAGGGCACGACGTCCTGCTCGACTGTATGCCGAGATTACTCAGATGATGCTTTCACGGAGTGGAGGAGAGGATGTCCGTCGAGAATTTCATCCGAGCCGAGAATCGGGCCCTCGAGCGCTTCGGGATCGAGGCCGAGAGACGGCTTGTCGATGTGCCGGCGTTAGGCGGGCAGGCTCACGTGCTGGTTGCCGGGGACGGGCCGCCGGTGATGATGGTGATCGGCGCTGGGCCCCCGGCCGCAATATGGGCGCCGTTAATGGCAGAGCTGAGGAGGTTCACCCTGTATGTGGTTGACCTGCCGGGGATGGGACGCACTGACCCAGTGAGGTACACCACCGCCACCGTCAGATCCACCGCCGTCGACTTCCTCGGTCAGGTGCTCGACGGGCTCGGGCTGGATCGGCCCCCCTTTGTCGCCCAGTCCGTGGGTGGACTGTGGGCAACCTGGTTTGCACTCGAGAGACCCGACCGGGTGCCTGCCCTCGTCTTGGTCGCGGCTCCCGCCCTGATCCTGGGAAACGCGGCGCCACTTCCGCTTCGATTGATCTCGGTCCCGGCGCTAGGGCCGATACTGATGCGACTCCAGCCACCGTCCCCCAAACAAATCGATCGGATGGCCGCGCTAGCGGGGGAGGACTTCACGGCCGTGCCTGAGCTGCGCGAGCTGTGGGTGGCGCTCGAAAGGCTGCCTACCTACGGACCGGCCCTGTGCCAGCTAATCAACGCCAACGAGCGGCTGCGGGGAGCACGGCCCGAGTTGGCGCTCACCGCCGAACAACTCGCCCAGATCCTCCAGCCGGTCCAGTTCATCTGGGGTGAGGGCGATCTATTCGGGTCACCGGCGCTGGGCGAGCGAGCCGCCGAGATCGTCCCGAACGCCGAACTTCATATCGTTCCGGGCGGACACGCTCCGTGGCTGAATCACGCCGAGCAGATTGGATCCCTGGCAGCTCCGTTCCTGCGGAAGCACAGCGTGGCCCCGTGACCCGATATCTCGATCAAACCGGGCCGTCCGTCTCCGACGAGGAAACGAATCAGGCTCTTGCGACGCGCTCATGACGTGATGCCATTGGGACATCGGAGCACGCTTTGCAGCAAATCAAGCCAGCGGCCAGGCGATGACCCAATAAGTAGGTCATGTGACCCAAAGTTGGTTCATACTCTCTAGCAGTTCGGAAAGCCTTTGGTGGCGGCCGAGGTCACCATGCGGTCGACGAAAGGCTCAACGAGAGGCCCCGACGCGGTGACCCGCACGTATCAATCGACGTACCCGCCGGCGATCTCCTTGCAAACCCTGATCTGGGCCGCGTTTGGGCCGCGCCAGAACCACAAGCGTTCAAAGCTGACCACGAATGCTGAAGCCGTTTGCCCAGCTAGCCACGCCTACTCAGCATCAACCCATGCCAGTCGAAACAGCCCGACCGGACCTTTCAAAGCGGTAGCACGGGTTCAAATCCCGTTGGGGCCACCAGCAAGAGAGCAGGGCCGATCTGGTCAAAGGTTCCCCCTTAGCGACAGGGTTGACATATTGGGAGTTACCCACCCTCCAGATTTGCTGCGACCCAGGCACTTGTCCTAAGCGAGATCCTTCGCACCTGCGGCCGGCCACGGCTCCGGGCATGGCCCGCGGGACGATGGCAGCGCACGTTCTCGACGGGGAGCGGGCTCGCCCTCATGGCGGTCGGTATGTCGGTCGCCCAATCGACTCTGTTCTCGTGCTCCCCCGTGTCGGTACCGGTTGCGGCACCGCACGATTTCAGCCGGTCGCCAGATGGGCCTTGATCACTACCGAGGTGGCGACCTGGTGCTGTTTGTCCGTGGGGACGGTCTTTCTGATCACCTCGATCAGATCCGCTGTGAACAGGGGATGAAGTCTTGCGTCGTCTACCCCGAACGCATCGCGCTGGACGATCTCGATGCCGGTGAAGCCGGCCCGCTTCATCTTCTCGACGAAGGCACGCTCCGCCATGGCGCCGGCCACTCAGCCGGCCCAGGCCGCGGGATGAGTAAGTACCTCGGGCGGCAAATCCTCCTCGTCGATGGTGAAGTCGGATACGCAGAATCTTCCGCCCGGACGGAGGACCCGGGTGCACTCCGCGAGCGTACGGGTCTTTCTGGGAGACAAATTGATGACGCCGTTGGAGATGATGTGGTCCACGCTGTCGTCGGGTAGAGGTATCGCCTCCATGTCTCCCTCGATGGTCTCGACGTTGTCGAGGCCCGCCTCGGCGGCCGCGGAGGCGGTCCGCTCGAGCATTTCCGGCAGGAAATCGAGGGCCAGCACCCGGCCGGCCGGCCCGGTACGGTGCGCGGCGATGATCGAGTCGATACCGGCGCCGCATCCTATGTCCAGAATCGTCTCGCCCAGCTGGATGTCTGCGTAGCGCAGGTGGTTTCCGACACCCAGGGCGAACTCCCTCGCAGAGCGTGGGACCCCGGCGAGCTCGTCCTCGGCGTAGAGCCGCGTTGCAGTCGCGTCGCCGTCGGAGACCACGGAGGAGTACGCCTCGCGCACCAGGTCCTTGAGCTCGGCCGAGTGCATGAGGTCCTTGGTCATGTCCCCGCCCTCACAGCTCGTCCAGGAACGACGTGAGCCGGACCTTGACTTCCTCGGGGAGGTCTGTGTCTCCGTGGGCCGCAAGAAAGCCTCTCAGCTCTTCGGCGAATTCGACCTCACCGCAGCACCGCCGGCACACGCTGAGGTGCTCCTCGATCACCCGGCGCTGTGCGCCGTCCACCGCCCCTTCGACGTAGTCCCACAGCTGCTTGGTGGCCTGCGAACAACTGATCACGAAACGACCTCTTTCAGCATGCCGCTCTCCCCCGCGTAGTCCCACATCTTTCTCTCGAACAACTTGCGGCCGCGGTGCAGCCGTGCGAGCACCGTGCCCAGTGGTGCTTCGATGATTCTGGCAACCTCTTTGGTGGCGAAACCGTCCATGTGCACCAGCACCAGCGGCACCCGGTAGATCTCGGGGAGCGACAACAAGACGTGGTGAACGTCCTCCCGAGTGAACTGATGAAGGAAATCCAGGTGCAGCGAGTCCGAATAGGGGAACGGATCCTCGTCGGCGATCGTGCGGTAGAGGGAAAACTCCTCGACATCATCGAGGCTGACCTCTTCAGGGTGACGAGCCTTGTAGCGGCCTCGATCGCGGCAGACATTGATAAGGATGCTCGCGATCCACGCCGGCCCGGCGCTTTCGTCCTCGAGCTGAGAGAACTTGCGAAAGGCTCTCAAGAGACAGTCCTGCACCGCGTCCTCCGCGTCGTCGCCGACCAGCCTCCTCGAAATTGCATAGAGCCGCGGAAGTTGAAGCGTTGCGAGCGTCCGAAATCGTTCCTTTTCATCCACATACGTCCCCGTCGTCATCGCACTCGGCTCTTCGAACAAACTCCCTGTGTCCTTGTAGACGTCGTCGATCACAGAGTTATTGCATCTCGACCCAGATGCAATAGGGGTGGAGCCGTCCTCCGTCTGAACCATCGACAACAGGACGAGCTTAAGGAGGCAGAGATGAGGATCCGGATACGCATTCGGGCTCGGCGACCTCGGAAGTCCTGAGGCCGAGCTTCAATCAAGGCCGCCGCCGCTGCAACGCAGTCGATCAGAGTTCTGCACGACATCTAAAGGAGCCAAACAATGGCAACCACATCATCCTCGGTCCCGCTACCCCGCATCGAGTCGCCCGCGCTGAGGGCGGGTTCGACGCTGATGCTCATCGCAGCCTTGGGCTTCATCGGCTACGCGGTGATCTTCCTTGTCCGCAACTACACCGATAGCTTTCTCGAGCTCGGCATCGGTTCGAACGAAGTGAGCGTCGGTAAGGACCAGATCGTCGAGTTCAGCCCCTCGCTGTACCACTACATCGGGCACCTCCACATTGCGGTTTCCGGCTTCATCGCCGCCACCGGCGTAGCAGTCGCCGTACTCGTATGGTTCGGCGTGCGACGAGGTCATCTGTGGGCGTTGGTCGGTGCCGTCACCGCTCCCGTGCTTGGGCTCGTTGTCGCTCTTCCCGCGCACTACCCGAATAACTTCGACACGATCGGGCATCTCGGGTTGATCTATCTCGCAGTGGTCATCTTCGTGGCCGGGACGATTCTGTGTCTCAAGGAATTGCTCGCGGACGGCGCCGCCAAGAGGTGATCGGAGGCAGCACCGGACGAGATGAAGGAGGTGGCCCTGCACATCACCCAGTAGAGAGATTCCCGACGCGTACCTCACCTTGAGAAGGGAAGCACGATGGCAGTAGCAACCGTACGTAACGGCGTGAACGTCGACCAGCTGGTTCAAACGATCGACGCGATCAAGGGCGATGCGAGCGTCGCCGGCTTCACCTTCAAGGCCAACACCCGGTGGAAGGAGGGCAGCACCAGCACTGCCGAGGTCTCCTCTTTCACCCATGCAGGCCAGGAGCAAACGCGCTCCAAGTCCCACATCCTGACGGGCTCCGAGCCGGAGGTACTGCTGGGCAGCGACAGCGGTCCAAATGCAGTCGAGCTGGTGCTTGCGGCGCTGGGCTTCTGCTACTCGGTCGGCTTCGTCTACAACGCGGCAGCACTCGGCTACGAACTCGAAGAGCTCTCCTACGAAGTCGAGGGCGATTTCGATCTACGGAACTTCGTCGGCATCGATGCCGGCCCCCGCCCCGGCTTCACCGAGATTCGCGTCAGAGGCCATGCCCGGGCGAAGAACGCCTCCCAGGAGGACCTCGACAAGCTCTGTCAGTACGTTCAGGACACCTCGCCGGTGAAGGACATCCTGATCAACCCGGTGTCGGTCAAGACCACCCTTGAAGTGACGAGCTAGCGAGACACTCGAGCGTCAACCGGGTCCGGGTTCTCCTGGCCCGGTCTGGCAAAGGAAGGGCTGAAGGTGGAAGGCGTACCGCAACAACAACAGGACTCCGGCCGCGCCCTCTCATTGGGCCCCGAGCTCGTGACCGCGCTTGCGGAGGCGGACTGGGAGGCAGTTGCTTCGAGACTTCATCCCGAGCTTCGCCCTTGTTGCGTTTCGGACTGAGCTCCAGTAAGCGCTGGAACCAGAAGATCGGCTTAACGGAGCTTCGGATGTGATCGACAAGGATCAGGCGACCTCCCTCTTTGAGAACCCGCTTCATCTCAGAGATGGTTCGCACTTCATCGGGGACGCTGCATATCGCGTACGTGCTAATGACCGTATCGAAGGTTGCGTCCGGGAAGGGAAAATCCTGTGCATCCCCTTCCTCGAGCTCGACAGGGATCTCCAACTCAGTTGCTCTGGTGCGGGCGACCGCCAGCATTTCCGAACTGATGTCGATTCCAGTCAGTTTTACATCCGACGCGTAGTAGGGGAGATTGAGGCCCGTACCGATTGCGACTTCGAGCGTCTCCCCGGTCGCTTGGGAACATGCCCAACGCCGGTGCCCCGAGCCGAACAGCAATCTCTCCTCGAGGTCCATCTCTTTGTCATAGTTCACCGCCTCGTTGGCATACCGCCGCCGACGACGCTCGTTTTCGCGAGCTCTCTCGGCAGGAGACAGAAACTTTTCGGTCATCGCCCTAGTCGTCCCCCGCTACGTGACGTGATGTGCTTTGCGATGTACTCGGCGTCCCTCCCGACCCCGCCGATCAGCGACGAGGTCAACGCACGCAGAAAGAACCGACCCACGAAGTAGAGTCCGGGCTCGCTCTCAACGATGCCAAGTTCGTGCACCGGCTCTCCGTCCTCGCCGACCACGGGGAGGTCGATCCAATCGAAGTGTGCTCGGAACCCCGTGCACCAGATGACGTTCGAAACCTGCATTACGCGGTCGTCGTCGAGCGCGGGGTAGCCTTCCCCCACCCCGGCCGCTCGCGGGACGCGCCCGATCCCGGCGGCTGCCAGTTCCTTCGGCCTCACCCGTTCGAGCGGCGCTGCGGTGGTTAGCAGCTTCGGTCGAACCTTGCGGCCGAGCGGATTGCTTACGCTCAGCAGGTGCGAGAAGACGAACCAAACCACAGGTGTGAGCAGCCGGTCCCCAACGCTCCCCGTGCGGACCGGACTGTGCTCCGGCTCCTTGCCCGACAACCACGTTTGGTGAGTGCGCGACACCTCGAAGGCGATTTCAGCTCCCGAGTTGCCGGCTCCCACGACGAGGACACCGCCCTCACGCAGCTGCGATGGACCTCTGTACTCGCTCGAATGCAGCTGCACGATGCCGGGATCGAGTTCGGGGGCAAAGGTGGGGACCCGAGGTGTGTGGTAGGCGCCAGTGCACATCGGTGTCTACGTCGGGCTGGTCACGGTGCCCTGCCGAGGTCCAGCGTCTGCGCAGCCAATTTCCTTTTTAGCCGGGCCACGCGCTAGGTAGGCGAAATTCACCAGCTACGAAGCGATGAGTTCTTGTATCTAGCGCAGTCATGATGAGCAGACACCGTCCGAGAATGGAGTAGCGATGACCGAGCCAATCACCCACACCGTCGCGGCACCTGGCGCCGTGCTGACCTACGACGTCCGCGAGCCCGAGACGCCGAGCGACCACCGGCCGCTGTTCATCTTCGGCTCGCCGATGGGGGCATCCGGCTTCGGGCAGCTGGTGAGCCACTTCGGCGACCGAACGGTGATCACCTACGACCCGCGGGGCATGGAGCGCAGCACGCGGGACCCCGACAGCGAGCTCACCGCTGAGGTGCACGCCGACGACTACCACCGTGTCATTGAGGCGGCGCGGCTGGGTCCTGTAGATGCCTTCGGGTCGAGCGGCGGCGGGATGTGTGCCCTGCACTGGGTCGTCGCCCATCCCGAGGACGTCCGCACCCTCATCTCCCACGAGCCGCCGTTGGTGGCTCTGCTCGAGGACCGCGAGATGGCGATCAAGGTGAACGCCGACATCGTCGACACCTATCAGCGCGAGGGGTTCGGCCCGGCGATGGCGAAGTTTATCCAACTCGTGATGCGCCAGGGCCCGCTGCCCGACGACTACTTGGACCAGCCCGCACCCGACCCGGCGCAGTTCGGGCTCCCTACTGAGGATGACGGATCGCGCGACGACCTGCTCCTCAGCGGGAACCTCGCCATGCCGCCGTTCCTGCCCGACGCGGGTGCCTTAGGTGCCTCGTCGGTACGGCTAATCCCGGCGATCGGCGCCCTCGGGGAGGGTGGCCTGGCCCGCCGTGGCGGCGAGGCGCTTGCGAAGCTGTTGGGTGTCGAGCCGGTGATCTTCCCTGGCGATCACGGGGGCTTCGCCGCCAACGAGTGGTCCCCGGACAACGACCCGGTCGCGTTCGCCGCGAAGCTGCGGGAGCTGCTCGACGAGTAAGATTCCTGCGGCTAGCGGGAGGCTTTCGGGCTCGGCTGGGATTACGTCAGCCGGTTCTGCCACATCGTTGTTGGGGCGGAAGATGAGGTAGGCCAGGATGACGCTGACGGCGACGGCGGCGGAGGTGCTGATGGAGGCTCGGTGGCAGCCGCCGATCAGCGCTGCCGCGCTGTTCTAGCCGAGGTGGTGCCGAGGCATTTGGACGAAGGTCTAGTCGGTACCCCGACGATCTCTCTGGCTCGAGACCGAGCACGTGCTCACGCCACGATGTACGTTCGATTTCTACGTGGGCTGTTGCCAGCCCATGGCAACCTAGGGAGGAACCCATGGCTGAACCCCTTCTGAAGAAGGGCGCTACCGGCGAAACCGTCCGGCAGTTGCAGCAGGCGCTCAAGGACCACGGATACGATCCCGGCGCGCTGGACGGTCAGTTCGGGAGCAAGACTGAATCGGCGGTCAAAGCCTTCCAACAAAACCACGGCCTGACTGCAGACGGAATCGTCGGCGAGACCACGTGGCTGAACATCGACGAAGCCGACTCGAGTAATCCTACGCTGAAGAAGGGATCCATAGGCAACCCCGTGCGTCGTGCCCAGAAGCGGCTGACGCTCGGCGGCTACGACACCGGAGGCGTCGACGGCATCTACAAACGCGAGCACAGAGTCTGCCGTCAAGCACTTGCAGAGCGATCATGGTCTCACTGCGGACGGGATCGTCGGCCCTGTGACCTGGGAGAGGATCGACGCGCTCGAAAGCTAGCATCGGAAGCGTCACAACACGTAACGATTGAGATATTCCTCGAGCTTTACGCCAGGGTTCTTCCGGGGGCAATTGCCAGCCTCTAATAGCCGGGGATACCGCCGCCACCGTTGCTGCCAGCGGAGGCCAGCAGGATGAACGCCAGCAGCAGGACAGCCACCACCACCACGACAATCCATTTGGTCCTCGTCACTGCGGAACTCCTCCCCTTGGCTTTTGGTCGATGTCACTACTGAGAGACATTGCTGACCAGTGCGAGCAAAGCGATTCGGAGAGCCGAACTCGGCTCTCGGAACCGGGGTGACGACCTTTGTCACCAAGACCAGACTGATTGGCACCTTCAACTTTGCCAGCAAGAAGGCTTCCGGAGAATAGTCCTGACCCCACAAAGAACCCGCGAGCGAACCGGAAAAGACCGTGAAGGTCCGGAACAGTCGGAACGACAAACCGCAGGTCACTGACAGTATTCGACCGAAAATCGCAGGTCAGGGATGCGGTGCAACTCAGACTCTTAATCCGTAGGTTCAGGGTTCGACGTCCCTCTGTCAGCGATCAGTGCTCGAAACAGATTTTGAGTGACACAAACTGTTGAGCGCGCATTGGAAGCCACTGCTGTGCGCTTAGCGATCACTGAAGTTAAGCCTCGCAGCTGAAGGCACCAGTGTCGCCAGGAGCGGGGTTGACGCAGGAGTCCGCGCCGGGGCCGCCATGGTTGGTGTTCTCGCCGAGGCCGCCGTCCAACGAATCATCGTCACGGCCACCTCGCAGTCGATCGTCTCCAGGGCCACCATTGACGAGTCGCTCCCGCTCGTTGCGACGATCCGTCGCGGAGTCAAGCAGCTCGGTCACGGTCCGCCTTGGTGCGTCAGCCTCACTGGTTTGCGGTTTCTGCCCGTGGAAACGTCGCAACAGCTCAACATGCAGGTGTGCATCATTGCCGCGGGCAACCCGGAGAATCAGCTCGTTCTTGTCTGCCACCGGAAGGCTCTCGACCCACTGCGCCAGATCCTGCTCCGAGATGTCGTCGACTCCTGACTTCTCGCTGGTCGCGGCCGCAACCGCGAGTAGGTCCTCATCGATTCTCAGGAACTCGGCGAGGCTTCGCAGCGACACCGTTAACGTGCGCAGACCGGGCGGGACGGCTGGCTCCACGGCCTTATCCTCAAGTTCCCCAGCCTGAGCGCACAGCAGCCACGCAAGATAGAGCGCACGTAGGTCGCCCGATCCAAGTTCCATGCGCGCGGGGATGATCGACGCCAGCCATCCCTCCCCGTCATCCTCCCAATCTCCACTGTCGTCCTCGGAGACGAGGTCGAGGATCACGCGGTCACCGTCTCTCCACGCGACAGCCACGTCCGCGACGCAGTATCGCTGGGCCGTGTTGAGGTCGAGCAACCGTGCTGGCAGCCGGATCATCAGCCGATGCGTTCCCCAATTCGCGATGTAGAGAAAACCATCGAAGTACTTCTGCATCAAAGTGCGCGGGTCTCCGCGGAGGTCCCCCCACTCGTAGGTATTGACGAAGCTCGTCGCGGTGATCCGCGCTCGCGTCGATAGCGCACGGAGCTCATTCATCTGAGAGTCGTCCAGGGGACGATCCACCGCAAGGAACTCGTAGTACTGATACTCACTCACCAGGAGGCTCCGTAGTGGCTTGAGCACGCCGCGCTCTCCTAGCAGCCTTTCGCTCAGCCCTCTTCTTCTCCGCTCGCTTCGCTCGCTCTTCGATCGACATGACGACCTCGGGCCGCTCCCGGCCGAATCTCTTGAAATACAGGTCCTCGATAAAGTCGGGTAGCGGCATCTTCCAGGGCTCTTGGCGGTGATTGTCGATCTTGCCGAGTTTCCTCGGGTTCAACCCCATCTCGCGCGCCATCTGCACGTGCGCGTCCGAGAGCAGGTGGCGTCTGCGCGCCTCGATCCAGACCTGAAGCTCCTGCGGGGTGGCTTTCGCCTTCTTGTCCATGTCGTCCCTTCACCCGGCCCGCCTACTCACACTAGGACCTGGCGTCGTGAGCCACAACAATCGTCGGCACACTTAAGCAGCGACAACGGGCGCGCTGGTTCGTCGCCTCTACCTATTGATGACTCGGTCCAAGAAGCAAAGTCAGTACCAGCTCAGGGATCTCCTCAAAGCTCGGGCGCCCCTCCCCCGAAGCCCAGTATTGGACCAGAGCGAGGTCGGTGAGCCCGAAGATCGCCAGTGCTAGTACCTGCGCGGAGACATCGTCGCGGACGTCGCCTCGTAGTGTCCCTTCCTCGAGGATCTCCTCCAACCGGCTCACCAGCGGGGCCTCCGCCTGAATCACGCGGGGATAGAGTCCGGGCGTGCCCATCAGACACTCCCTCACGAACACCTGCGCGAAGGCCTGATGCTCCTGGGCCCAGGAACAGAACCCGTGAAGCGATGCCCTGAGGCGCACTTTGCTGTCAGCGTCGCTCGGTGCCGAAGTACGGACTGCGGCCTCCTCCGCAGCAGCTTCGACGACCGCTACAAAGAGGTCCTCTTTCGAGGGGAAGTAGTTGTAGATCGTTCCCTTCGAGAAGCCGGCATCCATCGATATGGCGTCGATATTTGCGCGCTCGAAACCGACCCGCCCGAACTCGCGCGCCGCGGCCTCCAGCAACCTTGCCCTCGTCTCCTGCTTGGCCTCGACCGACTTGCGCACACCTGGAGTATAGTGGGTGACCAGTCACCCAGCAACCAGGAGAGCTCATGCGCACGCCCGCCACCCGCCCCGACCCGGACCACCCAGCCGCAATCCGGGCCGAAGGCCTGAGCAAGCGTTTCGGTGAAGTTCAGGCCCTCGACGATGTGGATCTCGAGCTGGCGCCCGGCAACACACTGGTGCTACTCGGCCCCAACGGTGCGGGCAAGACGACGGCGGTGCGAATCCTCAGCACCCTGCTTCCACCTGACCGCGGCCGAGCGTGGATCGGCGGTTTCGACGTCGTGGATCAGGCCAAGACCGTCAGGGGACTAATCGGTCTGTCGGGGCAGTACGCGGCGGTAGACGCCTATCTCACCGGCCGGGAGAACCTGTTCATGATCGCCCGTCTTTATGGGCTCGATCGCCGAGACGCCCGGCTGCGCACCGACGAGCTACTCGAGCGTTTGGATCTCCCCGGTGCCGCTGATCGCATCGTTCGCACCTATTCGGGAGGGATGCGCCGCCGGCTGGACATCGCCGCCAGCCTGGTGGCCGCCCCGCGTGTGCTCTTTCTCGATGAGCCCACCACCGGACTCGATCCCCACGGACGTATCGCGGTGTGGGAACTGCTCGACGAGCTGACCACCCAGGGGACGAGCATGCTGCTCACCACGCAGTACATGGAGGAAGCCGACCGGCTGGCCGATGGAGTGGTGGTTCTCGGAAACGGACGCGAGATTGCCAAAGGCACACCCGACGAACTCAAGGCGCAGATCGGCGGCTATCGGCTGGAGTTGGAGACGGCGCCTGATGAAGATCCTCACCGCCTCGCGAATGCAGTGGCCGGATGGAGTGCAGAGCAGCCCGTGGTGGATCCGTCTGCCCGACGGGTGATGGTCCCCGTTGATGACGGTCTCGCCCTCCTTCCCGGCCTAGCCGCGCAGTTGAGCGCCGCGCGTCTCGGGGTGACGGATCTGGCTCTGCGCCGTCCCAGCCTGGACGACGTCTTTCTGACCCTGACCGGACAGCTCGGTGATGGTACGAAGGCCTCAAACACGAAGACCCATGACCCCTCCACAGAGTGGGATCCCGTAGGACCGCGGCATGAAGGGCCGGCGGCGGGCGCGGTCCCCATGGAACTGCCTCGATCCGTGATGCCGGGTTCGACGCTCGCGAACGCAGGCATCGTCGCCGGACGTAACTTGCGTCGCCTTGCGCGGATTCCCACCCTCATAGCGTTCGCGACGGTTCAGCCCGCCCTCTTCGTGCTGCTGTTCACGTATGTCTTCGGTGGCGCCGTCGATCCGCCGGGAGTGGAGAACTACATCGACTATGTGCTCCCGGGTCTTTTCGTGCTCGCGATTGGGTTTGGTGCCTCCCAAACAGGTGTAGCTCTCGCCGAGGACCTCGCGACCGGCATGATCGACCGCTTCCGGTCCCTGCCCATCGGTAGTCTCTCGGTTCTCGCCGGCAGGGTCGCGGCTGACGCGGTCCGAAACCTGTTTGTGATTGCCCTCATGATTGGCCTTGGGTCGGCAATCGGCTTTCGGTTCCATGCCGGACCGGCCGCTGCCATCGCCGTCGTGGCCCTTGCGCTGGCGATCGGGCTCGCGTTCTCGTGGCTGAACGTGTTCCTCGGGCTCTTGGTGCGCGACGCGGAGTCCGCCGGGCTAGCGGGACTATTTCCCGTCATCATCCTGATCTTCACGAGTTCCACGATCGTGCCGGTCGCTACCATGCCCGGGTGGCTTCAGGCCTTTGCAGAGGTCAACCCCATCACGGTCGTAGTAGACGCGCTGCGGACTCTCACTCTCGGGGGGCCCACAACGGTGCCCCTGCTCAAGGCGATCGGTTGGATCGTCGGTCTCCTCGTCGTCACGGTGCCTCTCGCCATCGCCCGTTACCGCCGTACAACGGCTGCATGATCGGCAAGATCGATCGCTGAGAGGCAACGCACGGAGCGACCCACCAGATCACGTACGTACTACGAAGGTTGGGCATGGATTCGAAGGAGATCGCCTAACAGCGTGGCAAGGCCCCGGCCGTCTGGCTCCACGGATGCCTCCATGCAGCGAACCTGCCGGCCCAACACGGCCGACAAAGCGCCGTCATCGACTTCGGGTGCCTGGGCGTGGGCGATCCCGGCCGCGACCTGATGGGTCGCATGGACCTACCTTTCCGCCGAAACCCGGGAGGTGTTTCCGCGCCGCGCTACCGGTGCACGACGCGACCTGGGCCCGAGGTCGCGGGCTGGGCACGGTCCTTCGCAGAACACCAACCCTGTACTCGCCGGCATCGCCCGGTACTCAATCGATGAAGTCCTCGCCGACCACGAGCAGAGCTGACTGCCTCATCAAGGGCGGAACGTCTCAGGCGCAGGAGCAAGCACAGCCGCAGCCTCACCACCCGTCGCGGGCCTGGTCCAAGCCCCCCAAGATTCAAGCCTGTGCACCAGACACCTTGGACCGCGTGTTCGCCCCGAGACCGCTGAGGCCCGTTTCACAGCCTCGTCGGCCACGGCACGATTTCGACACGCGCGCGACCCAAAACCGCGAGAAACGACGCCAACTCTTGCAAGAGCGAATTCGGGGAGCGTCCAGTTTCGTGGGTCCGGCAGGGCTTTCGGGGAGCATCCAGTTTCGTGGGTCCGGCAGGGCTGCCCGGAGCGTCACCGAAGTCGTGGCGAATCCTCGCTCGTTATCGATCCAACAGGACGTCAACCAGTCGCGTCCTTGGAGATCGACTCCTGCAAGCTCCAAGG
>WHSV01000073.1 GCA_009379915.1 Actinomycetota bacterium | reverse complement strand
GTTCGGTGCCAAGGACACAGATTGGGAGGACTTATGCGATACGGGCGCAAACTTCTGGTTACCGCAGCCGGCGCAATTCTCGCCACGGTAATCGCGGCGAGCACGGTGTCGGCCGGGGCCAGTCACCGCAGCGTGCAGATACTCGACGCTTGCGACCCGGTGACGTTCAATGCCGCCCTCGGCGAGGGCGCCTGCGTTAGGAAGGGCGGCGGCGTCAAGTTCGAGAAGCTCGTCAATCAGCTGATCACTAAGGGCGAGGCCCCGGCATGGCGCTTCAGCCCTGCACACCTGAAGCTGGATGCGGGCGGGACGATCACGGCCCGGAATCGTGGCGGTGAGTTCCACACGTTCAGCGAGGTGGCCGCGTTTGGCGGTGGCTGCGTTCCCGAGCTCAACGAGCTGCTGGGCCTCGAGCCGGTGCCGGAGTGCGCGATCGGAGACATCTTCTTGACCACCGGCGTGCCTCCCGGCGCGAGCCTGACGACAGAGCCCCTGGCCGCCGGCGTGCACCGGTTCATGTGCCTCATCCATCCCTGGCAGAGGACGACCGCTAGGGTGCGATAGAGCCCCGACGTCACAACCAGCCAGGTCGAGAGCGGAAGGGCTGGCGCAGCAAGGGCGAGCGATGCGGCCCGAGACCCGACACTGTCTTTTTGAGCCGGAATACCGCTAATTCCGCAAGGGAATGCGGGAGCGCGCTGTGCTTTCGGTCGACGCTCGCGCGTCTCCCGAGCGGGAGCGGGCAGGATCGACGGCTTGACCGTTCGAGTGGAGACCAGGGGAGGCAGCTCGCATCACGGCAACTACGAACTTGCTGCCAAGCTCGACGAGCACCTGAGGCGTCACGCGGGCTGACGCCTCCCCTCTCCCACGGCCTGGAATTACGATTGCTCCATGCCCCGATCGATCGCCCTCGTGCTCGCCGTCGTTCTCGTCCTTTCGTCCTGCTCGGGGTCGGATGAATCGTCCGCCGAGTGCGCGGAAGAACCCGTCGAATCCGAGACTGGGCTCCGCTACGAAGATCTCTCCTGCGGTTCCGGGGCAGAGGCAGCGGGTGGAACGAGCATCACGATCGAGTACACGGCCGAGCTGGCAGACGGAACCGAGTACGCATCCTCGGAGGATCAGGACGGCCAGCTCGTCTTTCCTCTGGGACGCGGTCAGGTGATCAATGGATTGGACGAGGGGGTCCGGTCGATGAAAGTGGGCGGCACGCGTCGGCTCACGATTCCGCCGGACCTCGCCTATGGAGACGCAGGATTTCCGCCCTATGTCGGTCCCGACGAAACCGTCGTCTACGAGGTGACGCTCCTCGAGGTGGCCGGAGACTGACCGTTAGAGCCAGCACCAACCCCTGGGCGGCAACGAATCGCGGTTAGTCGTCTCGACGGTGCGCACCCGAGCCTCGTCGGCCGTGGTCGTGGTCGTCGTCGGCTCACCCGGCGGCTTCTCACAGGCCTCCTCGGAGTTGAACAGCAGCCTCCTCTCCCATGATTCGTAAGGGAGAACCGTGCCGACGAGCAGCGGGTAGTAGAAGACGAACAGGCCCACGGCCCCGGCCATGAACAAGGCGGTCGCGGCGCGCGCCTCGATCGATCGACCAAGCCTCACGAAGCAATAGGCGAGGGCCAGGCACATGAATGGCACGACCGGCAACAGATAGAAGATGAACACAGCGCTCCGGTCGCTCGACAACAGCAACCAGGGAAGGTACGTGAAAGCAACCCCTGCGAGTATCAGGCCCTCGGGCCCCAGGAAGTCACGGCGCCTCATCCACGCCCACACGGTGAATACGAGCGCCGGGAGGAAAGACCACCACACGAGTGGGCTGCCGAGCGCGGTGATCGAACCAATGAACCCCTCCGGTGAGTCGGGGGCGACGTAGTAGGCGACCGGGCGTTTCAGCAGGATCCACGACCACGGAGGCGACTCGTAGGGATGGCGCGCCTTCAACTGCCAGTGGTAGTCGAGAGCTCGCCGTTGCTCCTCGAACAGGTTGTGAAACCACGAGCCGTCACCCCAGGGGAGAGCGAGAACCGAGCCGTCGACGCGCCCGATGTAGGTCGCGACGTAGACCAGGGCGGGCACCAGAACGAGCCACGCAACGATCGCGGGACCCTCTTCTGCAAGGGCGCGTCTCAGTGGACGGCCCTCGCCGGAACGCCGTCGCGCAGCCACTTCCCAGATAACGGTGATGGCTATCGCTGCGACGAGGAAGAACACGCCCGACCACTTCGTAGCGACGGCGGCCCCCGCCGCGACGCCGGCTGCGAGCCGCCAGGGCCTCCAGTTCGCACGCTCGACGGCGAGGGCCGCCAGGCGGTCGCGGTCGTAGGCGAGGAACAGGAACATCGCCACACCGAACAACGGCACGAAGACATCGAGCATCGAAACGCGTGATTGCACGAACGCGAGCAGATCCATGGCCAGGAGCCCCGAGGCCAGACTGGCCCCGAAAGTCGATCTCAGGATCTTGCGCGCCAGGAGATAGACCAACAGAATCGTGAGCGTTCCCGCGATCGCAGCGGCCACGCGCCAACCGATCTCGTTGTGCCCGAAGACCCTGATCCCCCCGGCGATCAGCCACTTCCCGAGGGGCGGATGAACGTAGTTCTCCGGCGAGGCGATCCCGCAGACCGACGATGGTTGTCCAGCGTAGAGGCAGGCGTCCCTCGCGTAGTACACCTCGTCGAACATCTGCCCCTTGGCGTCGCCGAGCCCGATGAAGCGAACGAGACCGCCCGCGAGCGTTATTAGGGTCACGCACAACCAGTCGAGTCGCGTCCAATCGGGCCCGCGCACGTCTTCGTCGGCATTTCCGGTTTCGACAGGCGCGCGCTCGTTGAGATCGTCAGCCACGGGAACATCAGTCTAGTGGGCTGTGGAGCTGTCCACCCGGTGCCCGGCTCGGACTGGATTCGGATCGACCGCTGGTGTCGGTAGTCTCCGCTCGTGCAGACACTCAAAACTGGAACGAGCGCGATGCTCGATCGTCCTCTTGCTGCAATCCCTCTGACAATCGAAGGATTGTTGTTCGCGGCGTTGCTTCTAGTCGACGTTCTGCCGGCGGAAGGAGCCGTAGCTCCCGCCGCCGCAGCTTGGCCCTTCGATCTGTACTTCGACCTGAAGCAGTCGGTCGCGTTTTCCTCGAGCTGGCTGAGCTTCGGCATCACCGTTGCCGCTCTCGTGCTATTCAGGTCCGCGCTCCTCGGCCTGACCGCCGCGTTCGCGGACGGTCGGAGTGCCTCGATACCGAGGGCCTTTCGAAACGCGCTTGCCCTCGGACTCGGGGGCGTGGTGCTCTTGATCCCGGTTGCTGCGCTGTTTTTCGTCGCAGTCGCCATCCGCTACGCGCCGTTCGCGCTGGCAGCCGGCGGACTCGGCCTCGTGATCGGGTGGAGGCTATGCAGACGAGGGGTCGGGCTCGATACCGGCCTGGCAGTGCGCGGCGGACCGGTTCCCGAGTTCTCCTCATTCCTGCTTTATGCGGTCGCCCTCATGGGACTGGGCGCGGCCGTGACATCGTTGTCCGGGCTGTCCACGGTATTGGCCGCGCTGCTCCTTGCCTGTGCCGGTCCACTTCATGCGATGGTCTGGCTCGGCTGGCGCCGGCGAGCAACCGACGGCGTTGCCTCGTCTGAGGGTCGACTTGTCGCCACACTCGCCTTCCTCCTCTTCCTGGCGTTTTTCCTGGCGTCGGGAATAGACCGCAACCTGCGCGATTACGACGTCGTTCCCGCCGACCACGAGGGCTCGTTGCTCCTTCTGGGGGGCGTGGACTCGACCTCCCAAACTGGGGCGTTGGCCGATCTCGATCCCGGTTCCCTCGGATACGCGCGCGACCAGACCGAGTTGCTCTCCTACGCGCGGGACGGTGACCGGTACGATGCCGCCGATACGCGCGGGGACCTCGACAGGATCTCCGTGCGCATGGCGGAGCAGATCGGAGAAACGCGCGCCGAACCCGTGGTCCTGCTCGGCCACTCGCAGGCCTCGCTGATCCTCGACAGGATCCTCGACGCCAACGGGGCGGCCCCCGACGCCGCCGCGGTTATCTCGCCGTCTCCGTCGCGTCCACCCTCCGTCGATCTTCCGCCAGCCGGAGAAAACGGTGAGGGCCGAGTCGGAGGTGACCTGGCGCGCGTGTTTGCAGATCTGATGGACCTGGTGAACCTCACCCCTTATGACGTCGACTCGTCCGCCTCGCCCACCAACGTCGAGCGAGTTGTGGCTTCGGATGCGGGCACCCCTCGTCTCTCACTCTGGGCGCTGGGTGATTCGGTTCTGCTCGAGAGCGATTGGCGGCGGCAGGGAGAGGTGAATCTCGTAGTCTTCAGTGACCATGTTGGAGCAACTCGTAATCCTCGAGCTCTGGACTCGGCTCGCCTGTTCCTGCAGGGCGAGAACGTTGCGACGGACGACACGTCGTGGCGCTCGATCCTCGTGAACGTCTTTCGTTACGCATTCGAACCCTTCCGCCCATGACGCGCTCGCCGAGAAGACCGCCGGCGTCCGGGACGGTGGGCGGCCGGCTCGTTCTCGTTGGAACGCCTATCGGAAACCTCGAGGACATCACGCGAAGGGCGCTGCGGACCCTCGAGGAGGCCCAGGTGATCGCGTGCGAGGACACTCGCCGGGCGAAAAAGCTCCTCGGCCACTACGGCATACGAGCGCGCGAGCTGATCACATATCACGAGGCCAACGAGCGGCGGCAGGCCGGGGCGCTTCTGGAGCGAATCGGAGCGGGGGACGAGGTCGTGCTCATCTCTGACGCAGGCATGCCGGGGTTGAGCGATCCCGGCTTTCGTCTGGTCGAGGCCTGTGCCGAGCGCGGCTACGAGGTGGTGGTCGTGCCGGGCCCGACCGCAGTCGTCAGCGCTCTGGCTCTCTCTGGTCTTCCTCCGGGACGGTTCACGTTCGAGGGTTTCCTTCCTCGCAAGACCGGAGAGAGGCGGAGGCGCATCGCGGAGCTCGCGGCCGAGGAACGCACGATGGTGTTCTTCGAGTCGCCGCACCGAATCGCCGATTCTCTCGCCGACCTGGTGGAGGGCCTTGGGGACCGGCCCGCGGTCGTGGCGCGGGAGCTGACCAAGATGCACGAGTCCGCTCACCGGGGCGGCCTCAGCGATCTCGCGACTATGGCTCAGGGGGGAGCTTTCAGAGGTGAGATCGTCGTCGTCGTGTCGGGGGCCGTGCGGGGAATCGGCGCGATTGCCGGCCCCGAGGAGCTCGCCGAGCGCGCGTCACAGCTCATCGAAGAGGGTATGGATCGCAGAGCCGCCATGACGGCCGTGGCCAAGGAGGCCGGTGTCTCGAAGCGCGCGGTGTTCGACGCTCTCGTGTCGGCCAAGAAAAAGGATCGCTAAAGACCCTGTGGTCTTAGCCGGCTGCGCCGACGGTCTCGTCGAGTCTGACCTCGCGTGGGATCACTCCACCGAGATCGGCGGCACAATTGCCGCAGACCTTGCGGTCTTTGAACTGAACGAGCCCCTCGTCGGAGGAACAGAACAAACAGACGTCGTGGCGCTTGTTCAAGATGATGTGCTCGCCGTCCACGCTGATCTCGAGCTCGTCGCCCTCGTGGATGCCAAAGACCCGGCGAAGCTCGGACGGGAGCACTATGCGTCCCAGCTCATCTATCTTGCGGACGACCCCGGTAGACTTCACGAGCAGCTCCCTTAGCCCAGGTAATTTGGCAGTTCTTGGTTACAGTATGTGCTCACCTGGGGCGGGGTTCAATCTCAAAACGGGTAAAAACGGTCACTCGATCGGGTGAAGAAAAACACCCGTTCGGGCGGCCCAAACCTTCTGACCTGCGAGGACCTACTGCATGGCCAACAGCTTCTACATCACGACCCCGATCTACTACATCAACGACGTCCCTCACCTCGGTCACGGCTACACCGAGGTCGCGGCCGACTTCATCGCCCGCTTCAAGCGCCTCCAAGGATTCGACGTCACCTTTCTGACCGGCACGGACGAACACGGCCAGAAGATCGCCCAGGCGGCCGAGGCCAAAGGGGTTAAGCCCAAGGAGTGGGCCGACGAGATCGTGCCTCGCTGGCACGAGGCCTGGAAGGCGCTCGACATCTCCTACGACGACTTCATCCGCACGACCGAGGCCCGCCACGAAAAGCCGGTGCAGACCTTCGTCCAGGAGCTCTACGACCGGGGCGAGATCTACCTCGGCTCCTACGAGGGCCTCTACTGCGTGGGCTGCGAGGCGTTCAAGTCTCCGGACGAGCTAATCGACGGCAAGTGCCCACTGCACCCGACGCGCGAGATCGAGCACGTGAAGGAGGAGAACTACTTCTTCAGGCTCAGCAAGTACGCGGAGCGGCTGATCGATCTGTGGGAGAGCGACGAGCGCAGCGTGATGCCCGAGGTGCGCCGCAACGAGGTGCTCGGCAAGGTGAGGCAGGGTCTGGACGACCTCTCGATGTCGCGCATCAGCTTCGAATGGGGCATTCCGATTCCCTGGGACTCCAAGCACGTGATCTACGTCTGGATCGACGCGTTGCTGAACTACATCACGGCGGCCGGCTACGCGAGCGACGAGGCCAGGTTCAACCGGATCTGGCCCGTCGACGTCCATCTCATCGGCAAGGACATCCTGTGGTTCCACTCGGTGATCTGGCCGGCGATGCTGATGGCGCTCGACGTTCCGGTGCCGAAGACCGTCTACGCGCACGGCTTTCTGTTGGTCGGCGGCGCTAAGATGAGCAAGTCCTCGTTGACCGGCATCAGCCCCCAGGATCTGACCGAGACCTTCGGCAGCGACGGCTACCGCTACTACTTCCTGCGTGAGGTCAGCTTCGGGCAGGACGGCACCTTCTCGTGGGAGAGCATGGTCGCGCGCTACAACTCCGATCTCGCCAACGACTACGGGAACCTCGCGTCGCGCGTGCTGAACATGGCGGGCCGGTATCTCGGCGGTGCGGTCCCACGAACGCCGGCCGACGACGAGCTCGACGAGGCGGACCGTCGTTTGATCGACGCCTACGATCAGGCGTTCACGGGAATGGAAGCCGCCCTAGATGGGCTGAGCCCGACCGAGGCCTTGAAGGCCGCCTGGACCTTCGTCCGCAAGGCCAACTCGTACGTCGAAGAGGTCGCGCCTTGGGCGCTCGCCAAGGACGAATCCCAGCACCGGCGCCTCGAGGTAGTGCTCTACAACCTGGCGGAATCCCTAAGGCTCATCGCCTTGCTGACATTTCCCGCCACCCCGCGTGCGTCTCAGGAGTTGTGGCGTCGGCTTGGTATCGACGGCGAACTGGACCGGGCCGCCTTCGCAACGGACGGCGTGTGGGGTGGACTACCGGCGGGCTCGAAGACGACGAAGGGCGACGCTCTGTTTCCTCGTCTCGATGACGACCAGAAGTAGCGGCCCCGGCCTCACATGTGGTCCGACTCGCACTGCCACCTCCACATCTGTGAACGAGAGGTTCCTCTCGACGATCTCTTGACGCGAGCGAGGACGAACGGAGTCGAGCTGGTGGTCACCATCGGAATCGAGGTTGCGTCGAGCGAGCGGGCACTCGCCATCGCACGCCAGCACGAAGGGGTCTTCTCCTCGGCCGGGGTTCACCCGAACGACGCGGTTGCATGGAACGACGAGGCGGGGGAGCGTGTCGACGGGCTTCTCTCGCACGATGAGGTCGTTGCGGTCGGAGAGACCGGCCTCGACTACTACCGTGACCACACGCCGCACGATGTTCAGCGCGCCGCCTTTCGGGATCACATCGAGCTCGCCAAACGTCATGGCAAGCCGTTGGTCATACACACGCGCGAATCGACCACGGCCGCGATCGAGGACCTCGAGTCGGTCGATCCACCCACCAAGCTCATCTTTCACTGTTGGTCCGGCAACACCGATGAGTTGAAGCGAGTTCTGGAGCTCGACGCCCATGTTTCGTTCGCCGGCAACGTGTCGTTCAAGTCGGCGGAGGACTTGCGCGCCGCCGCTCTGCTGGTTCCGCCCGACCGGCTGCTGGTCGAAACCGATTCACCGTTCCTGGCCCCCGTTCCGCACCGGGGCAAGCCCAACGAACCGGCTTTCGTGGCGGCCGTGGGCAAGGCCGTGGCCGAGGCTCGCGGCGAGGACGAGTCCGAGGTCGCCCGTGCCACCACGGCCAACGCGCGACGAGTCTTCGGCCTCGCGCTATGACGGAGGGCCGGCTCCTTGGAGCTCGCCGGATAAGAGAGCTGTTCGAGACCCACGGCATTCGGCCGCACAAGGAGCTCGGACAGAACTTCGTCATCGATCCAAACACCATTCGCAAGGTGGTCGATGTCGCGGGTGACCTCGGTGACAGGACCGTGCTCGAGATCGGAGCGGGCGCCGGATCTCTCACGCTCGGTCTCGCGGGAGCAGCTCGAAGGGTAATCGCGGTCGAGTTCGATGCGCGCGTGGTTCCGGCATTGCGCGAGTCGCTTATCGGGGTCGACAACGTCGAGGTCGCCGAAGCCGACGCGATGAAGCTCGATTACGCGAAGCTCGAGGCCACATCGCTCGTGGCGAACCTGCCCTACAACATCGCGGTTCCGCTCGTCATGACCGTGCTCGAAAACGCGGCTCAGATAACGTCGCTGACGGTCATGACGCAACGAGAGGTCGGCGAGCGTTTGGCGGCTTCACCGGGAAACAAGTCGTACGGACAGGTCAGCGTGCTCGTGGGTTACTGGACGCGGGCGACCGTCGCAGCACGCATCTCTCGGAACGCCTTCTTCCCCGTTCCCGCAGTGGACTCGGTTTTGGTGCGTATCGATCGGCGCGAGCCGCCCGAGGTCCCCTATGCGCGTTTCAACCAGATAGTGAAGGCCGCGTTCGCGCAGCGGCGAAAGACTCTTCGCAACACACTCGGGCCCCTGGGAAACTCCGTGTCCGAGATCGAGCGGTCGATTCACGACGCCGGCGTCGACCCGAGCGCGCGTCCCGAGATCGTGTCTCTCGAGGGCTGGGTCGCGATCACCCGGCAACTCGCCTCGCCTACGAGCAATCCCGAATGAGCCGGGTCGTGCACCTGCGGACCAATGCCAAGACCAACCTCTTTCTGAGGGTGCTCGGCCGGCGTCCCGACGGCTATCACGAGATCGAGACCATCTTCCACACACTCGGTCTGGCCGACTCGGTCACGATCGGCCCCGCGACGAGCGGCGGGATCGAAGTCGACATGCAGCCCGGGACCGAGCGCGTGATTGGGCTCCCCCTCGCGGCCGACAATCTCGTCTATGCGGCTGCTCGGAAATTGATGGAAGAGGTCGGCCGCAGGGAGGGCGTGAGGATCGAGATCGTCAAGCGAATCCCCATCGGAGCGGGCCTGGGTGGAGGCAGCGGAAACGCGGCGGCGGTTCTCCACTGCCTGAACGAGATTTGGGGGCCGAACCTGGATTCGGAGACTCTTGCCGAGCTCGCGCTGGACCTCGGGGCCGACGTCCCCTACTGCCTGTCTGGGGGGACCGTGCTGGCGACCGGCCGAGGAGAGGTGATCACGACGCTTCCGGCCCCCGCGACGCTGTGGTTCGTCCTCGGCTTGAGCAACGAGCCGCTTCTAACTCGTGAGGTCTACGGAGCCTTCGATGCTCGCCGAGACGCGACCGAGGTTCGCAGCGCGCCCCTGAGCCACGCGCTCGAACTGGGGGACGTGGACGCCATCGCCACCCTGTTGCACAACGATCTCGAGCCCCCCGCATTCAAGTTGAGGCCCGAGCTAGAAAAGCTCAAGGCGGCGATGCTCGATGCGGGCGCCCTGGGGGCCGTGATGTCCGGTTCGGGCCCGACGATGATCGGTCTCGCCCGCGATCAGGGGCACGCATCTGCGATCGCGGTGGCGGTCGAGCGATGGTTCGACCGGATCACGGTGACCTCGAGCCGGCCCGAGTGCATCGAGCGCCTCGACTAAGCTCATGGCCGAAACGGGTCTGTGCCCCGTGGGGTAAGTGGCAGCCCGAGGGATTTTGGTTCCCTAAGTCGTGGTTCGAGTCCACGCGGGGCAGCGGAACAAGGGTAGGGACGACGGCAACACAGAGAGATCCGGAGGCAGCGCGAAGTGAGAGTGGAGCGGTGAACCTGACCGTCGTCGTGCTCGCCGCAGGCGAGGGCAAGCGCATGAGGTCCGGCCGCGCAAAGGTGCTTCACGAGGCGGCCGGACGGTCGTTGCTGGGCCACGTCCTAACCGCGATCGCACCACTCGAGCCCGAGCGAACGATCCTTGTCACCTCGGCGCGTCGGGATGAGATCGAGTCGAAACTCGATGCGGAGGGCTTTACCGAGGGGCTCGAGTTCGTGATTCAG
Organism: Actinomycetota bacterium; assembly: GCA_009379915.1. Taxonomy (GTDB): domain Bacteria; phylum Actinomycetota; class CADDZG01; order CADDZG01; family WHSQ01; genus WHSV01. The sequence goes on along the minus strand of WHSV01000073.1, from coordinate 4,898 downwards.
GATCCTCCGCGCGGCACCGCCGACGCGGCCCGCATTGCACTGGACGCGCTCGACGACGTCGGCGGGCACGTGTTGATCGTTCCAGGGGACACCCCGATGTTGGACTTCCACTCGCTGCGAGCTCTGGCTCTCGAACACGAAGCCCGCCACGCCGCGGTAAGCCTGATGTCGGCACGAGTCAATGACCCCTCCGGTTACGGGCGCGTTATTCGAGACGACCACGGGCGGGTCCTGAGGATCGTGGAACACCGCGACGCGACCGAGGAGGAGCGTCAGGTCGATGAGATAAACGCAAGCGTCTATATCTTCGATCTCGAACGCCTCAGGCATGCACTGGGTAAGGTCGACGACGCCAACGGGCAGGGGGAGTTCTATCTCACCGATGTGGTCGAGCTCTTTCATAACGAGGGGGCGACGGTCGCCGCCTATCGCACCAAGGAGTCAGAGGTGAGCGGAGTGAACTCGCGTTCTCAGCTTGCGGTCGCGTCGGCCGCGGTCCGGCGCCGGGAATGTGAACGGCTCATGGACGAAGGCGTGACGATCATCGACCCTGCTACCACCTACGTCGACGCAACCGCGACCGTCGAGCCCGACGTCGTCATCCATCCCTTCACGTTCATAGAGGGGCAGACCGTGGTTCGAAGCAGCGCGGAGATCGGCCCCCAGGCGCGAATAGTGGATTCGGAGGTCGAGGAGGGAGCAAAGGTCTCGTTCGCAGTTGTGGTTGAGTCGTCGCTCGGCCCTGGGTCCTCCGTGGGACCCTTTGCATCGCTGCGCCCGGGCACGCGACTCGAACGCGGTGCCAAGCTCGGTACCTTCGTCGAAGCCAAGAAGGCCCACCTGGGACGGGACAGCCGGGCCAGTCACCTCGCCTACCTGGGTGATGCCGAGATAGGCGAGGGGGTCAACATCGGGGCCGGTACCATCACGACGAACTGGGACGGGACGAGCAAGCACCAGACGATCATCGAGGACGAGGCGTACATCTCGTCCGACACGATGCTCGTGGCTCCGGTCAAGGTCGGGAGACGGGCGGCCACGGGCGCCGGTGCGGTCGTTAGGGACGACGTCCCCGACGAGGCGCTCGCCGTCGGGGTGCCGGCTCGAATCATCGAGGGCAAGGGAAACAGAATGCCCCCGCGCAAAGTGGAGGATAAGGACAACGAGGGTGGGCAACCCGGGGGAGAATAGGGACCGCGACCCCAAGGCCCCGAAGGAGATCGAACCGTGCAGCTGCCAACTCACAAGCGCTTGATGCTTTTCTCGGGGACGGCGAACCTCGCCCTCGCCCAGGAGGTCGCTCAGTGCCTCGGGATGAAGCTCGGCAACGTGGAGATATCGACTTTCGCCAGCTCCGAGACTTATGTTCGTTTCGGGGAATCCGTCCGGGGGATCGACGCTTTCGTCATCCAATCCATGTACGCCCCCGTCGACCAGAACGTGATGGAGCAAATGATCATGATCGACGCCCTCAAGCGTGGATCGGCGAAGCGCATCACCGCGGTCTCCCCCTTCTACCCCTACTCGCGACAGGATCGGAAGGCACGCGGGCGTGAGCCCATCACCGCGAAGCTCATGGCCGACTTCTACGAGGCCGCGGGCGCCGACCGGGTGATGGCGGTCGACCTGCACACGGGCCAGATCCAGGGTTTCTTCGACGTTCCGTTCGACCACCTGACCGCACTGCCCATGCTCGCCGAGCACTTCAGCGACGTCGTCGACGACAACGAGGTGATGATCATCTCGCCCGATGCCGGGGGTGGTGGCTGGGCCGACAAGTGGTCGGATCACATGGCAGAGTTCCACGGGATCGCGAGCCAGGTCGGTTTCCTGCACAAGAAGCGCCGCAAGGATGCGCGCAACGTGACCGAGACACTCGCGGTGGTCGGTGACGTCAAGAACAAGGTCTGCATTGTGGTCGACGACATGATCGATACCGGTGGAACTCTGACGAGCGGTGTGGAGGCCCTGCTCGCATCGGGGGCCAAGGAGGTCTACGCGGCGGCGACCCATGCGGTGCTGAGCGAGCCGGCGGTCGACAGCATCAAGAACTCGCAGCTTCAGCAACTCGTGGTTACCAATACGTTGCCGATCGACGACGACAAGCAGATGGACAAGCTCGTCGTCCTGTCCATCGCCCCCACCATCGCCAGCACCATCAAGGCCGTCTTCGAGGAGGGCTCGGTGTCCGAGCTGTTCCACGGCGAGAACCAGCCTTAGCCGCGCTTCGGCCTGGCCAAAAGGCAAAACCTGCATCGACGGGGCCGAGTTGGTGCGGTGCGCCGGTTTTCGAGGCCCGCTCTGGCTGAATTGGGGACACGTTCGACCATTGGCGACGCCCACCGTCGTTTTTCGTCGAAACCGTAGCCCTGGGTGGACCGTTCGGTTGGTTCTTTCGTTGGGCCCCGCCCCAATCGGGCCCGACCAGGGCTTATGGCATAATCGGCGATTGCTCCGGCTCGAAGTTCCTCGCCGGGCCACCCCGACTCAACGAAATCAACTAAACGACGAGACCCGATTTGGAGGGCCCCGATGGCTGAGGTCAAGCTGGCAGCGAGAAAGAGAACGTCAACCGGCAAAGGCCCGGCGCGCCAGGCCCGAAGAGAGGGCCGTGTTCCGGCGACCCTCTACGGGCACGGAGTCGACCCGTTGTCCATCGATTTGGACCGGCGTGACCTGATCACGGCGTTTCACACCGACTCCGGAATGAACGTTCTGCTCGACATCGAGATCGAAGGCGGAGCGACTCTAGCAATCGCGCGTGAGCTCCAACGAGATCCCGTGAGGGGGACACTGCTGCACGCCGACTTCGTTGCAGTGGACCGAGCTCAGGAGATCGAGGTCGACGTGCCGCTGCACCTGGTCGGCGAGTCAACCGGCGTCAAGTCCGGCGGCGTGCTCGAGCAGCCGTTGTTCACGCTGCACGTTCGCTGCACGGTCGCCGACGTGCCCGACGGCATAGACGCCGATATCTCGGCGCTCGACATCGGTGACGCTCTGCGGGTCGCCGATCTGGCCCCGGACGCCACCTTCACGATCCTCGACGACCCCGATGTTCCCGTAGCGATCGTCGCCGCTCCGATCTCCGAGGAGGAGCTCGAGGCGATGGAGGCCGAGGCCGGAGTCGAGCAGGAGGCTCCGGAGATGGTGGGCGAAGAGGTCGAGGCCGGCGAGGAGCCGGCGGAGGCGGAAGAGGCCGCTCCTCCTCCGGAGGAGCCCTCCGAGGAGGGCCAGCAGGGCTAGCGGGGGTCGTCCGGGCCCATGCCCATCTTCCGGCGCTCGCGCGCTGCCCCGGACGATCGTCTCGTCGTGGCCGGCCTCGGAAATCCCGGAGAGCGATATGCCGGCACCCGGCACAACACCGGTGCGATGGTCATCCAGGAGCTCCTCCAGAGAACGAACTCGAAGCTGAAGTCACACAAGAGCGGCTGCCTCATCGCCGAGGTGGTCGTCGCGCAACACAAGGTGACACTGGCCCGCACGACCTCGTTCATGAACGAGTCCGGTCGCCCGTTGGGTCAGTTGATGCGCTTCTACAAGGTCGAGCCATCCCATCTGATCGTGGTTCACGACGAGATCGACATCCCCTTCGGCGAGGTCCGCATCAAGCTCGATGGTGGTACGGCAGGGCACAACGGGCTCAAGTCGATCGTCAACCATCTCGGCACCAAGGACTTCGTCCGGGTGCGCCTCGGCGTTGGCAGGCCGCGCGGCAGGCAAGATGCCGTGAGCCATGTTCTGGACGGTTTCTCCGCTGCGGAGCGAAAGGAGCTTCCCTTCCCGATAAGCGTGGGCGCCGACGCGGTCGAGCGCATCATCGAGGCCGGATTGGAGCGCGCGATGAACGAGGTAAACACCCGAGCCGACCAGTGAGCGGCCCTTCGGGTGGAGTCGAGGTCTCGACCTTTGACGGTAGGTTCGCGAGCATGCGGTCTCGTCTACTGCTCGTTGCCCTGCTCGTTGCATCGGCGTGCAGCGCCGGCGAAACGACGGGGCAGTCACCTGCAGCTCAGGTGACCGAGAGCCCCTCGCCGTCGCCGTCTTCGCCTCCCGAGTCCGAGCCACCGAAGCAGTTCGCCCCGGCACCCCGCAAGCGGCTACCCCGCGAAGCGGCGGCTCTAGCGGGTGAGCTGACGAGGGTCGGCGATGCACTCAAGAAATCGGTGGGCTCATGGAGGCGATCGGGGAAAGCCCGGCCCTCGAGGAACGTGGTGCTGCAGGCGCTCTACCAGCAGCGCATTTACCGGCTGATGTCGCGCAACAGGGAGCTAGGGAACAAGACCATAAGGCGACTCGATGGTTTGCTGGCCCGCTCAGCTCGGGGGATCGTCGGCGCCCACCGGGAACTCCGGGGGCTCGTCGAGCCGTTGCCGGCCAACTTCACCTTCCCGACTGGACGCGCCAAGCCGGCAGCAGAGTTGCTGCGCTACTACAAGGCGGCCCAGAGGCGCTTCGGAGTCGACTGGCGCGTGCTCGCGGCCGTCAACTACATCGAAACCAAGTTCGGCAAGGTCAAGGCGACGAGTTCCGCGGGGGCCAGGGGACCGATGCAGTTCATGCCCCCGACCTGGCGGGCGTACGGCCTGGGCGGCAACGTCCGCAACGACCGCGACGCGATCATGGGCGCGGCCAACTACCTGCGGGCCTCGGGAGCCGCTCGGGGTCCGGCCGGTCTGCGCAGGGCCTTGTGGGCCTACAACCACAGCGACCATTACGTGCGATCCGTGCTCGGATACACGCGCTACATGAAGAGCCGCATCCGGCACTACTTCACGCTCCACAACTGGCAGGTCTTCGTCGTCACGACCCGAGGCGACAAACGCCTGACGGGACCGGGCCTCTAGGCTTCGGCGGAGCTCCGCTGCGCCTCGCCGAGCGAAAGGCTCGGCACCCGCCCT
>WHSV01000008.1 GCA_009379915.1 Actinomycetota bacterium | reverse complement strand
CCGAAGCCTAGACTCTGTCCATGGAGATCGACGGACATCCGACGCAGGATCTGATCGAAGAACTAGAGCGACGCGGTGCAATCAGAGTCGACGGAACGAGCGTCGGTCCAAGCCCCGACGCAGTCCGTTTCGTTGCGGAGAGAGCTGGTGAAGTCACCGGATTCTGGTTCTTCGTCCCCCCGCAGACGTTCTTGACCGGCGTCGACGAGGTTCCCCTCGGCTGAGGACCGATTTCAGTGTTCCTCTTTGAGCACCAGCGACGATAGCTCGTCGACATCACGCACCTGCCCGTCACGGATCCCCGCCACCCGGTTGCAGTACTCGACCGTCTCGCGGTGGTGGCTCGCCACGATGCAGGCGGCTCCCGAGGCCACGGCTTCGGTCAGCGTTTCGAGAACCCTGCGGCTCCAGAGCGCGTCCTGGTGCGCGGTCGGCTCATCTGCCAACAGCAGCTTGGGTGATCCGACCAGGGCCCTTGCCACCGCGGCGCGCTGCTGCTCTCCCAACGAGGTCTCGCCGGGGAGCCGGGCCGCGATGGCCGCGAGCCCGAGGCTACCAATTAGCTCGTCGACGCGCGCGGCTGCGCCGGGTGCAGTACCGAGTCTCACGGGAAGCTCCACGTTCTCCCACAGCGTCAGGTCCTCCATTAGACCGAGGCTTTGCGGCACGATGGCCATCTCGCTCCAGCGGAGGGTGCGCGCCGAGGGAATGACCTGCTCCTCCCACAACAGCTCGCCGGCATCGGGCTCCTCCCACCCGGCGAGCACGTTGAGCAGCGTGGTCTTACCCGAACCCGAGGGTCCGACGAGCGCGATCAACTCTCCGCGTGCAACCGACAGCCCAACGTCTACGAGCGCATGGATCTCTTCGGGTCCCCGGCGATAGGACTTGGTGATGGACCGCGTCCGAACCAGGACCGGACCCCGATTAACCGCCTGCATGGTGTGTGTCATGGCGGTGTGATCCGCACCCCCTCCGAGTCGACTTGGATCACTCCGCGGCGATCCGGGAACAGCTCCAAGGCGCCGGGCGGAAGCTGGATGCGCCCCGAGTGGTCGATCACCGAAAGGGTTCGCATCTCGTGGCTTTCGGCCTCCAGCGCGCCGTGCCGGAGGTGAAGCGTCCGGTCGGCCATCTTGACGACCTCGGGATCGTGGGTGGAGAGAACGAAGCTGACCCCGAGGTCGGTGAGGGATGACACGGTTTCGAGCAGGGCCGCCGCCGACCTGCTGTCGAGCTCCGAGGTCGGCTCGTCGGCCACCACCATGTACGGGTTCCCGACGACGGCCTGCGCGAACGCAAGCCTCTGCTGCTCGCCGCCCGAGAGCTGATCGGGCTTGTGCCGAGCGCGTCCTTGGAGCCCGAGTTGCTCGAGCAAGGAGTTCGAGTCGAGCTTCGTCCTTCGAAGGCGAGCAGCCTGTCTCATGTGGCCTTCGACGGTGAGGTAAGGGATCAGGTTGTCGGAGGGACGCTGGAAAACGTATCCGGTGAACCTGCGACGAACTTTTCTCAGCGCGCGCGCCTTGGCGCCCGCGACGTTGGTGCCGCCGATCGTGACCGCGCCCGCGGTGGCGAGATCGAGTCCCGCGAGAATTCGAAGCAGCGAAGACTTTCCGCTTCCCGAAGGCCCGACGACCGCAGTCACAGAGCGGCTCGGGAAAACCGCGTCGATGCCCTTGAGCGCGTGGACCTCGCCGCTCGCGGTCCAGTAGATCTTCACGAGGCCGTTGCAGGAGGCGGCTTCCTGACTTCGCTCAGCGTGCAAGCCGCATCACCTGCGCTACGTCGGTTCGGTCGGCTTCTCGCTGCACGAACCACGCACCCACCCACGCGGCGGCGAGCACGACGGCCGCGGCGAGCGCCAGGGCGGGCGTGGGGATCTGCACCAGGGGAACGGAACCCGAATCGGAGAACACCTGGATGTGATCGTGCGTCGGGACGGTCACGATGATTGCCAGCACCAGTCCGAGCAACACGGATGCGCCGAGCATTCCCGTCATCTCGATCCCGATCGAAAGCCGGTGGGAACTCCGCTCGAGGCCCATTCTGGCACCGAGCGCGTAAGAGACTTGTTGCTCGCGCTGGCGCGTTTGCAGGTAGAGGAACATGCCGACGAGCGCTACCAGTCCGATGAGCACGCCCAGGGCCTCCAGCAGGTCAAAGGTCCAAGTCAAAGCCAGGAATGGTGGCGTGTCTCGCAACTCGGCCGCGCTCAGAAGCGTGTGAACCGACTCGCCGGCCGTGGTGAGTGCCGTTTTCATCTCGGACGGAGTGCTGTTGCCCCAGACTTGGAAGTCCCCTTCTCCGATGCGAAGCGACGCGTCGTTCGCCGCCAGTGCTTGAGTCAATGGTTCGCGAGCGACCACGATGAGCGGCCGCCCTTCGAGCACCCCTGGAAAGGTCTCGGCTCGTCCCACGACCTCGATCGGGACGTCGTAGCTCGAGATCTGCAGCAGCGTTGCGTCCGGTGCCGATCCCACAACGACTGCCGGGACGTCCTCGCCGGTGTCGCCGTCGATACGAGTCAGCAACTCCTCGAGCGAAACGTCGGAGAACCGAGAGTCCCAGTACGCCGCCTCGTCGAATGTCGCGGGGTCGACGGCTATGACGTCGATCGCGTTCGTTGCGTCGGTGCCGAGCCTGGCCCCCGCGTAGCGAATCACCGGCGTGTTGGCGAAGTCGGCAGAATCAAGGACCCGAGGAGGGGCGCTGATACTCGCCGACACGCGGCTCCCCACTCTAAGCAGCGAGTGCTGCGAGGCGGTTGCCTCCGCGGACGACGAGATGATGGCGGAGTATGCGAACATCCCGATCGCAACGGTTGCCGCAGTGACGAGGGCCGCGGCCGACCGGCCCGTGGATGCAAGTCTTCTCGTTGCGACGTAGAGAGCCGGCGGCCATCCTCCGCCCGCCGCGCGCAGGCGCGGGAGTCCGCGCCTCAGAGTGCGGGAAGCCAGGCCCGCGGCCCCGGTCAGGAACAGGATGGGGAACAGGATGACCAGGCGATCCATGCGCGGAACGGCGTCTTCCGTGCCTTCGACCGGAGTCACGCCACGCGTCAGAAGCTCGTAGAGGGACGCCGCGGCCAGAACCAGAATCAGCAACTCCCACGGAACTCGCGCCGCCGACCGGCCGACGCGACCGAAGCCCTCGTGTGCCTGTGCCCGCACCGCGAGCGCGACGCTCGCTCCCAGCAGCACAAGGGACGCGCCCGCCACGACGGCTCCGGCTCGCGCTGCCTCGAGCGCCACCGCGCGACCGAACAGACCATCTGGTCCTGCCGCTTCGAGCCACAGCCAGGCGACGGCACCCCCCAGCGCCGCACCCGCGGCCACGGGAAGCAAGCCCTCGACCGCTGCGCCGAAACCGAGTCGCAGAGGGCTGATTCCGCGTGCATGAAGCAGCATGTACTCCGTCCTTCTCCGACCCACGATGAAGAAGCCGGATCCTGCGATGACAAGCAGGGCCACGGCCTGGCCGCCGAACGAGAGCATGTCGACGGGACCCGATATCGCAGTCACGGCCCCCTCGGCGAGCTCGGCCCATCCGGCCAGAAGCGAGACGAAATTGGCCGTCAGCATCGCGGTCCCAGGTTCCGTGGTCGGGTCACGCAGAATCGCTGCCCAACGAGACGTAGCCGCCGCGGCCTCCGTCGCTTCGCTGAGGGTCATGTTGCCGGCGTCGACCGGGAACTCCCAACGAGACTCACCCCTGAAGTCACCGAGCGAATTTTCGATGTCGAAGAAGGTTGCGCGGTCGACGATCAGGGGGTCCGGTGGCCGCAGTTGTTCGGTCGGCCTCTGGTAGATCAGGTTGTCGAGAGGCGACCAGAAATCGCTCCTGGGCAGCTCGAGAAGGTCGCGGAACACACCCGCAACCTCGATTTCCACACTTGGGTTGCTGCCCAGCTCCACGGTGTCACCCGGCCCCGCGTCCATGCGCTCGGCGAGGAAGCTCGAGATCCACACGCCATGGCCGGGACCTTCGGTGAGCCGCTCGACTTGGTCGAGGGCGTCGCTGCGGAAGATCGGCCGTGCTGCGTATCCCCCGCCCCGACCCTGCATGAACGACTCGGCGCCGATCATCGTGCGTCTCGGCTCGCCGAGTTGGTCGGGCGCCGACTCGACCACCAGCCGCTCACGGTAATTCGCCACGTCGGCAGAAAAGGTGCCGTCGTTCGCGATCGTGACGGCGCCGTCGGCCCCCTGGCCGACGGCGTACTCCTCGAAGATCGCCGAACCTGCACCGGCGAGAAACAGGGGGGCGACGGCGGTGGCACACACGAGAATCGCGGCCGACACGAACACCGCGCAGGCAAGCGACGGCCATCGCAGCAGCCTCACCAGCGAGGTCACGGCGACCTGCCGTCCGGCCGAGCCCGCCCCGCCATCCTGCGGTCCGGCCGAGCCCGCCCCGCCATCCTGCGGTCCGGCCGAGCCCGCCCCGCGCTCACGGCGCCCAATCGAGCGTGCCGGCGGCTACGATATGTTCGCTTTTCAGCCAGTTGCCCTCGGCATCGGCGAACAACCACCGCCCATCGGACGTCGTCACGACGAGGTAGTCGCCGTTGGGCGACCAGGTCATGTTGAAGAAGCGGCTCGGGTCGATGGCCACGACCTGGCCCTCTTGCTGGTCCGCATCGATCATGCGAAGGACGGCCTCGGCATCGTTGAACGCCGAGCTGAACGTCACGACTGCGAGCTGGTCGCCGTCGGGTTGCCATGTAAGTTCGAGCTCGTTGACGCCGGGATCCCCGGCGATCGCCTCGAGGCTCCCGTCTTCACCCGCCACCACTGCAAGCAAGCGGTCCGCGATGGACACCTCGATTGCGATGCCTCCGTCGCCCCAATCGATGTTTTCGACGCGCGCCAGAGGTACGTCATCGGGCTCGACTCCCGTGAGTTCCTCCAGATCGGCGAACTTGCGCGTGCGACCCCGGCCCGAAGCCGCAATCGTCCACAGCGTGCGGGCGTCCGGCGAGTAGACGACCTCTTGACCGTCCGGCGAGAGGGCACCGCTGCAGCCGGATGCGACCTTCTTCCATTTCAGAGGCCCCTCGACATCCATCACCAGAATCGAGGGGTCTGTCCGCCGGCAAACGGGAGCCAGAAGGAGTGAGCCTCCGAGATCTGCAGTGTTCGCATGCCCGGGCAGAGCCTCGCCCAGTCGCCGGGCCCTACCATCGGAACCGATCTCGAGGATGAGCCCCGTTTCTTCAGCCTCCGCGAGGACGTAGGCGGCATCACCGGACTCGTTCCAGAAGGCATCGACAACTCTCGGGTCGCCCGGCAACCGGACGCGCTCGGTCGTGTCCGCGGCCAGGTCGTGGACCTGCATTGCGGGATCGCGGAGCCCCCCTGTGGTGAGCATCCTTCCCGTGAACTGAGGCGCCGGTTCCGCCTCCTGCTCGGAGCCCTGGGTCTCCCCCTCGGTGCAGGCTACCGGCACCAGCAACAGAGCGAGCATCAAGAGCACACGCGCAAGGTGCCGTCCGCGTCGCTTGGTCAAGTCCCCTCCGGTCAATTACTACGGGAATAGTAGGAGGTCATATTAGACGTCGCCTACCGCGATTTCACCCCCAATCACGTGAGGCTCCGGCTTCCGCCGCGATTGGTTGCGAACTACGACCGTGCGCAGGGCGTGGTGCTCCGGGGTTCATGAGTCGACCAATCTCAGTTGAGTGCCCGGCTTTACCTCGTCCGAAAGGGAGCCGGACGCCATTTCGATTACGAAGCGGGACCCGAACACGAACTTGCTCATGCGGCGCCGCGCCATCGTCCGCACGACGTGACGCACCTTCCAGTCGCGGTCCACGAAAATGACGTCGATCGGGTAACTCATACGGAGGGTGTGAACCTGCTTCCCCGGCTCGATGACGAGCGCCTGGCCGGCGGTCGGTGGAGGTGAGCCGATGAGGCCCTTTGAGCGCTCGGCCAGCGTCCTCGCCCACCTCACGTCGTGAGCGACTATCCTGCCGGACGACTCGACAACGATCTGTTCCGCCATGGCGCGCAACACTAAGTGGTTCGCCGAAGACCGAAGGGAGCAACGCTGTGCAGAAGTGGGAGTACACGACGGTTCCGCTGATCTCGCACGCGCTTCAGGAGATTCTCAACCAGTGGGGCGAGGAGGGATGGGACCTCGTTCAGGTCCTCGAGAGCCAGCAACTCGGTATGACCGCGTTCCTGAAAAGGCCCGCCCAGAACGACGAGAACTAGCTCACCGCTGGTCGCGCTCCCAGAGGCCGGAGCGGCCTCCCGACTTGCGAAGCAACCGCACGTCGGTGATGGCAACGGCTCGTTCGGTTCCCTTCACCATGTCGTAGATGGTGAGCGCCGCCACGCTGACCGCGCTCAGCGCCTCCATCTCGACTCCGGTTCGCTCTGAAGTGCGGACGAGTGCCTCGATCTCGACCCCCCCGGCCGAGCGATCGAATGTCACCTCGACCGCTCCGATGGCGATCGGATGACAGAGCGGGATTAGCTCCGACGTCTTCTTCGCAGCCATGATGCCCGCGATGCGCGCCACTTCGAGCGCGTCCCCCTTGTCCAGCCGCCGTTCGAAAACCAGGTCGGCCGTGGCGGGACTCATCAGCACCGAGCCGGCCGCCAGCGCCTCTCGATCGGTCACGTTCTTGGCCGTGACGTCCACCATGCGAGCTTCCGCCTCGGGATGCCTCTCGTTCACGGAAGCCTCCAGAGCTCGACCGTGACCCGCCGTCCCTCGTCCAACTTGGCTCCCTCTCGCTCGAATCGAGCGACTCCGTGGCAATCGACGAGGCTCGATTGAATGTGGCTGCCCTGGGGGCCGGTCGGAGTGGCGAACCACTCTCCGTCACGATTCGCGAGCCGAACTCGAACGAAGTGGAGCCGCCCGGGTCGCTTGGTGACGGTCTCGGTCAAGGTGGCGTCGAGCGTCGGTCTGAGCAGCGAACTGCACCCGCGCATCCTGCGAATCGCCGGACGAACGAACTGTTCGAACCCGACGTGCACCGAAACCGGATTTCCCGGCAACCCGAGGAAGGCGACGCCCTTGACCGAGCCGAGCACCACCGGCTTGCCGGGTTGCATCGCGACGCGCCACAGCTCGATGTGGCCCAGCTCCTCGACCACGTCCTTGACGAAGTCGTATTTACCGACGGCGACGCCTCCGGACGACACCACGAGGTCGGCCGACTCCGCGGCGCGCCTGAAAGCGTCGACCACGGCCTCGCGTCTGTCGGGAACGCGCTCGGACAACACCGGGCGAGCGCCCGCCCGCTCGAGAAGTGCGAGCAAGGCCAGTTGGTTGGAATCCCTGATTTGGCCCGGGCCCGGCTCCTCCTCCGGGTCGACCAGCTCGTCACCGGTTACGAGCAGCGCGACGCGCGGCCCCCGCCTGACCTCGACGGGGGTCATCCCCATCGAGCCCAGGAGTGCCAGCTCTCCGGGACCGAGCTCGAGCCCGGCCGGGACGAGAACCTCGCCCTCGTCGAGATCGTCGCCCGCGGGTCGCACGTGCTGGCCTTTCCCGGCCGAGGCTTTGACGAGCACCTTGCCGTCCTTCTCCTCCGTCACCTCGACGATGACGATCGCGTCCGCCCCCGGTGGGAGCGGCGCTCCGGTCATGATTCGGGCGGCGGTCCCCGGCTCGACGACGACTTCATCGGAACCTCCCGCGCGCACTTCACCGACGACCTCGAGCTCGACCGGTGAGTACTCCCCCGCCCCCGACGTATCTTCGGCGATCACCGCGTAACCGTCCATGGCCGAGTTGTCGAAGCGTGGCAACGGATGTGGCGCGTGAACCTCCGTGGCCGTCACGAGTCCGAGCGCGTCGTGCAGCGATACCTCTTCGGTCGCGAGAGGCTCAACCGATCCAAGCACCCGGGCGCGCGCATCGTCGACGCTCAGAAGATTGGCAAAGCTCACATCGACCACTACCCTCGGCTCGCAACCTCGTTGAGGTACTCCTGCAAAGGCTTTGCTAGATCGTCTCGTCGCAACGCCAGTTCGATCGACGCCTTCAGATAGTCAAGCTTCTTGCCGACGTCGTAGATCGGTCCCTCGTGCACATACGCGTAGACGGCCCTCTCTTTCGCGAGCAGGTTGATGGCGTCGGTGAGTTGGATCTCGCCGCCCACGCCGGCCGAGGTCTGATCGATCGCGTCGAAGATCTCGGGACTCAACACGTAGTGGCCCACCGAACCCATGTCCGAGGGAGCGTCCTCCGCCGAAGGTTTCTCGATCATGCCCTTCATCTGAACGAGGTCCTCTGCGGCCCAGCCACCAGGGTCGACGACACCGTACGACGAGATCTCCTCGTGGGGCATTCGCTGCACCGCGACCACACTCGACTTCGTCTGCTCGTAGCATTCCAGCATGCGCGGGAGAAACAGCTTCTCTCCCTCGCGTCGCTCTGGAACGATCTCGTCTCCAACCATCACGACGAAGGGCTCGTTGCCGACATGAGCACGGGCAACCGACACGGCATGGCCGAACCCAAGTGGCTGCTTCTGCCGTACGAAGTGCATGTTGGCCATCTCGCCGAGCGCGCGCACCTCCTCGAGCTCGTCGAGCTTTCCGGCGGCCTCGAGGTGGTGCTCCAGCTCGAGGGCCCGGTCGAAGTGGTCCTCGATAACGGATTTCCCACGGCTCGTGATCACGAGGATGTCCTCGATCCCCGCTCTCACCGCGTCCTCGACGATGTACTGGATCCCGGGCTTGTCGACCACCGGGAGCATCTCCTTCGGTTGCGCCTTGGTCGCCGGAAGGAACCTGGTCCCAAGTCCGGCCGCGGGAATGACGGCCTTGCGAACGGTCAACGGTCTCTCCTCTGTTGCGAGCTAGGTGGCCAAATGTAGGCCGGGAGCGGGCCTCTTCGCCACACGGACGCAGTCACGGCCCTCCTCTTTGGCCCGGTACAGGGCCTGGTCGGCCGCCTCGATCAGCGATTGATACCCGTTTCCGTGGAGCGGATAGCAGGCAACTCCGATGGACACGGTGAGAGATACAGGCTCCTCGCCCACCGCGGTGAACGGGTCGTTTGAGATCGTCTGGCGGATCTTTTCCGCGGTCGTGCGCGCCCCCGAGATGTCCGTCTCGGACAGCAGACAAACGAATTCCTCGCCGCCGTATCGAACGAAGGTGTCGATCTCGCGCAGAGCGGCGCTTACACGTTGTGCGAACTCGATCAGGATCGCATCGCCCCGCTGGTGACCGAAGGTGTCGTTGACATCCTTGAAGTTGTCGAGGTCCAACAGCAGGACGCTGAAGGGACGGTCGAACCGGTTGGCGCTCGCCAGGGTCTGCTTGAACTGCATCTGCAAATACCTGCGGTTCCAGACTCCGGTCAATCCGTCGGTGAGCGAAAGGCGTTGTGCATCCTCGTGCAAGAGCACGTTCTCGATTGCAACTCCACCCTGCTCGGCGAGGAACACGACCGTATCGAGATCCTTGCTGTCGAACGGGAATGCGCCCTCTCGGTACAGGACTATGACGCCGGTGACTCTCTGCGAGCTGTACAACGGAACGGCGAGCGTTACCGGGAAGCGCGGTTCGTTGCGCGAGGGTTTCGGCCCCCCATCCTCAGCCGGAAGCATCACGGTTATGCCGCGCTCCGCGGCGAGCCCCACGATCCCCTCGCCGACCCGCAGTCTGTCGAGAGCGACCTCGTCGGTCCCGCGCGACAACGCGGGGTAGAGCTCATCGCGCGTCCCGGTAAAGAGCCACAGAGAACCGGCCTCGGCGAGAACCGCGTCCGACGCGGTGCTCAGAATCGAGTCGAGAATCTGCCCCATGTCGTGCGTGGAGCGCAGCGTCGCGCCCACCCGGTCGACGGCTCGCTGGAGCTGGTCCCGGGAGGACTCGAGGTCCGTGATGGTCGTATCGAGATGGTCACTCATCTCGTTGAAGGAGAGAGCGAGTTGGCCGACCTCGTCCTTGGAACGAACCGGGATCCGGTGATCGAAGCGGCCGCCGGCGATCGCGCGGGCACCCTCGGTGAGCTCCTCGAGGGGCCTTGCGATGAGCCGGGCCAACACGTATGCAAGCACGGCCGTCGCGATCACGGCCAAGAGCAAGAGACCCACCAGCGCACCGAGCAGGTTGCGCTCCAGCCCCTGGACCTCCGAGAAGGGAGTCCACGCCAGCACGTACATGTCTCCGTCACCGAGCGAGCTGACCTCTCCCCGCCCGTTCCCATCGACCTCGACCTCGACGGTGCCCTCCTCGATTCCCTCCACGCGCACCACCCTCTCGAGGTTCGCGGGTGAGGCGATGATCCGGTCTCCGGCCACCAGGTGGGTGTCGATACTCGGTTGCGAGGTGCCCGTCAGAAGCGTGTCGTCGAGCCAGAAACCACCCACGATGAAGCCGACGTTGTCATCGGGAGAAGCGACCTCGATAGGTTCCGTGCGTACGTAACCGGGCCCGATTCCATCCGCGCTCATGATCTCGTCCACGGTGGGCGGCGAAAAACCCGGCAGGAAGAAGCCACGTTTGGTTGCGGCCCCCGCGATGTCTTCACCGGGATTCAGCGCTATCAGGAAGTCCAACCCATTCGTGGCATTCAGACGGCGCTTCAGGAAATCATCGGTGTTGGAGCGATCGTCGCCCTCGATGATCTCGACAAAGTCCTCGTTTTGACTGAGGGACGCTCTCGTCACGTCCCCAAGCACCGATACACGCTCGTTGTAGCGGGCCACGATCGAGTTGACGGCCGGCCGGAGAGCGGATTCGGCCCTATTCGCGACCTCTCTGACCACGACGTCCTGCACGACGAAACCGGCCGCCGCCAGCGGCAGGATCACGATGAGTATGAAGAACAGCGTCAGTCGTCGCTGCAGAGACACGTAGAGCCTCCCTCGCCCTTGTGTCGTAAACTCGACAGATCTCGAGCGTCACTTTACGGCGCGGCCACTCCCAACCGAAGTTAGTGAGAAGATTCACAAATGCCGATATACGAGTATGCCTGCACCGCGTGCGGCGAACGCACCGAGGCAAGGCAGAGCTTTACCGATCCGCCCCTGGACACCTGTCCCATTTGCGGGGGAAGCCTAAGGAAGTTGTACTCGCCGGTGGGCGTCGTGTTCAAGGGCTCGGGCTTCTACTCGACCGACAACAGCAAGTCATCGAGCCAGGCAAACCAGTCGAAATCGGCTGAAAAGTCCTCCAAGCGAACAAAGGAAGGCTCCCAGGGCACCAAGCACAAGGATTCCTCGTCGAGTTCGAGTGGATCCTCCACTTCATCGAAGAAGGAGTCGTCGAACAAATGACCGAGCCCGTCGGCGTCGGGGTCTTCGGAGGCTCCGGCTTCTATTCGCTCTTGGACGATGTCGAGGAAGTTAACGTTGACACGCCCTTCGGCGAGCCCTCGGCGGCGTTCGCCGTAGGCGAGGTCGACGGGCTGCGGGTCGCGTTCCTCCCCAGGCACGGACACAAGCACCAACTACCACCCCACAAGATCAACTACAGGGCGAACCTGTGGGCGATGAGAGAGCTCGGAGTCACGCGCATCATCGGCCCCTGTGCGGCGGGATCGCTCAAGCGAGACGTCAAGCCCGGCGACTTCGTGGTGAGCGATCAGCTCGTTGATCGAACCGTGGGGCGCAAGGACACGTTCTACGACGGCCCTCAGACCACCCATATCGCGTTCGCCGATCCCTACTGCCCCGAATTGCGCGCGCTCGCGATCGACACGGGCCGGGATACGGGAATCACGATTCACGAGCGGGGCACCGTCGTGACCATCCAGGGCCCCCGCTTCTCGACACGAGCAGAGTCGAAATGGTTCCAGGACGCGGGTTGGGAGGTCATCAACATGACCCAGTACCCCGAGGCCTACCTCGCCCGCGAGCTCGAGATCTGCTATGTCAACGTCGCACTCATCACCGATTACGACGTCGGCGTCGAGGGCGAGAGCGACGCGGTTACTCACGAGGCCGTCATCGAGGTATTCAACGCGAACAACTCGAAGCTGAGGGATCTCCTGTTCTCGCTCATCCCGAGGATCCCGGGCGAACGAACCTGCCCCTGCGCAACCGCCCTCGAGGGCGCGCGCTTCGAGCCTTAGGTCTCGGTGCTCAACATTTTCGAAGCGGCCGTCCTCGGGGCGGTCCAAGGCCTGACCGAGTTCATCCCGATCTCCTCGTCGGGACATCTCGTCATCGTGCCCGCGCTGTTCGACTGGCCGCGCCAACAAGGAGTCGCCTTCGAAGTGCTTCTCCATACCGCTTCGCTGTTGGCGCTCTTGATGTACTTCTCGGGTGACCTTCTCGACCTCGTCCGCGGTGTCATGCGGCGAGACCGGGTCTCGGTCCGCCTCGGCCTTCTGTTGATCATCGGAAGCATCCCCGCGGGCCTGGCGGGTCTGCTCCTACGGGACTTCTTCGAAGCTCAGTACGACGATGCCGCGGGGGCCGCGCTGCAACTCCTGCTGACTGCGTCGATTCTCGTGGCCGCCGAGCAGGCATTGCGCTACCACGAGCGCCGGAACGCCAAACGCGGAACGGCTCTGCGAACCATCGGCGACATGAACTTGGTCGATGCCACCGCGGTCGGGGTCGGACAGGCGGTCGCCATCATTCCCGGCATCTCGCGCTCCGGGGCGACGATCGGCGCAGCGCTTACCTTCGGCATCGCGCGCGACGACGCTGCTCGATTCGCCTTCCTCCTGGCAATTCCCGCCCTGATCGGGGCGACGATCCTGGAGGTCCCGAAACTGGGGGGGTCCGAGATAAACCTGGGGGCCGGCATCGCGGGCTTCGTGCTCTCCCTCGTGACGTCCTACGCGGCCATTGCGGGCCTGATCCGGTACCTGAGGTCCCGGACGCTGTACCCCTTCGCGGCCTACTGCGCGGTGGCGGGCGTGGTTTTCTACCTGATCCTTCGCTGACCGGTTGAATCCGCGAGCCGCGAAGGCACACTCTCGACGAAAAACGACGCTGAGAGCCTGTCGCACAAACCTGAGATACGTCCGCTTTTGTCCGAAACGCGCGCGCTGTTCCAGGCCTGTGACCTGCGCGTTTGCAAACTGCTCGACTTTTCGCAACAGGTTCCTGACGGTGGTTTTTGGTCGAACGAGTAGTGGCAGGGCGTGGGGTTTGGCGTTCACCGCCGCAAGCCCGCGCCCTCCTGGAAAGTTGTTCGGGCACAACTCGGGCGTAATGGGGCGACGGCTATGCCACTACTGTGATAGTGCGCTTGTGCTTTCAAGCACAAGCGATGTACGCTCAACCTTCAGGGTCGGAAGGCGTTGGCGGGCCCGAAGAATGGCCGCCCGACCCATCAGCACCTCGCAAATCGCCCGATAAGGACACCAAGTGCCACAAGGAGTACGCCTGACAACTGCCGGTCGACACAACTACACCGAACAGCAGCAGGAGAGGCTGAGGCAGATCCAGTCTCGACTGACCGAGGCCCGCCGCGAGCTCGATGCTCTCATCGGTGACGCCTATCTGAGGCCCAGGGCCAACATCGTTCCCGTGCACTTCCTGGACCTCGCCTCGGCGACCGAGAAGCTCCGCTGGGCCGAGAAGGAATGGCGCGAACTCGAGCGTGAGATCGCGGAGCAAGACGAGTCCGACGCGGTCGTCGCGAGCGATCAAATGGACGATGCCCTCGCCGAGGTAGTTCACGCAGAGGGCTCGCGCCGCTAACTCGGTTCCGCCCTAGCCGACGGGATGCGCTCCGTGCCGAGGATGATCCTCGTGCAGCTTCTCGAGGCTGCCGCTCGTCCGCTCCCAGAAGACGACCACACAACCGGTGATCGCCTCGTCCTCGGTGATGGGAGTGACGATGTACTCGACCTCGATTGCGGAGCCATCGCTCTTCCAGAAGACCTCGTCTCCCACCCTGGCCGTGACACCCGTCTCGACCGCCTGGAGTATCGGAGAATCCTCCGGCGGATAGGGGGTCCCGTCGGGGCGCGAATGGTGAATGGCCGAATGCTGGGGCCGCCCGATGAGCTCGTTCGACTCGTAGCCGAGCAGAGCCGCGGCCGCGGGGTTCACGAACTGGGTGATGCCGTTGGCGTCGACGCCGAAGATGCCCTCGCCGGCGGCATTGAGAATCAGTTCCTGCTGCCGGCTCACACGCCTCAGCTCAGCCTCCGCGTTCTTCCGATCCGAGATGTCGCGCAGGATGCCGGTGAAGAAACGCTCCTCGTCGACCGTCCAGGCGGCAAGCGATAGCTCGAGGGGGAACTCGGTGCCATCCTTGCGCAGCCCCTCGACCTCGACTGTTGTGCCGATGATGCGGCTCTCCCCCGTTTCCAGGAATCTGGCGAAACCGCGCTCGTGCTCGGGTCGGAAACGCACGGGCATGAGCATCTGAACGGTCTCGCCGATGACCTCTTCCTCCCAGTAGCCGAAGACGTTCTGCGCTCCCCGGTTCCAGAAAATGATCCGGCCACCGTCGTCGATCGACACGATGCCCTCGTTCGAGCTCTCGGCCAGACGCCGGAAACGCATCTCGGACGCGCGCAGCGCGGTCTCCGCTTGCTTGCGCTTGGTGATGTCTTGAGAGGTTCCGATTACTCGTATCGGGCGCCCCGCGATGTCACGCATTACCTTGCCGCGCGCGTACATGACGCGTGACTTTCCATCTTGCCGGGTGATTCGGTGCTCCATCGAGAAGCTGTCCTCGGACTCATGCAGTCTCTCGACCATCGAGCGCATCGCTTCCCGGTCGTCGGGATGAACGATCTCTATGAGGCCGTCGAAGCTGGCGTTGAAGGTGGCCGGATCGACACCGTGAATGCTGTACATCTGGTCGGACCAGTAGATCCGGTCCTTCTCGATATCCCACCGCCAGCTTCCGAGCATCGTGAGCTCTTGCGCTTCGGCCAATTGCATCTGACTCTCGATCAGATCCTCCTCGGCCCTCCGCCTTTCGGCGACCTCCTGCTCGAGCTCGGCGCTGGCGGATTCGAGCTCTCTGTTGGCCTTCTCGAGCGAGCGCCTCGCTCGACGCTCCCGTTGGAAGAGCTCCGTTCGTTCCAGCGCGAGACCGGTGAACACAGCAAGACTCTGAAGCAACTCGATCTCGTCCTGACCAAAGACCGGCGTTGCTGGAGTTCCCCAAACCACGAGCTTGCCGAACGGCACGTCCAGAACGATCACATCCTGGGCAAAGCCACTGCTGCTTCCGTTCTCCTCGATGAGCTCAGGCAATGAGCGCAACATCTCGTCCGAGACCTGATGAGAGTCGAGCACCTCGTTCTTTCGGCCCACGAGAGCGGCCGCCCGACCCCCGACGATGGCGCTGGTGTGAGGGAGGATGCTCGAGGTCACCTCGTCGGAAGACGTTGCGACCATGAGCTTAACGATGGCCTTGCGTAGTACCTCCTCTTCCTCGCGCCGCCATTGGACTCGCACGAAACCGGGCGGAGTGAAACCGGCGAAGAACAGCAGCGCGCTTGCAACCCCGAGAAACTGCACGACAAGATCCAATCCGATCGATGCGCTCGCCGAGGTCACGCCCGCGAGAATGAGCGCCAGGTTCAGCGCCGCCGAGCCCAGGCTCAACAACCGCATCCTGTGACGGACGATGGTCGGCTGGCCGCTCCCCATTCTCCACAAGCGCACGGCAGCGAACGATGAAAGCGCGGTCCATTGAACGAGGATGAGCACGATGAACACCACGAAAGACAGTGACTGCGATTCGCCCTCTTCGGGCGGCATCCCGAACAGCAGCGATGCAACGACACAGGCACCGGTGAGTCCACCTGCGAGGAGCTCCAGAGATCGACCGATCGGCCGCAGCGAAGCAACGAAACGAAACAGTAAGTACGGGAAGAGCACCAGAGTGGCCACGACGGTTCTGGTCAGAATCTCGTTTCCCGTCGAATCCGATTCCTCGGGCGTGAAGACACTGATAGTCACGACGAAGGCCAGCACGGCGAACGTAGCGGACAACCAACCGACCGCCGCGCCGCCGTTGCGCCGCCACCCGATGAATGACACAACGGCG
Source organism: Actinomycetota bacterium (assembly GCA_009379915.1). Classification (GTDB taxonomy): domain Bacteria; phylum Actinomycetota; class CADDZG01; order CADDZG01; family WHSQ01; genus WHSV01. The sequence continues at coordinate 49,247 of WHSV01000008.1, read as the reverse complement.
AGCGAGCTAAAGACGACGAAGTCGACCCAGCCGATGATCTGGATCAGGCTCTGCAAGGCGCTTCCCCCTGTGGACATCCCCTCAACGGTGCTCCTCGCACACTCAGACACGCTCCGTTCCAGCCCCGACGTTACGACTTCGGGCGCTGCGCTGCAGGACTCGACCCGTCAGCGGGAAGGCATCCTTAGAGCCCCGTCGAGTCTGATGACTTCGCCGTTGAGCATCGGATTAGACACGATGTGGAGGGCGAGAGCCGCGTATTCCTCCGGCCGTCCAAGGCGGCGAGGGTGCGGAACCTCGGCGGCCAGCTTCCGCCGGGCCTCCTCGGGCAGCCCGGCGAGCATCGGAGTATCGAAGGTTCCAGGAGCGATGGCTACGCAGCGAATCTGTTTGGTCGCCAGGTCGCGTGCCACCGGCAGAGTCATACCGACGATGCCTCCCTTAGAGGACGCGTAGGCGACTTGCCCGATCTGGCCGTCGAAGGCCGCGATCGAGGCGGTGTTGATGATTACCCCTCGCTCCCCCGACTCGGGCTCCTGGGCCGCCATCTGCTCGGCCGCCAGTCTCAGCACGTTGAAGGTCCCGATGAGATTCACTCGCACGACGAACTCATAGCGCTCGAGGTCGTTGGCTCTGCCCTCTCGAGTCAATACTCGCCCGGGAAATCCAACTCCCGCGCAGTTGACGTTCAGATGAAGGCCACCGAAAGCTTCGACGGCGCCTGCAACCGCCGCTCGAACCTGCTCTTCATCGCTGACGTCGGCGGCGGCAAAGCGCGCAGCATCGCCCAGCTCCTCAGCCACGGTGGCCCCGTTGGACGCTTCCAGATCGACGATGACGACCTGGCCGCCGGCCTCCACGACCGCCCGGGCGGTCGCCAGACCGAGCCCGGAAGCCCCGCCGGAGATGAGCGCGACCTTGTGCGCGATGTTCAAGGATCCCTCCTGGCTTGTTCTCTGTTGCGATGCCGGCGCTAGTCCGGAACTCGCTCGGAAATGACCTCTCCGTTTGCGAGAACGAAACCATCCTCGCATCTGGTTTCAACCGCGCCGTCGGAGAACTGCTCGTGGTAGAGCGCCGCGTAGGCTCCGTCTCTCTCGAGCAGTTGTGCGTGCGTGCCCCGCTCGATGATTCGCCCACGGTCGATGTAGAGGATCTGGTCGGCGGCGAGGATGGTCGAAAGCCTGTGGGCGATCGCGATGGTGGTGCGGCCCTGAATGACCTTGCGCAACGCGCTCTGGACGAGGCGCTCGGAGTGCGTGTCGAGGGCGCTGGTGGCTTCGTCGAGAATCAGGATGCTGGGGTTCTTGAGAATGACACGAGCAATGGCTAGCCGTTGCTTTTCGCCACCGGACATCTTGTACCCGCGCTCGCCGACGACCGTGTCGAAAGCATCGTCCAGCTCCTGAATCCGCTCCCAGATGTTCGCAGCTCGTGCGGCCCTGGTGAGGTCCTCGTCCGTCGCTTCCGGATTCCCGTAACTCAGGTTCTCCCGGACGGATGCGTTGAATAGATAGGTCTCCTGCGTCACCATGCCGACGATCTCTCCGAGCGACTCGAGTCGGATGTCTCTCACGTCGATGCCGTCGATGGTCGCGGCACCGCGGTTCACGTCGTAGAGACGAGGAAGCAGGTAAGTGAGCGTCGTCTTTCCGGCCCCCGATGGACCCACGAGCGCAACCAACTGTCCGGGGCTGGCCTCGAACTCGACTCCCGCGATGGTCCACAGCCTGCCATCCTCCGACTCGGGCTGCAGAGCCGAACTGCCGTACGGAGATGGGGAGCCGTACTTGAACCACACGTCGCCGTAGCGGATCCGGCCGGTAACCTCCTCCGGAGCGAGCTCGATGGCGCCGTCGTGGTCGACGATGTCGCGCTCGAGATCGAGGTACTCGTAGATGCGATCGAACAGAGCGAGGCTCGACTGGATCTCGACGTTGACGTTGAGCAGTTGGCCGAGGGGGAAGAACAGGCGGCTCTGCAGCGTAGTGAAGGCAACGATGGTACCAACGACGTTACGTGGATCGCCGGCGAGAGATCCACTCAGGAAGAGCCATCCCGCCACCAGATAGACGAACGCCGGCATGATCGAGAAGAAAACCTGGATGAGCGCGAAAAACCCGCGTCCCACCATCGTTCTGCGGATCTCCAGACCGAACAGCTTGTCGTTCTTTCCGCGGAAACGACCGATCTCGTAGTTCTGTCGTCCGAAGGATTTGGACAGGAGAATGCCCGAGACCGAGAGCGTCTCCTGCATATGAGCCGTTAGATCCGCAAGCGATTCCTGCGTCTGCCCGGAGATCTCGCGCCGGACGCGTCCGACCTTGCGGCTCAGCCACAGGAAGAACGGAAGAATGCCGAGCGACAGCACAGTCAGCTCCCACGACAGAATCGCCATGGTGATGACCGTCGAAATCACCGTCGTGACGTTGGACAGAGTGCTCGAGGCCGTATCGGTAAGCACTCCCTGGACGCCACCGACGTCGTTCGAGAGACGAGACTGGATCTCGCCGGTGCGCGTCGACGTGAAGAACTTCAGCGGCATGTTCTGCAGGTGCGCGTAGAGGCTGTTGCGCAAGTCCCTCATCACGCTCTGGCCGACGATGTTGTTCAGGTAGGTCTGCCACAAACCGAGTGCGCCGTTGACGATGGGGGCCGCGATCATAGCGCCGACCACCAGCCACAGCAGTCGCAGGCGTTCGGCGGTGGGTTCGTCGGACGCAAGAATGACGTCGTCGAAGACGACTTTGATCAGCAGCGGGTTGATGAGTCCGATCGCCGAGATGATGAGGATGAGAACGCCGACGATGGTGACCGTGCCGCGGTAGGGCTTGAACGTGGACACGATCCGCCGGAAGGTGCCCGGCTTGGCCTTCCGGTCAGGCTGTTGTGGAGGCGTTAGTCGATGCGGTCGCGGCAAGTGGTCCCCTCTGTGGTAGCAAATTACAGCATTACAAACGCGCTCTGGGCTGGGCTATTCCCCCATGCTCGCAGAGTCGGCGCCCCCGGTCGACCTAGTGGGGCGCGACGGTTGCGCCGTCGGGCTCCGTCGGGAGCCCGGTCTCGAACCACGCCCTGAAGCCACCCTCGACGTTGTAGGCGTCGTAGCCACGCGCCCTGAGGGTGGACGCGACCAGACCGCTGCGGGCGCCACCGAGACACAGGAATGCCACAGGTCGGTCCTCGGGAATCTCGTCGAGACGGTCCCCCAGCGCCGCCATCTCGACGTGAATGGATCCCGGTACGTGACCGGCCTCCCACTCGTAGGGCTCGCGGACGTCGACGAGGGTCAAGTCCTCCGTGGCCATGCGACGGGCGGCATCGGACGGCGTGATGTCCATGGCATCCTGCCCCTGCGGTCCTGCCGAGCCAACCCCGCTCATCACCGAACCCTAACGGCACAGACGACTCCGTCGCGGATCGGGAGGATGAACGAGCGGTAGTCCGGATCCGCCGCGATGAGTCTGTTCGCTCCGTCGATGGTGCGCGTGAGCTCCGGATTGGAATCTTCCGGCTCCTCGCCGGTAACGCGTCCAGACCAGAGCATGTTGTCGCACATGTAGAGTCCGCCTACCCGAATGCGGCTCTTCGCTAGCTCGAACGCTTGCGGATACTCATGCTTGTCGATGTCGCAGTAGACGATGTCGAAATCGCCCGAAGTCTCGTTGAACGCATCGAACGCGGACGCGACGTGGTAGTTGATCGGTCCGTCGAGCTCAGCTCGGCCGAGGTAGCCGAGAGCTCTCTTTTCGTTCTCGGGGTCCATGTCGGTGAGGTGTATCTCACCCTCGGGACCGGTCGCGCGCGAGAACCAGTAGGCGGAGTAGCCGTAGCCCGAACCCATCTCGAAGATGCGCCTTGCGTTGATGGTGCGAGCCATGACCTCGAGAAAACGACCGCACAACCGGCCCACGATAGGGAAGCCGTGCTGTCGCGCGTACTCCTCCATCTCGATCAGCACTGGCTCGTCATCCGTCGAGGCAAGCGAGCCGAGATAACGGTCTACTGCAGGGTTGAGGATGTCCATCACTGCACTCCTTTTGACTGAACGCTGGCCAAGACGAGCCGTTTCAATTCGTCATGCAGAGTCGCATTGGCCGCAAAGATTGTCGTGCCCTCACCGACCGGGGCGGGCCCCTCACTCACAACCCCTCCCGCCTCTCTCACGATCAACGCTCCGGCGGCGCGATCCCACGGCTCGGTGTAGGCCTCGTAGAAGCCATCGAGTCTGCGACAAGCGACCGCGCACAGATCGAGGGCCGCGGATCCCGCCCTCCTGATATCGCGTGCCTTGCCGAGGACGTCGGCCGCGACTCGTGCCTGCTCGCCTCGGCGCTTCACCTCGTACGCGAATCCCGTTCCAATGAGGGCGGTAGCGAGGTCCGCCCGATCGGATACCTGCAGACGGCGGTCGTTGAGCCACGCGCCCTCGCCGCGCTGTGCGACGAACGTCTCGTTGCGGTTCGGGTCGTAGACGACGCCCGCAACTCCCCCATCTCGGTCCTCGACCGCGAGACTCACAGCCCACACCGGAATTCGGAACAGAAAGTTGACCGTGCCGTCCAGCGGATCGATGACCCAGCGATAGCCGGTCGACGACTCGGCTCGGCCTCCCTCTTCGGCAAAGATTCCGTCGCCCGGACGCTTTGAGGCGAGGAAGTCGAGCAGAAATCGCTCGGCGTCCCTGTCGGCCTTGCTGACGAGATCGGTCGGAGAAGTCTTCGTAGACACGTCCGCGCGATCACCGCCGAAGGAGTTCATGAGCAGCTCGCCCGCACTGTGAGCCGCCTCGATCGCGACGGTCAGAAGTTCGTCCCTCACTCCGGATCCACTTGCATCTTTTCCTCGACAAGGCACCAGGCCTTCCGGGCTGCAACGAGCACGGGGTCCCACACGGGGGCGAAGGGTGGAGTGTAAGAAAGGTCGAGGTTGAGCATCTGCTCCACGGACATCCCGTTCCACAGGGCAGTCGCCAGCACGTCGATGCGTTTAGCGGCTCCCTCCTCGCCGATGATCTGGGCGCCGAGCAATCTCCCCGACTGCCTTTCGACGACGAGTTTCGTCTTGATGGGTCGCGTGTCGGGGAAATATCCTGCCCGGGTCGTCGAGTCGCTCGTGTTCGTAACGAACTGGAAGCCGGCCTCGGTCGCCTCACTCTCGTTCAGTCCCGTGCGCGCGACCTCGACGTCGCAGATCTTCGATGTGGCCGTTCCGACCACTCCGGGAAAGGTCTCGTAACCTCCGCCGATGTTGATCCCCGCGACACGACCCTCCTTGTTGGCATGGGTTCCGAGGGGAATCGCGACCCATCGGCGGGACACGAGGTGGAACTTCTCGGCACAATCCCCCGCCGACCACACTCCGTCGGCGGATGTAAGCATCTGCCGGTCCACCTTGATGCCACCCGACGGTCCGATCTCGATTCCCGCCTCCTCGGCGAGTCCGACGTTCGGGCTTACGCCGATGCCGAGAACCACGATGTCCGCGGGAATGGCACGCTCTTCGGTGACCACGGCGTTCGCGCGACCGTTCACGCTCTCGATACTGATCACTTTCTCTTCGAGGAGCAGGTCGATCCCTATGTCCCGCATCCGCTCGGCGACGAGGGTGCCCATGTCCTCATCGAGCGTCGTCATGGGCTGTCGCGACCTGTCGACCAGGGTCACGTCCATGCCCCTGACCTTCAACGCCTCCGCCATCTCGATTCCTATGTAACCACCGCCGATTACTACCGCCCGCGCGGGTTTCTCTTCGTCAACCCAACGACGAAAGGCGACTCCGTCTCCCAGCACCTGAACGCCGAAGACACCATCCGAGTCGATGCCGGGCCAGTTCGGTTTGATCGGTGTCGCCCCCGTAGCGATGACGAGCTGGTCGAAGCCCTCGGTCCGCTCGACCGAGTTTTCGAGATCGCGCACCGTCAGTTTGCGAGCGCCGACGTCAACCGCCGTCACCTCGTGATGAATGTGCGCGTGGATGTCGTTGTTCTTGCGAAACGCCTCCGGGGAGCGAACGATAAGGGTCTTGAGCTCCTCAACCGTCCCACCCACGTAGTAGGGGATCCCACAGGCGGAGTACGAGGTGTAGTGACCGCGCTCGAAGGCGACTATCTGGAGCTCGGACGCATCGCGACGACGTCTTGCCTGCGTGGCGGCGCTCATACCTCCGGCGTCACCGCCGACGATCACCAACCGTTCGGGCATCTTTCTTGCTTTACCCTTTCTCGGGATGTCCATGTTCCTGGTCCGACTTGAACGCTTTGCCTCCGGGTTCCGCTTTTGCGAACCTGATGCCGCGTTATGACCCTAGGGCAAGCCTTTGATTCCGTTATCAATGCGGCGCGCGCGGGAGCCGAGTGGGCCTGGGCCGAGCTGTACGACGACCTCGCCCCGCTCGTCCTCGGATATCTCCGCGGCAGAGGAGCGGCCGAGCCGGAAGATCTGACCGGTGAGGTCTTCCTTCACATGGTGCGCGACGTGGGTTCGTTCGAGGGTAACGAGCGCGATTTCAGAGCCTGGACGCTGTCCATCGCCCATCACAGGCTGCTCGACGACGTTCGCTATCGCAAACGTCGGCCCGCCGAGCCGGCCGGCGATGAGATCGCGCAGCACACCGCGCAGGGCGGCAATGTCGAAACGGAAGCGCTGAGCGCGATGGGGTCCGGACAGGTGATGCGAATCATCCAGACTCTCTCGTCCGACCAACGAGACGTGCTCCTTCTTCGCATGATCGCCGGGCTCACGATCGAGGAAATCGCGAGCATCCTGGAGAAGAGGGTTGGGGCGGTCAAGGCGCTTCAGCGCCGCGGCCTGGCAAATCTTAGGAAGAGGATCTCCCGCGAGGGCGTACCCCTATGAGCGATATGAACGCTTACGAGAGCGACATGGGTTGGCTATCGAAGCTCAGTGACGAGGAGATCGAGCAGGCTCTCGCGGGCGACTACGCGGGTGGCGACGCCTCCCTCGCCGACCTCGCCGCCTTCTCCCTGGCCGCGAAGACCACCTTTGCAGCCGCTCCCGAAGACGCGACCCGTGCGGCACACGTGAACGCCATGGCGGAGGCCGCCGCCGACCTCGACGTAGCGCCGGCGCACGCATCCAAGCCGGCCGCGTCCAGACCAATCAGGAGGGTGAAGCTCGTGCTCACTTCGCTGTTCGCATCGCTGATCGCAAAGGTCGCTCTCGTGGGCTTGGCTCTGGCGGCAACGACGGGGGGGCTCGCAGCCGCCGGTTCTCTCCCGGAGCCGGCACAGGAAGCTCTGGCCAGGGCCGCCGAGAAGGTGGGGTTCGAACTCCCCGCGGCCGGTGACGCCGAAGAGGGAGAGGCCGGAGTTCCCGAGGGGCTTCCGGAGTCCACCGAGGGTTCATCGGCTCCATCGGTGCTCGACGTCATCCGTAGCTGGGCCGACGACAAGGGTTGCGAGTTTGGTCACGCGGTCGCAACCGCCGCAGGCGGATCCCCGGGTCCATGCCAGGACGAACAAGGGGGCAACGACGAGGGCGAGGGGCGGCCCGAGAGCGCGGGCAAGGGCCGTCCCGAGGGGGCGGGCAAGCCGGAGGGGACCCCCACGAGCAAGCCGGCCGGCGCGGGCGAGGGTCAGGGCAAGCCCGAGGGAACCCCAAGCTCCAAGCCGGAGGGGGCCGTAAAACCGGAGGGGACTCCAGGAGGGGGCAACCCGGAAGCAGACGGTGGAGCCGGCGGCACCGGATCCGGCGACGAGGACCGCGGAGGTGCGTCGAGCGGTTCAAGTAGCAGCAACGGCAACACGGACGGTGCCGACAAACCCAGCTCCGTTCCTGGTGGCCGGCCTTAGCTGCGGGCCCGACCCGGCTCGAGCAACCCCCGGTGAACCGGGGGTTGTTTGCGTTCGGAGAGAATTAGCCGCATGACACCCGACGACTACCGCATCGACAAGGACTCGCTGGGCGAGGTGCGCGTCCCGGCCGACGTTCTCTGGGGTGCGCAGACCCAGCGCTCGATCGAGAACTTCCCCATCGGGCGCGATCGGTTCGTGTGGGGGCGCCGGGTCATCCGCGCTCTCGGGTTGATGAAGAAGGCTGCCGCGCTGGCCAACGCCGAACTGGGCCAGCTCCCGCCGGACAAGGCCGAGCTCATTGCGCGTGCCGCCGACGAAGTCATCGTGGGCCAGCTCGACGAGCACTTCCCGCTCGTCGTGTGGCAAACCGGCTCCGGCACGCAGTCGAACATGAATGCCAACGAGGTAATAGCGAACCGCGCCATCCAATTGGCCGGCGGTGAGGTCGGCTCGAAGAGTCCCGTGCACCCCAACGACGACGTCAACAAGGGCCAATCCTCCAACGACACCTTCCCCACCGCAATGCACATCGCCTCCGTCGAGGAGTCCAGCGACATTCTCCTTCCCGCAGTGGAGGTCCTGAGAAACACACTGGCCAAGAAAGGCGACGAGTACGCGGACGTCGTCATGGTCGGTCGCACCCATCTGCAGGATGCGACTCCGGTGAAAATGGGACAAGTGATCTCCGGTTGGGTCACACAGCTCGACCAGGCATGCGAAGGCATCAAGCGGGCTCTTCCCGGCGTGAGCGAACTCGCAATCGGCGGAACCGCTGTGGGTACGGGCCTCAACGCACACCCACGCTTCGGCGACACCGTGGCGGCCAAGCTGACGGAGGAAACCGGCAAACGGTTCAAGTCGGCGGCCAACAAGTTCGCCGCTCTGTCTTCGCACGACGCGATGGTCGACTTGAGCGCGTCGATCAGAACGCTGGCCATCGCGCTCTACAAGATCGCGAACGACGTTCGACTCTACGCAATGGGTCCTCGTGCGGGTATCGCCGAGCTCAAGATTCCCGAGAACGAGCCGGGGAGCTCGATAATGCCGGGCAAGATCAACCCGACGCAATCCGAGGCCATGACCATGGTCTGCGCTCAGGTCATCGGCAACGACGCCACCGTTGCTTTTTCAGGCTCGCAGGGCCATTTCCAACTGAACGTCTACAAACCGGTGATGCTTCACAACGTCCTCGAGTCCGCCTCGCTGCTCGCGGACGCGTGTCATTCGTTCAACGACCATTGCGCGGTTGGAATCGAGCCGAACGCCAAGATGATCGATGAGCACCTGTCCGGCTCTCTCATGCTTGTCACCGCCCTCAATCTCCAGATCGGCTACGAGAAGGCCGCCGAGATCGCGCTGAAGGCTTACAGGGAGGACAAGAGCCTAAAAGAGACGGCGGTCGAGCTCGGCTACGTGTCCGCAGAGGACTTCGACAAGTGGGTCGTGCCCGAGGAGATGACCCACCCACTCGAGGGCTGATCGCTCCTCGACCCCGGGACTGGCTTGAGGCCAGGTATGTGGATTCGGTGCCGCCGGGCGGTTGTGGCGCAACACACTCGCCCGAGGATCGCCTTTCACGCGGACACGTTTTGGGTCTCAGTACCGCCAGGCGGTTGCCAGCCCAAGAACGTGCACGGAGTCCCCCATCGATGCCGGTTTTCCCCGGGGAGACCACGGAGAGCTGGCCCGAGAAATGGAACTCCGTGAGAGGTAGTTTCTCGAAATGAGAAAACGATACGGGACGCCCGTTGCCGGGACGGAGAAGGAGGTTCTCACCGGCTTTCTCGATCATTACCGGGCGACGATCCTCGCCATTTGCGAGGGCCTCTCCGACGAGGATCTGAGGCGCCCGATGGTCCCCTCGGGGACCACACTCCTCGGCATGATCAAGCACCTCGCCTACGTCGAACGAGGCTGGTTCCAGGAGACCATTGCCGGTGATCAAGTCGAGTATCCCTTTGATGCCGATGACCCCGACGCGGATCTGCGCATCGAGCGGCATGACAGCACCGAGGAGATCCTCGACCTCTACAGGTCGGAATGCTCTCGCTCGAGACGGATCATCGAGACCGTCTCACTCGACGACTTGGTGAAGGGCGAGGAGCGTTCGGCCGACTACAACGTCCGCTGGGTGATCGTCCACATGATCGAGGAGACGGCGCGTCACGCGGGGCACGCCGACATCATCAGGGAACAACTCGACGGCTCCACCGGCACCGGTTACTGAACCCAGAGCGCGGGCGGATCGAGGGCTGCAGCGGCAGTCGCTGCCGTAAAAAGCGGTGAAATCTCCTCAGGTGCAGGCTCGCTCTGCTCGATGATTAGTAGGACGGGCCCGGTTTTCGCGACCCTGGCGACTCAGGAGAGCATCTCATGCTTGCCATCTGCACCCAATGTGAATCCGCCCAGGACGTCGAGAAGGCGGGCATCGTCTGCTGGTTCTGCGGCCAGGAGATGAGCGACCACACGCGCGACCATCAGGGAGAGCGAGGTCCCTCCGAATGGGTGGGGGCAACGGCCGCCGGCTAGGACGTGTCTCCTTGTTCGGCGACCCACGTGAGTGCGGCGGCCTCGCGGTTCAGGGGATGCCATCGAATGATTCGGAAGCCGTGCTTGATGGCTGACCGGGGGGACGAGTCGAAACAGATGAGAGAACTCGTCTCACGGTGTCCGGGTCAGGTGCCGACGTAGGCCGCGAGGTGCTCGCCGGTGAGGGTGGAGCGGGCTGCGACGAGGTCGGCGGGAGTGCCCTCGAAGACGATCCGGCCGCCGTCGTGGCCGGCGCCGGGGCCGAGGTCGATGATCCAGTCGGCGTGCGCCATGACCGCCTGGTGGTGCGCGATGACGATGACCGACTTGCCGGAGTCGACGAGCCGGTCGAGCAGGCCGATCAGCTGCTCGACGTCGGCGAGGTGGAGGCCGGTGGTGGGCTCGTCGAGGACGTAGACGCCGCCCTTCTCGGCCATGCGGGTGGCCAGCTTGAGCCGCTGCCGCTCGCCGCCGGACAGCGTGGTGAGCGGCTGGCCGAGGCTGAGGTAGCCGAGCCCGACGTCGGCCAGCCGGATCAGGATCTTGTGGGCGGCCGGCGTGCGTGCTTCGCCGTCGTCGAAGAACTCCTCGGCCTCGGTCACCGACATCGCGAGCACCTCGGCGATGTTCCGGCCGCCCAGCGTGTACTCCAGCACCGACGCCTGGAACCGCTTCCCCTCGCACTCCTCGCAGGTGGATTCGACTGTGGCCATGACGCCCAGCTCGGTGTAGATGACGCCGGCGCCGTTGCAGCTGGGGCAGGCGCCCTCGGAGTTGGAGCTGAACAGCGCAGGCTTCACGCCGTTGGTCTTCGCGAACGCTTTGCGGATCGGGTCGAGCAGGCCGGTGTACGTCGCCGGGTTGCTGCGTCGCGAACCGCGGATCGCGCCCTGGTCGATCACCACCACGCCGTCGCGGCCGGAGAGCGAGCCGTGGATCAGCGAGCTCTTGCCGGAGCCGGCGACGCCCGTGACCACGCAGAGCACGCCGAGCGGGATGTCGACGTCGACGTCCTGGAGGTTGTGGGTGGTGGCGCCGCGGATCTCCAGGGTGCCGGAAGACGAACGCACCGACTCCTTGAGGGTCGCCCGGTCGTCGAGATGGCGGCCGGTAGTGGTGGTGTCACTCCCCCGCAGCCCCTCCACGGTGCCCTCGAAGCAGACGGTGCCCCCTTCGGTACCGGCACCGGGGCCGAGGTCGACGACGTGGTCGCCGATCGCGATCGTCTCGGGCTTGTGCTCCACGACGAGCACGGTGTTGCCCTTGTCCCGCAGCTGCAGCAGCAGGTCGTTCATCCGCTCGATGTCATGGGGGTGCAGGCCGATCGTGGGCTCGTCGAAGACGTAGGTGACGTCGGTGAGTGACGAGCCGAGGTGGCGGATCATCTTGGTGCGCTGTGCCTCTCCTCCGGACAGGGTGCCCGAGGGCCGGTCGAGCGAGAGGTAGCCCAGCCCGATCTCTGCGAACGAGTCGAGGAGGTGTTGCAGCCCGGTGAGCAGCGGGGCAACCGACGGCTCGTCGAGGCCGCGGACCCAGTCGGCCAGGTCGCTGATCTGCATCGAGCAGACGTCCGCGATGTTCTTGCCCTTGATCCTCGACGACAGGGCCTCCGGGGTGAGCCGGGCCCCGTCGCATTCGGGACACGTCGTGAACGTCACCGCTCGCTCGACGAAGCGTCGCACATGCGGCTGCATCGCCTCGGGGTCCTTGGACAGCATCGACTTCTGGATCCTTGGGATGATGCCCTCAAAGGTCAGGTTGACGCCCTCGACCTTGATCTTGGTGGGCTCGGAGTACAGCATGGTGTCGAGCTGCTTCTTGGTGAACTTGTGGATCGGCTTGCCCATCGGGAGGCCGACACCCTCGAACAATCGCCCGTACCAGCCGTCCATCGAGTAGCCGGGCACCGTCAGGGCGCCCTCGTTGAGCGACTTGGAGTCGTCGTAGAGCGCGGTCAGGTCGATGTCGCTCACGTTGCCCATGCCTTCGCAGCGAGGGCACATGCCGCCGAGGTAGACCGCCTGGCGCACCACGCTCTTCTCGACCCTTCCGCTCTTCTCGGTGCTCATCACCCCGCTCGCCGTGCGCGTCGGGACGTTGAACGAGAAGGCCGTGGGCGGGCCGACGTGCGGCTTCCCGAGCCGGCTGAAGAGAATGCGCAGCATCGCGTTGGCGTCGGTCACCGTGCCGACCGTCGAGCGGGGGTTGGCACCCATCCGCTCCTGGTCGACGAGGATGGCGGTTGTCAGCCCCTCCAGCAGGTCGACCTCCGGCCGCGCCAGCGTCGGCATGAAGCCCTGCACGAACGCGCTGTAGGTCTCGTTGATCAGCCGCTGCGACTCCGCGGCGATAGTCCCGAAGACCAGCGAGCTCTTGCCCGAGCCGGAGACCCCGGTGAACACCGTCAGCCGGCGCTTTGGGAGCTCGACGCTGACGTCCTTGAGGTTGTTCACGCGCGCGCCCTGAACGCGGATCAAAGCGTGGCTGTCGGCACCGTGCAGCGCGGGCGACTGCGATTCCGTCCTCGTGGCCGTGCTCATCGTGTCTCCATCTCTTAAGCGGGCCCGCCTGCGCGGACTCCGTCGGCGTCGCTTGGCTCGATCTGACCAGCTTCGAGCAGTACGTCTGGTTCTCCTTCGGCGTCGTGCGCGGGCTCCTTCACGGTGCCGGCTGTGCAGGTCATGGCTGCGATTGCCGGACGGCTCAGCGAAGCTCCTGGATGCGGATCAGGTTGCCCGCGGGATCGCGGAAGGCGCAGTCGCGAACGCCGTACGGCTGCTCGGTCGGCTCCTGGACGACCTCGGCGCCGCTGGCCTGCAGCTTCTCGAAGGTACCGTCGAGGTCGGCGGTGGCCAGCAGGATCCAGCCGTAGGTGCCCTTGGCCATCATCTCGACGATGGTGCGGCGCTCGTCGTCGGTGACCCCAGGGTCGGCGGCCGGCGGCGCTAGGAGGATGGACGTGCCGGGCTGGTCGGCGGGGCCGACCGTGATCCAGCGCATCTTGCCGTTTCCGACGTCGTTGCGGACCTCGAAGCCGAGGGTGTCGCGATAGAAGGCCAGGGAGGCGTCCGGGTCGTCGTGCGGGAGGACGCTCGTGTGAATGGTGATGTCCATAGCGGTCATACTAGGTGCGGCTCCGTGACCCGCGCTTCTCGATTCCTGATCGGTCTGGTCACCTGTTTCGCCACACACGGCGGCATCCCCGCCGTCGCGCGCGCCGCCTGGCGCCGATAGACGCTGGGCGGCACACCGACCAGCTCGGTGAAGCGACTGCTGAAGGTGCCCAGCGACGAGCAGCCGACCGCGAAACAGACCTCGGTGACGCTGAGCTCGCCACGACGCAGCAGCGCCATCGCGCGCTCGATGCGCCGCGTCATCAGATAGGCGTACGGCGACTCGCCGAAGGCGAGCCGGAACTGGCGGCTGAGGTGCCCGGCCGACATGTGCGCGCTGCGCGCGAGCGCCTCGACGTCCAGCGGCTGCGCGTACTCCCGGTCGATCCAATCGCGAACGCGGCGCAGCCGCGCGAGCTCGCGCAGGTGCTGCGCTGCGGCGGGTCTGCTGGTCACCTGGCGATCGTGCCACGTCGCAGCGGAGCTGTCTTGCGCCGCTGGCGTCGACCCCACTCCGCGTCCGCTCTGGCCCGGTCTGCTCCGCTTACGTCCTCGACCTGTTCAGGCCCTGCGGGCTCCGCGACTCGTCCCACATCAACACGTCTCGTTAGCAGTCATTAGTGCGAAAGATCACCCGAGCCACTTCAGCTCCAGAGGAGCGTTCATGAACGAGGCAAGGCTCTCCGCCTCCAGCTCGGCCCCTCGCACCACCCACTTCGGAACCCTCGCGAACGGTTCGATGTCGACCACGAGCCGCTTGCCTTTCCTGTCGTGACGCCACACTCCGTCGATGCGTCCGTCCACCAGGAGAACGGGAGACACCCACCCCTGAGGACGGTGCACGCGCGCCTTGAAGTCTCCGGTCATCAGCTTGGCCGCGTGAATGGTGGACCCGATGACGTAAGGGTCGAACCCGGGGAGAAGGCGCACGGAGCGCGTCGGCGACGCCGCTCGTATCTCGTCGAGTGACTCCGTGAGCGCCCAATACTTGCCCCCATCGAGTCCGGCGGGTGCGACCTCACCTCCCAGTCCCGAGATGAGCCGGCCTCCGGTGGCCGGGCTGACCGACCACCAGCGCGCGAAATCCTCCCTCGTTGCCGGGCCGTAAGCCGACAAGAAACGACGAGTGATCTCCTCGAGCGCTCGGGTCGGATCGATGGCATCTGACTCACTGAGTCCGAGCCACTGATCCGGTCTCGCAAAGGTCACGTTGCGTCCCTTGTTCGGTCCAAAGCAAAGATGGCCCTGAAACGAAGCGGGCTTGAGCATTGCCCCCCAGCTCCCGCGCAACCTCTCGGCGAGAGCATCGGACTTCGTGATCTTGGCGACGCGTGCGGCGAGCTCGTCGCGCGTGAGAGTTCGGCCGTCCAGGGCCCTGGAGATCGAGGCGATTAGCCTGTCGAGCTCGGCGCGCGTCACCCCGAAGCCTCTGAACCACGCCGGCTTGAGGTAGTGCTCGTAAGTGCCCAGTCCCGCTTGCCAGAGCGGGTACTCGTCGCTCCTCAGAAGGTGCAGCGTTCCCCGCATGGCCCAGGTCTTGACGAGCCGGCGGTCCGTCCACAGCCACTTCTCGACGTCGTTGCGCTTGAGTTTGTCGACGCGCGCCCACAGCGACAGCTCGGCCGACGACCTTAGTTGTGCGTGCAGGCCGTCGACTTCGCCGACCACATCCATTGCCTTCCGCTTCGAGACTCGCTCGTCGAGATGATGCCGTCGCGCGCGCCAGGCCATCACATGACGCCACGAGAGTCTGGGCTCGCTCACCGGGCTCGGATGTTGGACACGGGGAGGCTAGACCTTGGCGGCCGCGAGTTTGACCTTCAGTCCGTGAATGATCGCATCGATGCCGAACTCCCACGCCTCGTCCATGTCGCAGGACTCCATCGCCGGCAGCGTCGCGCACAGGCAGGGGAATTCGTCCGAGGTGATCATGCGTCGGTGGTTCATGGCCATGATCTGGGGGGCGGTCACCTGTTCCTGGTCCTCCAGGAACGGGTTGGTCATCTGCCACAGCACGTGGCCCATGACGAAACCCGACAGCGTCCAGTGGGCCTTGAGCGCCTCATCGGGACTGAAGCCCGCGCCCTGCAGTATGGATATCGCAAGCTCGATGGGGCGGAGCGCGTCGGCCGACATCTCGGTCTTGCGCTGGAGCACCGGAAGCAGGTTGGGGTGTCGCAGCAGAACGCTGCGGAACTGGGTATAGCCGGTCTTGATCGCCTTGGCCCAGTCGCTCATATCCAGCGCCGAGAGATCGATCTCCTTCAGCAGCTGGCCGGCGATGCCGTTCATCAGCTCGTCCTTGTTGGCGACGTGGTTGTAGAGGGCCATGGGGGTCGCGCCGAGATCGCTTGCGATCCGACGCATCGATACCGCCTCGAGCCCCTCGGCGTCGGCGATGGTGACGGCGCTCTCGACGATGCGGTCCCGCGAGAGCGAGCTTCTCCGAGTGTCCGATACTTCCGCTTCGTTCATCCTGACCCCAACTTTCTTTGCTTTTTCTTCGTCTCGCCGTTGACAAGCGTACACCGTACATCAGAGTATCTACGCTGTACATATACATCGTAGATATACGTGGTACGCATCGGAGGAGGAACCCAAGATGTTCACAACCGAAGGACTCGCGCGGGCAAGTGCCCGGCGGCCGTGGGTCACACTGGGGCTCTGGGCGGTGGCGCTCGCCGTCGCCGGCTGGCTGTCCTCGCAGTACCTGGCGAACGCCCTGACCACGAGCGTAGATTTCACGAACGCCCCCGAGGCCAAGCAGGCTCAGGAGTCGATCGAGGAGCGGTTCGGCGAGGAGGGCATCACCGAGGTCTTCATCCTCGATTCCCCCGAAGCCGAGGTCGACGATCCGGCCTTCGAGCAGGCGGTGCGCACGCTGCAGGCCGAAGCGACCGAAGCGGGAGCCGAGGCGGTCACCTTCTACGACACCCAGGACCCCTCGATGGTCTCGGGCGATCGACAAACCACCCTGATGCCGGTGACTTTCGAGGACCGGCAGAACCTCTCGGACTATGAACCCGCGGTCGAAAGTCTCATCGAGACGAGCGAGGAAAGCGGGCTGACCGCGCAGGCCTTCGGACCGATCACCATCGACAAGGACTTCTCGACGATCGCGGAAGAAGACCTCGCACAGGGTGAGACCTTCGGTGTATTGGTCGCGCTCGTGGTGCTGGTGCTGGTGTTCGGAGCTCTGATCGCGGGCTTGATACCCATCGTGATGGGCATCGCATCCATCGCGGTCGCGATCGGGTTGGTGGCGCTAATCGGTATGGCCGTCGACTTCTCCTTCTTCGTCACGAACATGATCACGATGATGGGTCTGGCAGTCGGTATCGACTACTCACTTTTCATCGTCAGTCGCTACCGGGAAGAGCGTCACAAGGGAAGGGCTAAGATCGACGCGATCGGTGCTGCGGGATCAACCGCAAGTCGTGCCGTGTTCTTCAGCGGCGTAACGGTCGTCCTCGCGCTCATCGGAATGCTGATTCTCCCGACCACGATCTTCCGGAGCTTGGGGGCGGGCGCGATCCTTGTCGTGGTCGTCGCGATGCTGGCATCACTGACCCTGCTGCCCGCGCTGCTGGGTCTGCTCGGCGACCGCATCAACTCACTCAGCATCCTGCGGCGCAAGGCCGATCTTGGATCGGAGAACTCGCACCGCTTCTGGAACGCGATCACGCGCCGCGTGATGGCGAGACCTGTCATTTCGCTGGTTCTCGGAGCCGGACTCCTGCTGGCCGCGAGCCTTTCGTTCTTCAACATCGATACCGGATTCGCCGGGGTAAGCACGCTGCCCGAGGACACGGGCTCGCGCCGGGCGTTCGAAACCCTGTCGTCCGAGTTCTCCGGCGGATTGAACTCGCCGGTCGAGATCGTGGTCGACGGAGACGTGAACTCTCCCGAGGTGCAGCAAGGGATCGAAGACATTCAGGCTTCGCTCGCAAGCGACGAGTTGTTCGGACCCTCCCAGCTGCGCCCCGACGAGAGTGGTGACACCGTTCTGATCAGCGCACCGGTGAATGCCGACCCACAGAGTGAGGTTGCCACGTCATCGATCGACCGCATCCGAGACGACTACGTTCCCCAGGCGTTCGATGGGACCAATGCCGAAGTACTTGTCGGTGGAGACACCGCGTTCAACAAGGACTTCTTCGATTTGACCGCTACCTACACTCCGATCGTCTTCGCCTTCGTGCTGGGACTTTCGTTTCTCCTCTTGATGGTGGTCTTCCGCTCGATCGTGGTGCCGCTCAAGGCCATCATCATGAACCTGCTGTCCGTTGGGGCGGCCTACGGACTGATCGTGCTGGTCTTCCAACAAGGCGTCGGCGCCGACCTGTTCGGCTTCCAACAGGTCGAGGCGATCGAGGCATGGCTCCCGCTGTTCTTGTTCTCGGTCCTGTTTGGGCTGTCGATGGACTACCACGTGTTCCTGCTGTCGAGAATCCGAGAGCACTTCGTTGCGACGCTCGATAACACCGAGTCTGTGGCCTACGGGCTGCGCACCACGGGTGGTCTGATCACCGGTGCAGCCGCCATCATGGTGGCGGTGTTTGCCGGATTCGCGGCCGGTGAGCTGGCGATGATGCAGCAGATGGGCTTCGGGCTGGCGGTCGCGGTGTTCATCGACGCAACGTTGGTTCGGTCTGTGCTGGTGCCCGCTTCGATGAAGCTGCTCGGCGATCGCAACTGGTACCTCCCGCGCTGGCTCCAGTGGCTGCCGAACATCTCGGTTGAGGGCAAGCACCTGATACCGGAGGAGCTCGTCGTACCGGAACTCGAACCGGAGCGAGTCGGCTAGATAGATAGCTACGGCAGCGAAACGGGGGCCGGTCCATCATTGGGACCGGCCCCGGTCCTTCGTGCTCGCTCCCGCGCTTAGTTGGCTCTCGACTCTCGATCGACCCCCTGCCGCTCCGTTGCTTTCCGTTGAGACGCCGATCTGTCTCGCGGCGAGCTCGGGGTGGGCACCGTTGACTGCGGGGGCGTGACGTTGTGGACGTCCCCGGCGGGACCTGAGCCACGAGTGCCGTCTGAACTCACGCACGTGCCAGTAGTTGATCTCCCCGTTGAGCGTTACGAGAATCGAGCGCGCTACGGAGGTGCCCTCGTCACTCGCTACGCCGAGGGCGTCGCTGAGCGCGCTCAGGAAAACGGGGTCGTCGCCGAGCTCTTCGAACGTGGTCTCCAGCTCGGTGGCGGTCCGAATGCCAAGCCGGCGGAGCTCTCTTTTCATGTCCTCGACCTTGTCGGGGTCCTCGGGCAGGTGTAGATGCAGAAAGGCCTGATCGAGCCAGTCGACGAGACGCATGATGGGCGCCCGAGTCCTCAGCATGAGATCCACCAAGCTCGCCGAAACGAAATTCTGCTGGTCCTCGATCCCCTCCTCGTTGAGTCGGGCCTCGTACCAGAAGTTCAGTCCTTCGAGAGAGCTCAACGGGTACTTGGTGCTCAGACTCGGCACCAGCCTGCCCAACGGTTTGGTCAATGCGGTCTTGAGGACCTGCAGTCCGATCTGTGGGAAGAAGCCGATGAAGAAGGCGAGGATGTTCTCCTGCTGGCCGGCCTGACCACTCCACATCAGGTTGACGGTCATGATGAGCACCGCCGAGAACACGATCCTGGAGATCGCCGCGATGTAACCGCTCGTCCTGAGATCGTCCCGGTAATAACGACGAACCAGGTCCTGGATGATGAAGGTGTAGGCGCCCAGGAACCCGAACTGAAGCGGCTCGATGGGCAGGAGGGGTCGCCCGGATGGAACCACGTCTCCGAGTCGAAGAGCACCCAACAGCTCGGGTTGCAGGACGAGAACCCAGCCGAGACACATGATCAGCGTTGCGTACACGACCGGCGAAAACGCCTCGGTGCGGTTGGGCAGCTTTCCCTTGTCGACGATCAGCCCGAGAGTGCTGACCGAGGATCGACCGTAGATCGCCTCGAACTTCGTTCTGTAGAGGTTGTCCTTGTGCTTGGTCTGGAGCTTATCGTGCGCCTTCTTCCACGGGAGGTAGTACGTCGTGTGCTTCGGTGGCGCTGGGAGATTCGCAAGCTCGTCGATGTGAAGTCGAAAGAGGTTCAGCACGTACTCGTCGTAGAGACTGCGCCCCTTGTTCCGGATGAACTGCAGATAGAGCCAACCTGGTAGAAAAGCCAAGAGTCCGGCGCTGGCCAGTTTGAGCACAAAGAGCCGGCTGCTCTGGTCGAGGTAGATCGTGGGGACGAGGATCAGCGCGATCGCACCCACCAGCGCCAGTGAGAGATACAGGCGCCCGATTCGCTCTGCTCGATCGAGTGCCTGTTCGATGTTGACTTGACGTCGCGAATCGCGACTGGAGCGCGCCATTGAGTGCCTCCCGTGAACTTTCGCCCGTTTGGGTGAAGTTAGGAGGCCGTCGTCACCGTTCCGTCACCCCAGCGTCACAACGGTGGCCCCCCTGACGGAGGTTCGAACGAGGCGAGTCCAGATCCGCTTCTACGGAAGCTCGAGTCTGGCACTGAACGACTCCGCGACCGCCACGTGACCCTCCGTGCTGGGATGGAGTCCGTCCCCGCTGATGAGCTCCGCATCCGAGCCTCGCTCCCGGGCCTCCATCGCGCTCGAGTGCAGATCGATGAGGGTCGCCCCCGTCTTCCTCACCGCTTTCTTGATGATCTCGTTGTAGCGGTCGACGAGCGCTCTCATCGCGGGGGGTGCCGGAAGCGAGCTTCCCAGGAAACAAAAGGGTCCGTCCTCGGGAGGATCCGGCCGGCAGGCTCGATAAGCAGGAAGCTTGTCGAGGGGCGGTGTGTTGGCCACCAGGACCTGCTGCGGCCCCGTTTGTTCGATCGCGCGCAGGAGGCGGTCGAAGTCCTGTTTGTATTGTGCTGCGGCGACCCCTTGCAGAATGTCGTTTGCGTTCAACCAGACCGTGACGATATCGGGCTCGACGCGCTGCAGCCTCGGAAGCTCGCGCACGATTGCGTCTTCGACGGTGGCTCCGGGATGCCCGAGATTCACCAGCCTGAAATCGGGAAGGGCCCGGTCGAGGAGGACGCGTGGCCACGACTCGGTCGTGAAGTTCCCGGCCCCCCAACCCACGGTCTCACTGGCCCCCACGGCCGCGTACACCCGCGAGTCCTGATGCCGAACCGGCTCCCGTATCCGGTCGCGCCCGGGTTCGTCCCCGGTGCTCGAGGTGCAGGCCGCAAACAACACCAGGCAGACAAATGTCGGGATGAGCCTCCTCATCCGGCAATCGTAGGCCTCGGCATCTATCTCCGAGCCCGCCCTTCATCGAGGAGCGAGCGCACTCAGACCTATTCGGTGATGCGGAGGACCTCGCCGTCGTCGAAGCAGACGCCACAGTTCGTGACGTACAGCTCGTCGCTCTTACCCAGCGCCAGGCCCCCCGGGAAGAAGAGGCCGTCGGCGATGATCTCACGGTCACCGTTGGGGTCCACCTTGATCACGGCGCCCTCCGGCACCGGCGCGAGCAGGCTGTTGTGTGCGATCTCGAGCACGTACAGGGTGCCGTGTCTGCCGAAGGCGATGTCGATGATGTTGGTGAACCCCTCGGCGTAGACCTCCGGATCCTCGCCCTTCTCGACGCGGTAGACCCGAGCGCCTCCGAGCGGGAAGGGAAAACCGGTCAGCTCTCCGACGAACAGGTCGCCCCCCGGCCCCCTCACGACGGTCGTGGGCACCGCGTTCATCGGAATCTGCTCGCCCCCGAAGTCAACGAGGCGATCCGGGAACACTGCGACGACGCGCACGCGCCCATGCCGGCTCACGGCCAGCAGAGCGTTCGCGCCCGCGTCGGCAACATAGGACCGCCTCCCCTGCGCGAGAACGCCGAAGGGATTGCTGTCGATGGGACCGCCCGCCGGATTGACATCGGCTTCGAAAGCAACGAGATCCGCCACCCTCGAGACCTTGCCGCGCCGGTGACCCTTGGCTTTGGACGTCAGTAGATGACCGAGCGACCGCTCCGCGTCAGGTCCGAACCGCGCCCGCAGTTCGGGAGGCCCGACCGCACCCGTAGTGAATGTGATGTGCCGCGCGAACCGAGACGTCGTGCGGTCCAAAGCCCTCGACCGCGCCGGCGATCGACCCGATATTCGCGACGACGGTTTTCACGCCCTTGCGACCGATCCTAGTTATCGCCCCGGAATTTCCGAAGCAGGCCTCGCCCAGAACCGGATGCTGAGCGCAGGGGCCATCCCCGCCCTCTCCCGCCTCCGCCACGTACAGTTCACGCCGTCCCGGGCCGAACCCGAGGCCGCGCGGCTCGCTCAAGCCCTCGGCGATGACCTCGATATCCACACCGCCGCCACGGTTCTCCCCGCGCGCCGTCGCAAACGGCGACGGGATCATCAGTGCGAGCGCGGCGACACACATCAGGCCGATTCGAAATGCGCGACTGAGCCCCATGGCTACCCCCCCTTGACCGGTTTGGATCACGAAAGCACGCGTCCCCGAGCGGAATCAAGATCGCCCGACGGCTTTGGCCGTGATTGTCCGCAAGGCCCAAATTAATTAGTTGCCTTGACAGTTATATATCTCTTTAGTAATACTCAAGCCATGAGTCAGGCGCTCGAGGTCCTCGCGGAGCCCAACCGGCGACGGATCCTCGATCTCCTGCGGGAGGCCGAGCGCCCGGTCGGCGAGCTCGTCGCCGCCCTGGGGGTGAGCCAGCCCGCGGTTTCAAAGCATCTGCGGGTCCTGCGCGAGGCGGGCCTGGTCGAGGTGAGGCCGGATGCCCAACGCCGCATCTATCGAGTACGGCCGGATCCCTTGCGCGACCTCGACGAGTGGCTCGCGCCCTACCGCTTTTTGTGGGGAGCCCGCCTCGACGACCTCGAAAAGCATCTCGACTCCATGACCGACTGACAGAAAGGAGCACCCGATGCTGGGACAACTCGAACAGATCGAATCACGCTGGCGACTGCGGTTCACGCGCGAACTTCGACACCGTCCCGAGAAGGTGTGGCGCGCGCTCGTCGAACCGGAACATCTCGACGCGTGGTTTCCCACCACCATGGAGGGTGACCGAGTCGAGGGTGCAGAACTGACCTTTTCCTTCCGAAAGGACGAAGCGCCGTCGATGCACGGTGAGATGATCACCTACGACCCTTACTCGGTGCTCGAGTTCAAGTGGGGCGAGGACCTTATCCGGTTCGAACTGCGACCCGAGAGCGACGGAACCGTACTGACCCTGTTCGACACCTTCGACGAGTTGGGACGAGCCGCGCGCGATGCTGCAGGCTGGCATGTGTGCCTCGATCTCCTCGATGACCGTCTCGCCGGAGCCGAACCACCCGCCGACGGCGGTAGAAGTCGGTGGGAGACGGTGCACACCGAGTACGTCGAGGTTCTCGGTCCCGAGGCTGCGGCGATCGGACCGCCGGAAGAGTTTCTCAATAAGAGCTAAGCGGCGTTCCGGATCCCTCGCCGGTCGCGCTCGCAGCCGAGCGCCGGAGCGGTAGCCCCCTCGACCGTCATCGGCCGGCCCGTCGAGATCCAGCCTCGGAAACCCGTTTCCGATCGCTCCACGACCCTCAGGCGCTACGTCGGCAAACTTATTCCTGTCGAAGTCGACTCGGGGTGTGGGCACTGGGCGGGAAAACCCCGCTCAGGACCCATCTTGCGGCCACAATCTGGCTAGGGCTTCTTTCTTTCAGGAGGGTAGCTATGCCGCGACACGACGCCACGACGTGGAAACTGCCGAAGGGCTACGAGGGCGTGGTCGGCAACGCCAACATCGAGGTCGAGGTTCGTCAGAGCGCCCAGCAGCTGCGCGGTAAGGGGGTACGCGCTCGCAAGAGATCGAGTGACCTGCTCGGGCACCTGTTGATCTCCAGAGGAGGGTTGGAGTGGCGTCCTCGTGGCGGCAAGTACCACCGCAGGATGAACTGGGAACAGTTCGCTCAGATCATGGAGGATGAGAGCTAGCGACGCCCCTGAGACCCGGCACTGGTTTAGGTTCCAGGCGCCAGTACGCGGTCAAGCCGATTCACCACCTGTTCCCGAGAAACCCCGGTGACGGCGATCCGCTTGCGACGACTGGAGTGGCCCGCGACCACTGCGACGCTCGAACGGGGCAGGTGGAGTAGATCGGCCAAGAGCTTCTCGACCGCCCTGTTCGCACGGTCGTCGACCGGGGGCGCCTTGACCTTCAACTTGAGAGCATCGCCGTGGATGCCCTCGACCGAGTCGCGGGCAGCACGTGGTTGGATGAAAACCTCGATCAGCACGCCGTCCTTCGACCGACCGACAAAGGGAAGCGCCCTCATCTCGCCGGCTCACCCGGCGCGCTCGCGGGATGTACCGGTTGTTGGCTCACCGCGGCTCCTCGAGCTCGACCCCGGACTCGTACGCTCTGCCATTATTCAGGACCGGTGGGAGGGCCCCACCGGGGCCGCATGGCCGTTCGCTCCACCGGCCGACCACCGTAAATACCGGGGCCTCCAAGGGTCTCAGGTGACAATGGTCACGCGGCGCAGACGTCGTAGGGACAACGCGGTTCGGGCAGAAATAGATTGAGGAGGCAGTCGTGTTCACGGTGTACAACCTGTTCAAGTTCCTGCACATCGTCGCGGTCATCTTGTGGGTCGGCGGGGTGTTTACCGTCGGCATCCTCAACGCTCGCATTGCCCGCACGAGTGAACGCTCCGCGATGGCCGCGCTCGGTCAACAGAGCGCAGTGTTCGTCAGGACGCTCATAGGGCCGGCCGCAGGAACCGCGCTCGTCGCCGGACTCGTGATGATCGTTGACGGCGGGATCGAGTTCACAACCCTCTGGGTGCTGTGGGGGCTGATTGCGCTCGTTCTCTCGATGTTCCTCGGTTCAGGACCGATCCGTCGCGCCGGTGAGGAGCTCGCGCACCGATCATCGATCCCCGAATCGGATGGCGCAAGAGTCGCAGCGCTGAGGAACCGTCTCCGCAGTCTTAACGCTGTGAATCTCGTCATCATCTTCTCCGCCGTTTGGGCGATGGTGTTCAAGCCGACCCTGTGACCGGCACCGGTTAAGAGACAGCGCTCACAACGGCTGTTCTCGTCGTGGCTCTGTCCGACTTCTACAGCAGCTTCGTGTAGCGATGGGAGGGCACCGTAATCGGTCCATCCTCGGCGGCGGCGGCGTAGTCGAAGGGCCCTTCGTCGTACCATCCGGTCTTCTCGTAGAAGGCTCGGGCTCTCGCGTTGCCGGCGACGACTGAGAGCCAGGCCCTTCTGTGTCCGTTCGCTCTGACCTGTCGCTCGGCCTCACTCATCAGGACGGCGGCGACGCCAGAGCCTCGATGGAGAGCCGAGACGTACACCTGCTCGACCTCATCGTCAACGACCATTACGAATCCGGCGACGGCTCCATCGACGGTGGCCACCGTCGTGTCGGCGACTCGTTCCGGCGCCCGGATCCCAAACGAATCCTCAGTCCGGGCCTCGACCAGTTCTCGGGGGACAAACCCGAGGTGGCCATCTTGCCAACCGAGACGCCAGATGTCGGCGACGTCATCTGCATCTTGCGAACCGGCTTTGCGAAGCGTCACAGTGGGACCGTTCGAGATCACCGACCAATTCTACCGACACCATATGAAGCCGGTCCGCGTTCGCGTGGTGCCTAGGATGGAGGGAATCGAGTCCAGGCGAACCCCGACAACCGGGGAAGGTCAAAGCATGGTCGCGGGACGGAGCGGAAGCGACGAGTTTGCCCTCAGGGGATGAGCAGCAACTTCCCCGTCGTCTGCCGGGTTTGTAAGGCGCGGTGTGCTACCGGGGCCTCGGTCAGGGGATAACGCTCGTGGACATGGACTTCGAGATCTCCAGACGCAACGAGGCCGAGGATCTCTTGACCTCGCCACAACAACTCTTCGTCCGTCGACGTGTAGTCGACGAGAGCCGGCCGCGTTAGGAACAGAGATCCTCCTCGTTGGAGACGGCGGATGTCGACTGGATCAACCGGACCGCTGGCTTGACCGAAGAGCACCATGTAGCCCCGCTTGGATAGACATTCGAGGCTCTTGTCGAAGGTCGACTTGCCGACCGACTCGAATACAGCTCGAACTCCTGCGCCGTGCGTGAGCTCATCCACCACGGCGGCGAAATCCTCCTGGGTGTAATCGATCGCATGATCGACTCCCGCTCTTCGAGCTCGCTCGGCCTTCTCCGCGGTGGAGACGGTACCGATCACTTGTAGGCCGCGCCGCTTCGCGAGCTGTGTGAGCACGAGTCCCACGCCTCCCGCTGCAGCATGGATCAAGCACCAGTCCCCTTCATCGAGAGTACAGATCGAGTTGACCAGATAGTGGGCGGTCATTCCCTGCAACATGACGGCGGCGGCGAGATCAGTTCCGACCGCATCGGGCAACGGAACGAGGCGGGAAGCTTTCGCCGTGGCGTACTGGCTGTAGGAGGCTGGGACGCCCGCGTAACCCACCCGATCGCCGGGTGACACTTCGGATACGCGCGGGCCCACGGCCTCCACGACTCCCGCTCCTTCGGTTCCAGGCGTAAACGGCAGCGAGATGGGGTAGGCGCCCGACCGTTGATTGACGTCGATGAAATTCACGCCGATCGCGTCGAGCCTGACCAAGGCCTGGTCCTCAGCAGGATCGGGAGCCTCGACCTCCTCCACGACCATGACGTCGGGCTCCCCCGTTTCGTGCACACGGACTCGTTTCGTCTGTCCTCACTCCCTGGATGCAAGCCCCGAACAAGAGGGGCGTTCTCGGCAGATCCAACCTGGTCTCGACCAGGGCAGGCATTATATACAATATTTTCCTCGGTGGAGAAGGCCGCTGACCACGCGGCGACGAGCGAGGGACTTCATCTAACCGCATCGCTCGCACCTTCGATCGGGCGCCACCCGCTCGGGAAGCCTTGGCCCTGGTTCACCCTCAGCTGTCCGCTGTAGCAGTTAACGGCGGCGAGCGCGAGCGCGCCGTTTGCCTTCGTGCATCGCCTGCACCCGGGCGACCGGGATGGCGCGGCCCTCTTCGATGAGGTCGGATCCCAAGTGCTGGGGTGGAGGCATTAGATCGGCCCACGGATCACGGTCGGCGATCAATCTCGCTGCCGTATGCACGGTGAAGTCCCCCGGCGTAACACGATCGAGCTCATCCCAAGCCACCGGAAACGACACCGGCACACCCGGCCGGACGCGCGGACTATACGTGGCCACGACCGTCGCCCCGCCGGCTCGTGTCGAATCGAGAAACACCTTTCCTCCACGTCGTTCTCGGACGTACTCCGTAGTTGCAAGGGCTGGGTCGAGGCGCTCGGCACGTGCCGCGATCGCCCGGGTTGCCGTGGCCACGTCCTCGATTGTCGCCTGGGTCTCGATCGGAACGAACACGTGCAGACCCTTTGCCCCACTGGTCTTGACTGCCCCCACCAACCCGGCATCGGTCAGGACCTGGCGGACCAGTTCGCCGGCGCGGACGGCCAGGGGGAATGCGTGCGCGACCGGCGGGTCGAGATCGAGTACCAGGTGGGTGGGGCGGTCCCAGCGGTCGGCGCGAATCAGGGTGGGGTGATACTCGACCGCACGTTGGTTGGCGAACCACAGCAGCGTGCGACGGTCGTTGCACAACGCGTAGGACACCTCACGCTTCGAGGTCTCCGCCCACAGCTGCACGGTCCGTACCCACGACGGGGTGTACTTGGGAACATTCTTTTGCATGAACGGCGCCCGGCCGCGGATCACGCGGATCACCGACAGGGGCCGGTCGGCCAGCTCCCGAATGATGCGGTCGGCGACGGCGTCCAGATAATCCACCAAATCCCGCTTGTTGGCGTCGGCCCCTTGGAACAGCGCTTCGTCGAGGTTGGTCAGCGTCACTCCGTCCCGCATTTCCTTGCCGCTCATCAAGTCACCTTCCCGAATTTGGAGAGGGAGGGCAACTGAGTGGTGTGGGATCGCGCCGCGACGCTCGGCTCGGCAACACCCGGGCTACTGAACTCGCCGACAGATCCTCGCGGGAGAATCCAACCCGAAACGACCTTGAACGGCCACTGCGGTGTGTCCGGTTCAGCCTCCGTACTCACTGCGGCGGCGGAGCATGACGAGATACATGAGCGGCAGCATCGCCATGTGCTCGACGACGAGCAGGGACTCACCCGAGAGGAGGCCCAGCCACAGCAGCGGGAACAGGACGATGGCGGGGACGAACATCGCGCCGGCCATCTCGAGGGTGCTCACCCAACTGTGACCGCGGTGGCGCATCCAGACGACCATCCCGATCGACATGGTGAGTGCCATCTCCAGAGAGATCAACTCCGCGTATTGCGCGGGGTACTCCAATCCTGCGAGCGCCAGGATGCCTCGCACGGCTGCGCCGAGGACTGCCATCCCGACGAACATCGCGACGACCATCTCTAGGTAGTGGCGGAGGAAATTCCATCTGCCGTGCCTCGTGCCGCCGTGGATGGCGTTGGGCCTGCCGGTCTGCGCCACCGGCCGCTGGATTTCGGTCGTTGTCCTCATGCGACGGCTCTCCTTCCGGTCTCCTATATACCCTGGGGGGGTACCGTACCCCACGAGCCGAGCAGTTGCAACTGACGGTGGCGAGCTTGCTGTGGTGAAGATCGACCTTCGCACGGGGGCCCACGCTACCGTTGCAACCTAAGTCGCCTGGGCCGCTCTCTAGATAGCCTTACATTGCGCCGACAATGGTACGTTCGCGCGCAGGCCAGTTCACCAACAGGACTCCCGCGATCACAGCGGCAAAGCTCAGCAGAAAGACCGGCGTGGCCCGCTCCGAGAGCAACAGCACCCCTAGCATCGCCGCGACGATGGGATTCAGGTTGACGTAGACGGCCACTTGTGTCGGCGATAACCGCGCCAGTGCCGCAGTCCACATGCCGAACGCGATTGCGCCCCCCGGAATGCCGAGGAACAGAACGATCAGTGCAAGCGAAGAATCGAGTCGCCCGGACTCTTCGACCAGACCCTCCCATAGTGCGATGGGAAGGAGAAAGAGTGTCCCAATCAACATTGCGTAAGAAACCAGCGTGAGTGGGTGTTGGCGATTTAGGGCGCGCTTTGCCAGAACGCCGTACAGCGCAGCGAAAAACGCACCAAGCAGGACGAGCGCGTCTCCCAACAACGCTCGGCCATCGGTCTCCAAGTTGAGGCCTCGCTCGCTCACTACGATCAGGACGCCGCACAATGTCAAGCCGACTCCCACCATTTGCCGGGTCCCAAGCCGTTCTCCGATGGACCACCGCGCCAGCAGCATGCTCCATATCGGCATCGTCGCGAGCATCAGCGCGCCCCGTGTGGCCTGGGTGAACTGCAGTCCGAAGTTGAAGCTGAGAGGAAACAATGAGAAGAAGATCGCGCCGAGGAGTGCAGCAAAGCGAAGGCTTCTGAAATCCACGCGTAGTAGCGCTGGTTTGATTACCGCAGTTGCACCGAGCAGAACCAGCGCTCCCTGCCCGAAACGGAAAACCGCCAAGGTTGTTGGTGGGATATCACGAACCGCAACTCGCACCGCCACGACCGAGGCTCCTAACAAGACGGCTGCGGTGAACGCGCTGGCATTGGCCGCGAGGTCCTCACGCCCCAGGAGTCGGCTGGTCACGAGCCGGCCGCGACCTCGTTTCGAACTGCCCAGGGCCTGAGAATCGCGTAGATCGTCTCTGAGACGGGAACCGAAATTTCGTGGCGGTGTGCCTGCCGTACAACCGTGCCGTGCAGCGCCTCCAGCTCCATACGCCGGCCACTTACAAGGTCGTCGTACAAAGAAGAGTATCCGTTGGACTCGAGTTGTTCGGCAAAACTCGCGTGCCGATTCACGGTATCAGTCGGAAGATCGATGCCCTCGGCTGCGGCGACCGCGCAGACCTCCTCGACAACTCCTCTAAACGCTTTCCAACTCTCGTCGACCGTTCTCACATCGCCGATCGGAAGGCGGACGGCGGCAGTCAACCCCGCTTGTGCACAAATGAAGGCAAACTTGTCCCACAGCACTCGATGTATTTCGTCGGTGAGTTCGGCATCGATGCTCGTCTTTCGGCACGTGTCCAAGAAGCGCTCCGCGCGTTGGCTGCGCGACCCATCCATTTCTCCAAACACAATGCGCGCCGGTCCGCCGGTGTGAGCAATGACCCCCGGCTCAACAATGCTAGAAAAAATGTACGCCGCCCCGCCCATGACGTGCTCACGTCCGACCACGCGAGCAATCTTCTCTTCATTGTCGACTCCGTTCTGAAACGAGATGATCGCGGTGTCGTCTCCCATCAAGGCGGGGAGGCGCGCCGCGGCATCGTCTGTGTCGAATGACTTCACGGAGAAGATCACGTAGTCGCACGGACCAACCTGCGAAGGATCATCGGTCGCCGGCAGATCAATTTGGAAGTCGCCCTTGGGGCTCGTTACCCTCAACCCGCTCGTCCTCAGCGCTTCCAAGTGTGCACCCCGAGCGGTTAGGTGCACGTCAGCGCCGGCAAGTGCCAGCCGCCCGCCGAAGTAGCCCCCAACTCCACCGGTGCCGAAAACCGCCACCTTCATGTCGATCCTCCCATTTCCCACGTTACGCAAGCAGATTGTCGAGCGTGACCTCTAGATGGCGGA
This sequence comes from Actinomycetota bacterium, assembly GCA_009379915.1. GTDB lineage: Bacteria > Actinomycetota > CADDZG01 > CADDZG01 > WHSQ01 > WHSV01. The sequence goes on along the minus strand of WHSV01000008.1, from coordinate 19,224 downwards.
AACCATTCCCGTGACTTTCGAAGCAGAGACTCATCAAACCCCCTCATTCCTCGGAGGCTCCCCTTCTGATCACCGCTCAAATCAACGCTACGAATCCCTTTATCGGTCCCTAGCCACCAGCTATCGCGCCCACGACCTGGAAGGGCTCTTTTCCGGCGGCAACCTCATCGGGCAGAGGAGCGTCCGGCGATTCATGAGACAGGTCCTGCTCACAGGCGTGGAACCTCAGGAACGGTCGGCGCTGATGGGTAGCGTGATCGCGAATGGTTCCCCGCAGTGTGGGATAGCGCGCCTCGAGAGCGTCGATCACTGCACGCTGCGTGACTCCCCCTTCGACGTCGAGTACGACCTCACCGTCGACGCCGGCGAGCGTCCGCAAGTGGTACGGAAGCACGACGCGAATCATGACAACGTCTGGACCTCGACGGACAGCACCGCTGGAAGATCTCGCACGATCGTAGTCCACGAGTCACCTGAGTCGGTCGACGCGTACACCTGACCTCCGGTCGTTCCGAAGTACACGCCGCACGGGTCCACTGAGTCGACTGCCATCGCGTCGCGCAACACGTTGACGTAGCAGTCCTTCTGCGGCAGACCGCGAGTGAGTGGCTCCCACTCGTTGCCGCCTGTACGGCTGCGATAGACACGCAGCCTCCCATCGGGCGGATAGTGCTCCGAGTCGCTCTTGATCGGAACGACGTAAACGGTGTCCGGCTCGTGAGCGTGGATGGCGACCGGGAATCCGAAGTCCGACGGCAGGTTCCCGCTGATCTCCTGCCAGGCTTCGCCGCCGTTGTCGCTGCGCATCACGTCCCAGTGCTTCTGCATGAACAGCACGTTGGGACGAGCCGGATGCATGGCGATGCGGTGAACGCAGTGGCCCACTTCCGCATCCTCGTCGGGGAGCCCCTCCGAACGCAGCCCCCGGTTTGAGGGCTGCCACGTCTTGCCCGCGTCGTCGGTGCGAAAGACGCCGGCCGCGGAGATCGCCACCAGCATGCGCTCGGGATCGGTGGGGTGAAGCACGATCGAGTGCAGGCACAGCCCCCCTGCCCCCGGCTGCCAGCCGGAACCCGATTCGTGGGTGCGCAGTCCGGGAAACTCCTCCCACACATGTCCGCCGTCCAAGGAGCGGAACAGTGCCGCATCCTCGACGCCTGCATAGACCGTGTCAGGATCGGTCGGGCTGGGCTCGAGATGCCACACGCGCGCGAACTCCCAGGGATGCGGTGTGCCGTCGTACCACTTATGGCTACCGGCATCGGTGGCGTAGGCGAACTCGTTGCCCACGGGCTCCCACGTCTTGCCGCCGTCGTCCGAACGCTGGATGATCTGGCCGAACCAGCCCGTTGACTGGGCCGCATAGAGGCGGTCGGGATCGGCCGGAGAGCCGGCCACGTGATATATCTCCCAGCCCCCGAAGTGGGGGCCGCGGACGTCCCAGCCCGACCGCGTGGCGTCCGACTCTAGGACGAAGGCGCCCTTGCGAGTCCCAACGAGGACCCTCACACTGCTCATTCGCGTTCCTTTCCCGGTGACAGGGGGCTCTCGTAGCCCACTTTCAGCCCACTCTCACCGTGCACTCTCCTTACCACCGTCGCTCCCGGCCCTCGCTCGACGATGAGCACCTCCCAAGTCCCCGTCTCTATGACTGTCGCGCGACTAAGAAATCATCGCGCGATTGCTCCGTGGATGTGCCCTCGGGGCGAACCGAGCGAACGGGGCGACGGCGGCAGATGTGGCTCCCACTTGCCGGCCACGACTCCCCATCAAGGTGCAGCAGTGGTGCATAGGCCGGGGTGTCGAGCAGCCGACCAATCTTGCGCATCTAATTTCGTTTCGGCAACGCTGCCATGATGTTGCGCAGGAGCCGACACTGGCTTGTCCTGGCGTCCATGCCGAGATCCAGAAACACGAGCGCGATGCCTTCGGTATCGAAGTGTCGAAGAGCTGGGTCAGATGCTTAAGGGACCTACCAAAACGCGACAACTGGAACGATTACTGCCAAAAAACTCGTCTCGACGGCGCATCAGTTCGTGACGCCTTCGCGGTGCACCGACAAGAGAGACACGGGAACATCACTATGCCGTGCAACCAGAGGGCGATATCGTGAATGTGCGATATCGCTTGGAGAGGAGCATCTTTTGCCCAAGGCGGTAGCCGGTCCGCCCTCGATCAGGGAACGGGGTTGCGTCGAGCCCCGCGTCGAGACAGAACCGGGCGCGTCGCGAGCGGGCGTCAATCCGATCGGGGGGAGGAACCTATGACGAAATTGAACGTCGCCGAGATGAACGAGCGAATCGAGGCGAAGCTGAAGAACATGAAGCGCGGCCGGGCCAAGACCGAGCGCGCGCAAAAGATAGTAAGCAAAGTCGACGCTCGAGTGGACGAGCTACGCGACGAGCTGAAGCAGATTCGGTTGGAGCTGAAAGAACGACGCGCCGTGGTCAAGGAAGTTCGCGAGGATCTGCACGTAGCCGAGCTCGAGGAGGAGATTCAGCGCCTTCGGGCGGCCGCCGGGGAAGTTCCCGAGGGCCCGGTCGAAGGCGATGCAGACGCTGGCGCTGAGCAGATCTCCCGACTTGGGTCGCGCCTCGACAACCTCTCAGGGCTGCTGGAGGAGGGACTCGCTACTCGGGACCGACTGCTCGACAGGCTCGACCGGCTGAGGGACCGCGAAACCGAGGCGGAAAGGGTCTTGGACGAGGCGGTCAAGGAGCGCGACGAGGATCGCGAGGCGTTGAAGCGGATGCGGGCGCGCCGAAAAAGGATCCATGACCGCATGGACCGCCCCTCCCCCCATTTCGCCTACGCTGAATTCGACTGCCGGAACGGGCAGGAACTACCCAAGGCGGCCGAGCCCGCCATCAAAGAGTGGTGCGAGCGGATCGGCGAACCCCTGCGCAAGAAGTTCGGCCCGGTCCACATCAACTCGGGATACCGGCCCGCTGGATACAACGCTTCGGTGGGCGGCGAGCCGAACTCGGTCCACATCTACGACTATCCCGGGCGCAACTTCGCCGCCGTCGCCGTCGATATCACGTGCGAGACCGGCTCTCCGGCAGAGTGGTACGCCTTCACCGCGGGCAAGGCTGACGGACGCGGGATCTACTCGACCTTCCATCATGCTGACAACCGTGGCCGGATCCCCTGGCCCGACGCCACCTGGTCGGGCTAAGCATGCGCCAACACACCGACCGAATCCGTCGGATGGCGAACGCGGGTCAGCCGGCATCTTCTGGGCTTGGAGACACGAGCTTGGACTTGAGCAACTTTCCCATCTCGTTGCGCGGTAACCCGTCTACGAAATGGACCGTGCGGGGACGCTTGTGGGGAGCGACCAGGCGGGCAACGTGATCGCTCAGTTCCTGAGACGAGCACCGCGCGTCCCCGCGAAGGACTACGAACGCGGCGATACGCTCGCCGAGATCCTCGTCGGGCTCCCCTATTACGGCCACCTCCGCCACGGCAGAGTGCTCCAGGAGGGCGTTCTCGACTTCGCCCGCACCAACCTTGTACCCGGCGGTCTTGATTAGGTCGGTAGCCCTCCGGCCGACGATTCGGATGTAGCCGTCGGGCGCACGCGTGGCCACGTCCCCCGTAAAGAACCAGCCATCACGCAACACGGCAGCAGTCTCATCGGGATGATTGAGGTACTCGGTAAACAGGTTCGGTCCTCGAACCGCGACTTCTCCTATCGTCTCGTCATCACTGACGTCGAGCGTTGAACCGTCGTCACCGGCCAGCCTCAGCTCGATGCCCGGCAGAGGAAGCCCCACGTAACCGGGGCGGCGATCTCCGGAGGCGCGCACGGAGCAGTTCATCAGCGTTTCGGTGAGCCCGTAGCGCTCTACGATCCGGTGCCCGGTGGCGCGCTCGATGCGGACATGTTCGCGCGAGGCCAGCGGGGCTGATCCCGACACGAGAAGCCGAGCGCCCCGAACGGAGGCTTCCAGCGAAGCATCCTTTTCTAGTGCGTTGGCGAGGCGGTGGTACATCGTCGGCACACCGAAGAGCATGGTCCCGCCCTGCGCGAGCGCGCCGCAGACCGCCTCGGGTGAGAAGCGCCCCACATGGTGAAGGCGCCCACCGAGCCGAAGGGGTCCCAGGACTCCGAGTACGAGTCCGTGCACATGGAACAGCGGGAGCCCGTGCACCAGCACGTCGTCACTCGACCAGTTCCATACCTCCGCCAGGGCATCGAGATTCGAGCGCACCGCGCGGCGCGGCAGCACGACACCCTTCGGCGGCCCCGTAGTCCCGGACGTATAGACGACCAAGGCGGGGGACTCTGCCTCGGGCTCTTCAGGCAGATCCCCTTTGGCTCCGCCCTGTTCCACGGGCAGTCGATCGAGCCCGGCTAGCGTAGGCGGAAGCTCGGCTCCCTTGGCGGCGACGACTAAACTGGGTGCACTGTCGCTCACGACATGGCGCAGCTCTGATTGTCCCGCCTTGGGGTTCAAAGGCACCGCCGCGACACCGGCCGCCAGAATGCCCAGCAATCCCACGCAGGTCTGCGTCTGGGGCGTGGCCCACAGGGCAACCCGCTTGGCTCCGGCGACGCGCTCGGCGACCCGTGCCGCTCCGTTCCGAAGCTGCTCGTAGCTAAGCGAATCGTTTTCGAACCGAAGCGCCACTTGGTCGGGAGGATCGAGCAGCGCGGGAAAGAGTGCTTCCTTCACGGATGAATGATATGTGCAGGCACCCTTCAGATTCCGAGAACGGCTCTCCGCGGCGCGTCGAAACGAGCCCCACGACGCCGTTGATGAGCGCAGGCCGCATGACCAGGTCGAGCCGCGAGTAATCGAGTGCCTGGCCGGCCACCGCCACCACCCCGCGAACCTCCCTCGATCCGCCCGTAATCAGGGGGCCGAGGTCCGCGCGCAGCACGACGTCCCGGTCCAGCACCTCGAGCAGCGCCTCGAAGTCGCCCCGCGCGCGGCCGCGAGAAAAGCGGCGACGACTTCGCGCTGAGTGTCGAGATCGGCATCGGCAACCGTGTTCTCACCCTGGACGCGGCGGCGCGCGCGACTGGTGAGCTGGCGTGCCGCCTCGGGGGAGCGGTCGACGATCGGCGCGATCTCGTCGAAGGGCACAGCGAACACGTCGTGCAGCACGAACGCGAGCCGCTCGGCGGGACTCAGCGTCTCGAGGACCACGAGCAGGGCGAGACCCCGTACCGATCTTCACATCATCGAGGGGATCTCGAAGGACACGTTCCCCGACCTGCGGCTTCCCTACACGCTCGGTCACGAAAAACTCGGGATGGGTCGAGGAGGTCGGCTCATCGGTTACGACGGTCAAGCCTGGCGACCCCGTCATCGTTTACCCAAAGCGGAGCTGCAGCGTGTGCTTAGCATGCCGGAGGGGTGAGGACATGTACTGCCACACGTGTCCCTTCCCCAGGCTTGACTCCGAGGGCGGTTTCGCCGAGTACCTGAGCACGAGCGAGCGAACTCTCGTCAAGCTCGAAGAGAGCCTCGAGCCCAAGGACGTCGCCGCCCTCGCCGACGCGGGCATCACCCCGTGTCGGGCCGCCCGGAAGGCCGCCGCAAGCCTGCCCCCGGCCCAAATGCGTAGTCATCGGGGTCGGAGGCCTCGGGCACATCGGCATCCAGGTCCTGAGCGCTGGGCGCGGCCGAGATCATCGCGGCCGACATCTCGGAGGAGGCGCGAAAGCTCGCCGAGCAGACGGGGGCGGATCACGTGATCGAGGCCGGTGACGGACTGGTCGAGCGAGTTATGGATCCGAAGGAAAGGGGGCCACACGCAGGTCTACTCGCTCGAGAACATAAACCAGGCGATCGACGACCTGAGCTCAGGCGAGCTGGCGGGGCGGTGGATCCTGGTCCCGTAGCTGTAAGCCCGTCCACCTTCCGCAAAGATGTCGGTCGGCCATGCCGGCCCGCGCCACTCGATGCGTTGCTTTGGCGATGTCCGCGAGAGGTCCGAGCCAAACGCAGAAGAAGGATCGAGCGAAGTCTCATTAGCGCTCAGCAAGATCGCGCCGGCGCGCTGTCTGCCTCCAGCTTCCCGAGATCTGTCGCCGCAAGTCGCAGCTCGCGCGCCAGACGATCGCGGAGCGCGAGAAAGCGTGACGAGCTGGCCGAGAACGCTATTGCGCCCATCGAGCCGGTACCAGCGGGATCGCGGACCAACACGGCCGCACACGAAACCTCGTTCCTGAACTGACCTTCCTCGACGAAGAGTTGGATGCCGGCCGCGATCCTGAGCTCGGCGTCGAGCTCATCTATACCGGTCACCGTCCGAGGGGTCCAGGCCCGGACCCCTTGTTCGCGAAGGTAGGCACTCCGTTGGTCTGGTGGCATTGTCGAGAGTAGCGCCTTGCCGAGCGCGGTCGCGTGCGCTGCCTCGGAGAAGCCCACCACCAGGTCCTCCAGGTGAGGCGATCGGGGAGCCTCCACGACCTCGGTGATCACGACACGTCCGCCCATCATGCGGCTGTAATAGATGCTGTGGCCCGTCGCCAGAGCCAGGTGAGAGAGAACGGCGCGAACCTGGGGCGGCTGCCGAAGGGTTTGCACGAGGTCCCGGAAGCGGCCGGCGATCTCGTATCCGAGGAGGTAAACGCCCTGAGGGCGACGGGAGAGGTAGCCCTCGTAGCAAAGAGTCCTGACGAGGTGGTAGGTGGTCGACAGCGAGAGGCCGCAGCGACGCGCCACCTGCTTGGCATTGAGGCCATCGGGTGCGCTTCCCACCTCTTCGAGCACGCGGAAGGCACGCGAGACGCTCTGGATGAGATCGGACGGACCGGTTGATCCGCTCTGCATCAGTGCCTCCGGAGGCAGTCGAGCCCGAAGCTGTGGCTTCTTCCCTCTATGGAACCCCTTTTTTCACTATATGGAAACCGTCGTCTTGATGGAGGAGCGGGGGCCTGAGAGATTGTCTTGAGGACCACGTTCCCGGGAGGAGAGATGGGCGGAGCTTCGCAGGAGATCATCGAGTCCCTCCGTTCGGTCTACGACCCGTGCTGCCGCGAGAGAGACATCTCCGTGGTGGACATGGGTCTCGTCCGGTCGGCCTCTCTGGAAGAGGGGGAAGCGAGGGTCGAGCTGATGCTGACCTCCGGCTGGTGTCCTTACGCGACCCAGCTCCTCGATTCCATCACGGAGAAGCTGGAGGAGATCAAAGGGGTGTCGTCGGCTTCGGTGGACATCGTGTGGGATGAGGCGTGGACCATGGATCGCCTGTCTGACGATGCCCGCCACAAGCTCGTGTTCCTTCCCAAACCCGTCACGATCGAGGACCGGAACCGATACGTCGAGATGCATTCATCAACCCAAGCCGATTCGAGGAGGTCACAAACATGATCGGGGATGCATTCGTTTTCGACTGTGTGGCGCACGTCTTCAACTTCGAAGCGAAGAACGCGCTCGGTTCGGCCGGCGAGATGTTCAGCAATCACCTGTACGCCTTCCACCAAGCCCTCACGCCGGAAGGTGAGACCGTGCTGTCGCCCGAGGAGTACCTCCGCCAGTGGACGCCGGAGGAGATCCACGAGATGGTCTACGAAGGATCCGACACCGACATGCTCTGCGCCATGCCGCTCCCGTTGACCGATCTCTACAAGGACGGGCTCTCGCCGTGGGAGGACTGCGCTCGGCTCTCCGCCATCGATCCCGAGCACACGGTCTTCTGGGGCTCGATCAATCCGCTCGAGGGCCGGGCCGCGCTCGAGCTCATGGAGCGCCAGGTGGGAGAGTTCAACGCCCAGGCTTTCAAGCTCTACAACGTCCGCTACGATTACGGGTCGCCGTTCCCGTGGCGCATGGACGATCCCCGGGTCGCGTTCCCGATTTTCGAGAAGGCTCAGGAGCTCGGGGTCAACCTGATCGGGGTCCACAAAGGCGTCCCCCTGGGACCGCAACCCGTGGAACACACCCAGACGTGGGACATGGATGGAGCCGCCGCGAATTTCCCCGACATCAACTTCGTCATCTATCACGTCGGGCTTCCGTTCCTCGACGAGGTCTGCTGGCAGCTGATCCGGTATCCGAACCTCTACGCGTCGCTGGCGGCGACGATCAACTTCATCGCCCGTGCGCCCAAGCAATTTGCGGAGACCTTGGGCAAACTCCTGTTCTGGTGCGGCGAGGACAAGATCATCTACGGGAGTGAAGCACCGATCTGGCAGCCGCAGTGGGCGCTCAGGGCGTTCTGGGACTTCGAGATCCCGCAGGATCTCGTCGAGGGCTACGGCTACCCACAGCTCACCGAGCAGGCGAAGCGCAAGATCCTCGGCGAGAACCTGCTGCGCTTGCACGGTATGGATGTCGAGCAGGCCAAGGCCCAGCTTGCTCGGTAGCCCAGTTGCAGTCACGGTTTGGGAAGATCCTTCGTGTAATCGCTGCTCTCGGAATCGGAGTCGTGAAAGCGCGAAATCCAACAAATCCAACATCGCCAGCATCCAACAGAATCCAACATCCCGGAATTTTCGAAGCAGGGCGCGGTGCGCAGGTTCGTGCTCCTAACAGGTCACTATTCCCGGACTTGCCCGACCTGCGGTTTCGGGGGGGAACTCGTGAAACTCCCCTGCAATCCACCGCTTCCTCGATGTGAGGATTTGGATGATGCGCAGGTTCGTTTCCTGGGCAGGAACCGAACGAAAGGGGCGCATAAGAACCTCTCCCTCCGTCGTACTCCATGCGGTCTACTCGATTACCTGAGCTACTGACCGGGCCCGGTTATGAAAAACCGGGAACGCTTCTCAGCTCCAATCCGGATTGGAACCCCGAATTGGCGGATCACCAAACTGATTAGTAGGTCCTCCGTTCGCATCCACCGTGAGCAGCGTTCCGCTGGGGGCGAAGAGGACTTGCTGGCCGTCGGGAGACCAGGTTGGAGAATCGACGGACCCACCACTCGTGTTGGCGAGAGCCCGAGCATTCGTTCCGTCGGCATCGACCACGAAGAGATCACTCCCGATTGTGGTCGTCTGCTGTCCTCCGGTATCGAGCTTGATCCGAATGAAGGCGATGTGCTTCCCATCCGGAGACCACGCGGGAGTTTGATTCAGGGTTTCGGGAGCGGAGACAAGAAGGCTGGTCTCGCCCGTTCGAACATCCACTAGATAAATGCCATCGGGCTCCCCTCCGGTTGCACTCCCCCCGAACGCGATGAGGCGCCCATCCGGGGACCAGCTTGGCCAAGCTGACTCAATTTCAACCAGGCGTCTGAGGCCCGACCCGTCCGCTTTCATGACATAGACCCGAGCGCCGCCGGCATCGGTCTTCGTTACAGCAATCTGTTGCCCATCGGGCGACCAACGGGCATCCCAGAAGGATGCTTCCCCGGTCGTCAACTGATCCAACCTGGTGCCGTCCCGGTTGACGACCATGACATGCCCGGGATCGATGGGTGAGTCGCTGCGAATGAAGATCAGTCGCCGCCGGTCGGGCGACCAATCTGGTTGTCTGTCGAACGCCGGGCCAGAGGTGATTCGCCGTCGGGATCCTCCAGCGACTGCTATGCGGAAGAGGTCCGAGTCCGCCACGAAGGCAATCTCCTCCTCACTCGTTTCAGGGCTCTTCGGCGCAGGTGCTGCAGGTAATTGCGATGGACTTGACGTCAGTATGGAGGCGGTCCAGACGGTCGATGCTGCTAATAGGATCGCCGCCATTCCCGCCCCCGCGACCATGATGAAGCGTCGGGCGCGAGCTTTGCTTGCTACATCATCCGGAAGGTGAGATGTCGCGTCGATTGGATCGAGATTGTGTCTCAGACTGTTGCGTAGACGAGCTTCAAAGTCATTCACCGCGTTCCTCCTTCACCACCGTACGCAGATTCCGAAGCCCTCGGTTGATGAGCGATTTCAGGGCGCTTAACGAGCAATTGAGTGCATCAGCGGCATCCTGTTCAGAGACGTCCTCGTAGTAGCGGAGGAAGAGAGCGGCTCGCTGTCGGATCGGAAGCTCGAGCAACGCTGTCCAGATCTCGTCGTCGCCTGATGCGGATATGGACTCAACCGGCGAGGAATGCGACAGTTTTCTGAGGGCGCGCCGTTCACGCTGCAGCTTCCGCCCTCTTCCCCTGCAGAGGTTGATGACCGTTCGGAAGAGGTAGGCGCGAGCGTGATCGGGATCACGGAGGGCTAGGACTTTCCCCCCGATCTTCACGAAGGCGTCGTGGGCGAGATCCTGGGCCACATCGCGGTCGCCCGTAAGCATGTAAGCGAGCCTTGTAGCCGCTGGCGCATGCTGTGCGTAGAGCGCAGCGAGTCTGTCGTTTGCCGCTCGCACTGGTTCCTCTCGGATTCTCGTTATGGGGCTGGATGAGGTCCTCACGACCTATATACGCGTTGGCCCCCTCAGAGGTCGCGCGGTTCACCGTCTTTCTCGTTGTCGGCGGCGGCGAGGAGCTGAAACCGATCGGCCCACGCGTGGCGCTTTGGCGGCGTTTTGGGCAGCGCGGTGAATGGAGAGCCTTCCAGTGTTTGCCCAGGTCAGACCCCATGCGGCTCCCCGTCCTTCATCCGAAGGGAGGGGGAGGCCGTCGCGCTCATAAATTACATCAACGAAATTTACTCCCCTCCACGCAAGGGCGACTCCGCCTACGACGGCCCGACCAGTGCGAGCTGATCAGCACCTTGACTTTGCATGGGATTGCTACAGTTGTGTAGTACACCTACATGGTGTACTGTTCCTACACTATGAGTGACCGCGAGGACTGGTTTCCCGAGGACGGCGACGATCTCTCCCAGACCTTGGCGCCGGAGGTCCTTCAGGCTGCTCTCCAAGCGCGAGAGCGGTTTATCGCAACGTATCGAACCAGGCTCGCGCGCGCGGAGCAGGAAGCCCGGCTCATCAAACAGCTTCTTACCCTAGGCAATGAACCTCCCGAAGACGAGGATGCGGTACTGACCCTGACCATCGCGAAGTCGGCTGAGGGGACGCCTCTTCCTCGGTCCCGTCATCCAGTCGTCGATGAGGTGGCTCGACTCCTCGAGGCGGAGGGCCATCCGCTGCACATCTCCGAGATCATGAGGCTATTGGAGCAGCAGAACGCCGCGCTGCCGGGTCGCGGTGATCAGGCGAACGTGATCGCCCACATGCGCCGGGACCCGCGCTTCGTACGGCCGAGTCGTGGCGTGTACGGGCTTGCGTCCTGGGGACTGCGATCGACCGCCGGAGACGATGGACCGCGGCGACGGATCAAGAAACGCGTTCGAGAAGCGTAGGAGGCTGACAGTGACGATTGAGAGAACCCAACCGATCCAATGGCACAACGAAGGAACACTCCGCGCCGCGACGCGTTGGATTAGCGGTCACGACGATGGACTTGCGGAACTACTGAAGAACGTCCGTCGTGCGTACCAAACGGATCGCCTTGACGTCGCCGTCGAGCAGAGAGCTTCTGTCCTGCTATTCCAGGACGGCAACGACACGTCTGCAGGCCGAATCGCCGTGCTCGATGTGGGCGGGGCGATGATCGATGACGTTGAAGCTTGGAGCGTGTGGCATGACCCCAGCGCGTCGCACCGCAGCTCTGGCTTGGATGAGGAACAAACGCAAGGGCAGGGTGGGAAGGCTTACCTATTCGCAATGTTCGACGATCAGTGTCGGTTTCTCGGCGTTAACGACCGCAAGCGTAACTGCAAAGGATTCGAGGGCCCGCCGGGATCGGAGGATCGTGGAACCCCGGGTTGGATTCCCAACGAAGCTGAGGGGCGAGAGGTATCTATCTCATCGACTACGGCAGAGCTCAACGCGGCGCTGGAGCCCTATGGGATTGATCTCAACGATCTTCCGACCGTGGTTCGCGATGCCATCGTTGCTCGCGAGGCCTTCACCCTCGTCGAGGGCGTGGCGCCGACAGAGATGTATAAACAGCGCATCCCCGCCGACGACCTCGTATGGAAGCTTCTGCGCCACGATCAGACCGCAATGGTGATCGAGCAGGTTGAGATCTATGCCATCCACAATGGCAAGTCGATGAACGGCGGTAAGCATCTGCAACTCCCGGAGATTCCTCCGTACCCAAGCCTCGAGAAGCCCGAGGTCCACGTAATCCCCGAGGAACTACCACTATCCAACGATCAGCTCATATCCACTAACGAGGGGGGAAAGAAGGACGCTGGACGTCTCACGCTATTCACGTCCAGGGACAACATGCATTGGGCATACAAACTTCTTCGTCCCCGATGGCGCATGAATTACCGCGCCGGCAAACAACCAATCGGCTCGAAGAGCATTGCCGAGTTCGCCCCTGGAAATAGTGGAGCGCAGTTCGTCTACGGGATCGTCGAGCTGCCAGCTCTCGATCCTGGGTATGTCGAGACCGGAAGAAAGCGCCCGAAGGACGGCCCGCTCGTAGAAGCTGTCGACGCGTTTGCCGCCGAGAAGATCGCGCAGATCGCCAAGCGCATCAACGACCTACGGCGCCAAGAGCTGGATGAACGTTCTTTGGACCAGGTCCATGAAGAGAATCGCAAGTTGGACGCCTTCAAGAACAACTTCCTTCCCTCAGCGCAGGGTGGAAGCGGAAGTGGCGAAGGGGGCGACGACCTCTCCAAGAAACGTCGGAAGCGCACGGAGAAGCCAAAGGCAGGGTTTCCCTCAGAACTCGAATACGCAGTTCCGGACGGAGGCCTACACGTCGGACGCGGGGTTGACCTCAATCTTGCTTATCAGCTCGGCGTGAGTGTGCTGGACGGCGACGGGAATCGGATTCCTTCTCCCAGGCTTGAGTGGTTCAGCAGCGATCCGAAGGTCGGAAGCGTCGACGGAGAGTGGCTGAAACCAGTCGGCAAAGGCAAGTGCGACGTCTGGGTCCGAGTCAAAGGGACGGCACTCGAATCTGAGCACGTTCCCGTTCGCGTGTGGCTGGTCGAGCACGTCTTCTTGGCCCCGCGGGAGCTATCTGTTGAGGTCGGGAAGAAGGCTTTGATCACAGCCGAGGTAACGGACGACGACGGCGATAGGTCGACCGATGTCCTCCTTGACTGGCGCCACGACGCCGCGGATCAAGCCCTCGTCCGAATCGGATCCGTGGGCTGGGTCACCGGGAACAAAGAGGGCCGGACTGACGTCTTTGCAGGCGCTGATGGTCTCTGGGCTCGTCGCCCGGTCGAGGTGACAATCCTTCCGTCGAAGGACAAGGAAAAGCGGGGTGGTGGCTTTCCCGAGCTGAAGCTGACCGATCGAGATGTCGATCCGGCGACCGGACGCGTTCGGGAGGGAAATCCTGATGCGCCCGCGCTGTGGCAAGAGACGGTCGACTACGTAAACAACATTTTCTGGTTGAACCTTCAGAGTCCCGCGGCTGCCTACGCCTTCAAGCAAAGCTCAGAGACTCCTCGCCTCTGGCGCCTGTTCCACATAGAACGGTTGATGGAGATGGTCGAGCTCGTGTGGATGGATGAAGAGTTCACTCGGCGAGGAGAGAACGAACCCCCGGATCTATGGGCGTCGCATCGGATCGCTCTTGAGAACCGCAGAGTGCAGACTATCCAGAACATGTGGACGAAGCTTCGTGCGTACGTCGAAGGCGGAAAGCTTGAGGCAGGTTGATGGCCACCGCAGGCGATCTCAAGGCGAAGATTTTGCTGGCCGCGCTTGAGTGTTCGGGTGGAGATCTCGATAAGACCTTCACCATGGAAGAGCTTGCGGTCGCGGCGTGGCGGTTGGATTCAGCCGCATTCGGTCTACGCGGCTTTGAAGCCGAGCATCCTGACTCGGAACGTCTGCATCGCGAACTTGACAGTAGGGGGAAGGGACAGAAAGGTCTCGTCGATCAGGGCTTACTCACCAAGGTTCGAGCCCGCGTCTATCGGCTAACCGTAAAGGGACTTCAGAGAGCGTCGACGCTAACTCCTGAAGATGCGGGCGCCAGAGAAAAGGTTGATAGAAGCCTCGGAGAAAGCGTGCGGGCAATCCTCGATCATGAAGTCTTCCGCAGTTGGTTACAGGATCAAGGAAGACCCAAGAGTTTCCGGGAAGCTGGCCACTTTTGGGGGGTTGCGCCCGGGACGCCCCCTAGAGTTATCCGTGAACGCGTCGAACGCGTCGATCACGTGATTAGGGCAGCCATAGCAGAACTTGATGCTCGAGATCTTCAGGAGCTGTCCGATGGTCGCGGTCGCGTGGCTTTCGACCGCGAAGACTTAGCTCGCGCTCAGGAGTTTCAGGAAACCCTCAAGTCCAGATTCGCCGAGGATCTTCGTCTGTTGAACGCGTATGCGTCGTAACGCACTCCTTGGACTACGTCGGATCTCAAAGGTGATTCAGGTGCCTGCACCTTGGTGTGGAAAGGACGAAAGTGGCCTTTTCGCGGCAAGGTGAGAACAGCTCGATAGCAGATGGATAAAGCCGAGGCCCGGAGTCTCATGGCGGAGCAAATAGCGCGCTTACGGAAGCTCTCGTACGAGGAGCTTCGGGAACGTTTGGGTCGAGAAGAGACATACGAGCTTCGGGGCCTTCGGGAACCACGTACCAGCTGGAGGTCCAAGTCTTTTGGGACAGCCCAAGGGATGGGGACCTGCGGGTAATGGTGAGTATCGATGATGGGGGATGGAGAGCATTCGCGCCACTCACATTGGATTTCATCATTACTCCAGATGGCTCGTTCGTGGGCGAGTAGGTCGTGGCACTAGGCGATTGGTTCGGCACCGTGGAGTTCGAGGAGCCCACGCAAACTCAATCAGCGTTTCTCGATGAGCTTCTCACGATGCTTGAGACGTATCAGCCGCCTCTTCTGGATCGATCCCGGAGTTCGATTAGAGATCGTGGTCACGCCAGGACGAAGGACAACACGATCGAGGTTCGGTTGGTTCATTCCTCGGAGCCGGGGGCCGCGATCGAAATCGGGCTATCTGAAGATGAGGCCATCGTCGCTTGGCTTACAGCCCACGAACACATCACCGAGTGGGAGGCGGGAGGGCAAGGACGACCTTGGACTACCCAGGCCGTAGACGCGGTCGCTGGAATCTTACGCGGGGACTATGAGATCGAAGACACCTACCGCGGCAGGAGGCTCATCAAGACTCGGGTTGTCGATGCTGGTGGTCCGGAGGGGCCACGCGTCATCACGGAAACATGGTCCCTCTTTGGATGGGTTCCGAGTCCAAGGTCGAAACGGGTCGAACGCAGGCGCATCGGCTTCGGCGCGAGACCGCCCCAGCCGCGCTAACTGTCGTTAGGAAAGGGTCGACGCTCGGTTTCGTAAATTACATCGAAGAAATTTGCTCCGCGCGTGACCAATTCGGGCCCTTTCAATGGCCTTTATGGGTAGGAGGCGAAATCCTCCCCGGTGGCACGGTCGACGCAGACCCGACGGGAGCGGGGTCAAAGGGCAGATCCGGGCGGCTCTCCGCGAGAACTCCGAAAGAACTCCGAACGGGCACGTCCGGATCCGGCCCTGCTTGGCGACCGGAATGAGGAAACCTCACGGTTCCCGGGAATTTCTTCGCCGATCCTGTCCCATCGGCCCCGCGATTTTGGGGTTATTAGGTAGAGGGATAGATCTCCGAGAGAACTCTTTTCCTCAACCGTGGGGAAATCGACCTCTCTTCATGGGATTAAGGGGTAGAGGGCAAGTCACGAGCGAAGGAAGGTCCGGAGGAGTGTCGCTCGGATAACCGGGCTGTAGCTCAACCGGCTGAGCGCGAGGTTTCTCGGCTCCACGACCAATCTCAATACCGGGTGATGCAAGCGCGCCGCGCCTAAGCATCCTCACGACCCACGCGGGCACCTCTTGGCGAGGCGCGCTCGATGTGGTGATCAGGGATGAACGAGGCAGAAGACGCGCGAGCAGATCCGAAATTGGGAGCGGTTCAAGAGCGAGGTGCCACGCGCGCAGGCCGAAAGAGCAAACGTCCGGAAACACGAGCGGTGACTTCAACGGTCTTGCCTTCGAAACAAGAGCTGCCCGGTCCAGATGGCCGGTCGGCAAGAACGACCGCGGGCTCAAGGAGAGCCTGCGAAAGGAGGTGGTGTTTGCAGTTAGCAGTTGCATTCGCACGCGGAAGGACGGTGGTGACCGCTCGGGTGTCGCGCGCCCGGAGAGAGGCGGTCGAGGCCGTCGGGAAGAAGTGTGCCCAAGATCAGGGACCGAGGCACCAGGAGGTCGGCCATGACTCTTGATCCTCGGGACCTCATCCGCGGGCTTGACGCGCGCGAGCGCGCCGTCCTGTCCGTCATATACGAGCACAAGGTCTTGCTCACCCAACACCTGAAGGCGATGTTCTTCGGGTCGCTTCGGCGCGCCCAGGACCGGCTGCGGCATCTCGCGCAGCGCGGACTCATCGACACCTGGTACCCGCCCCGACCGCGAGGGATGGGGAAGGCATCCGGACATCACACGCTGACCGAGAGCGGCGCCCAGGTTGTGGCATCGCTCCTTGGCGTCGCGCGCTCCGAGCTCCGCTACGTGGTCAGAGACGAGGAGGACCGCGAACAGGATGCGTGGCTCGCGCACCGCATCGGGGCCAACGAGTTCTTCTGCACGCTGATCGAGGCCGGACGCGCGATCGACGGCCACGGACTTGCCAAGTGGGTGCCGGAGCGCACGGTCAGGACCGCCGAGGGCTGGATCCGTCCCGACGGGTATGGGGTCTACCTGCACCCGGGCGGCGCGCTCGACTTCTATCTCGAGTACGACCGCGGCACCGAGACGACGAGACAGCTCGCGAACAAGCTCGCGGGCTACATCGGGGTAGCAAGGGATTGGACCGAACAAGGCGCCGAGCACTTTCCCTGCGTCCTGATCGTGGTCCCGAATCACAGACGGGAGCGGGTTGTGGCGGCGGCGTTCGCCGAGGCGGTCGCGCGCTTCAAGCGCGCAGACAGGCTCGCGAGCCTGTCCTTCTACGTTGCCAACGAGGAGATGTTGAGTCAGCGCGGCGTGCTCGGCCGGGCGTGGGGGCTGCTGCCCAAGCTCGACCGACGTCTGACGATTGTGGAACTGCCGGCAAAGGAGGGAATGGACTATGACCTATCGGACTGCATCGGACGTTGCTTCACAGAGGACGGAGCACAGCGGTGGGCACGGCTCATGCCGCTATCGCTTCGGCCGCGCTTTCCGATCGGAGAGCCACCAGGCGATGAGGAGGAACCACCCGATGAGGGGGTGGTCGCCTGAGCAAACGGGACGAGCTTTCCGTCGTGGTCGAGATCGTCCCGGCGCTGCCAGAGGAAGCCGACGCCTTGCGGGTCCGTCAGCTTGCCGCCATCCAGCGTTTCCTGGAGGCGGTGGCGGTGAACCGCAAGGCAGCGGGAGTGTCAGGACTCACCGGTAGCGTGAAGCGACAGACCAAGACGGGACAGCAGTCGAGGAAACGAGCACAAGGAGGAAAGAGATGAAAGCACAAACGACATACGGAGAGAAGGTCGCGGACGCGCGCATGCGGTTCGCGTTCTATGGACGCGTCTCGACCGAGGACAATCAGGACCCGACGCTTTCGTTGCCGCGCCAGCTTGCCAACTGCGAGCGCGCCGTGGCCGAAACGGGAGGGCGCATCGTGGCGCACTTCTACGACGTCGAGTCGGGCGCGATGCGCCTCGACGCGCGCGGCTCAGGCAAGGGTCTGGTCGGCTTCGACATCCCGATACCGAGAGACGGAGGCCTCGTCGATCTGATCGAAGAAGCCTCCTCCGGTCAATTCGACGCGGTCGTGTGCGAGTCGATCAATCGGCTGTCACGCAACCCGTCGGTGACGTTTCGTGTCGAGGAGCAACTCGCGGATGAAGGCGTGCGGCTGTGGGCGATCGACGAGCCGTTCGAGGAATCTTTTGGCTCGATCGTCCTGCGCCATGTCAACGTCGGCCTTGCCCGCGGCTACTTGCACGAATTGAAGGTCAAGTCGCGCCAGGGGATCGAGACCGCGGCCAAGCAGGGGCGGCACGCGGGCGGAAAGCCTCTGTATGGATATCGGTTCGCGGAGCAGGAGCACCCGAACCCGCACAAGGCTCAGCAGGGATTGAGGATCAAGGTCTTGGAGCCCGATCCGATGACGGCATCGGTAGTGAAGACGATCTTTCACGACTACGTCATCAGGGGCCTCACGATCACAGAGCTACAGAGAAAACTGAATAGCGATCTGGAGCGCTATCCGCCTCCGCAGTCTCCCGATCCGAAGAGACGGACGGGCATGTGGGGCCGGTCGTCGGTGTGGGAGATCCTGCACAACCCCAAGTACACCGGTTATCAGGTATGGAACCGACGGCAGCGAAGGCGCGGGGGCAAGATCAATCCTCCGGAGAAGTGGATCTGGTCGGAGGAGCCCGCGCACGAACCGCTCGTGTCACGCGAGATGTTCGACCGCGCCAACGCTGCGGCCATAAAGCGCGACAACGTGACCAAGGCAGCAGAAGGCCACGAGGATTACCGCAAGCACATCTATGTGCTGCGGTCGTTCCTTAGATGCGGGATATGCGGCCTGCGTATGCACGGCAAGATCCGTCGAGGCCGGAACACCGCGTACTACACGTGCGAGATCAATCGCCGGCACTCGGGGCTCGTCCCCGAGGACCATCCGCGCATGGTCTACCTCCGGGAGGACAAGGCGGGAGAGAAGGTCGTCGAGTTCCTTGCCACGCACCTGTTCGGGCCGGACCGTATTGAGGCGTTGAAGCGGAGCCTTGCTGAGATCGGACCGGAAGCGGACAACGCTCACGACGAGGTCGACCGGTTGGGGACCGAGCTGGACGGCATCAAGAAGCGAATCCGCAGGCTCGTGACAAACCTGGAGGCTCAGGAGCCGGACAACGAGATCGCAGACGACATCCGGGCCCGGCTAGAGGAGCTTGGGACCTTGAGGGCGAAGAAGCAACGGGCTCTGGAGACCGCCGAGAAGGAGATGGAACAAGTTCCCGATCCGGAGTCGGCAGAGGCCCTCGTGGCCGCTCTGCCGCTTCTGGACGTGGATTGGGAGCTCGTGAGCGATCAGGACTTCCGCGACGTGCTCGCGGCGCTCAACTTTGAAGCGAGATACAACCCCACGAAACGCGAGCTGACCATCAGGGTGACGTTGGTTCCCGAACTGACGCACCCTGATGGGGGCCGCGCACCCCTTTTGTCCGTGCCCCCGGCAGGATTCGAACCTGCGACACACGGTTTAGGAAACCGATGCTCTATCCCCTGAGCTACGAGGGCCGCGGCCCCCGATTGTAGTTGGACAGTCCAGGTGTCCGCCGCTCCTCTGTGGCTCGACCCCCTCGCCGAAATCGGCGACGATCATCCTCATGGTGGATTTCGAAGTCGTCCGAG
>WHSV01000007.1 GCA_009379915.1 Actinomycetota bacterium | reverse complement strand
GCGGCGCAGACCACCCCGACCAATTGTTGTTTGACCATCCGCTCGTCAAGAACGACGCGAGCGAGGGCGACCGTAGCCGCCGGATGCAGCGACGTGATGACGGCCACTAGCGATAGAAGACCGGCTCGAGTCGCGCAAGTAGAGGAGGTCCGCCGCCAGATTGATAAACCCAAGCCAAACAAGACTGCGCACCATTACCGTGGAGGGTCGAGCAGTGACGCCCGCAACCGCCGCGAGCATTGCGCAGGCAATGAAGGAGATCCGCGTCCCTGCCAGGGGCCCAAGTCCATAGTCGTCGGGTGCTCGCTCGAGGAGGATGAAGAACAGCCCGAAACCCACTCCCGACCCAAGGCATCAACTACGCCCTGGCCGCCCAACCACAATCGCGCGGGCGTCGGGGGACCATTTGCGAAATCTGGTTCGGGGGACCTTGAGATCCCATCGCGAGTCCGAAGGAGAGTGGTATCACAGCGGCAAGAACCGCTGTGATCGGAGCAATAACGCTCATGCGACCTATGGCCGGCCCGCGGTAGAGGAGCGCGGCGCCGGCGATCCCGGCCACGCCCCCGGCAACTCCCCACTGGACGGCTCGCCACGAAAACGAACCGTCCCAGAAAGGGAGAACGAGGATAAGAATTGCGCAACTGACGAGTTGGGACAGAAGGATCACCGTGAAGACGTGAGCCCTCTTTGTCAGGACGCCGCCGGTGAAATCAGAAACGCCGTAGGCGAGCGCAGACCCCAAGGCTAGGACTATTTCCATGCGTCAACTCTTTGGGGATGCCTTCTGCAAGGGCCTGGTCGGTCCGGGAGGGTCGGTCCCGCTGTGGCTTACCGATCCCAAGTAGTTCGGGCGTTCTGGAATAGCCGATCGCCGCGTACGAGCCTCGTTGATCCGCTCGACGCTGATCCAGATGGAGCCTTGCGCACTGGCTGGAGCCCCTTGAGAGCGTCGGTTATCAGGTATGAGCAAGGAGGGCTCAAACCTTGATGACTGCGAGGCTCGGAACGTCGGCGTAGTCGTCATCTTGAGTGACGACTGGTACGCCGAGCGCGAGGGCAGTGGCGGCGATCCACGAGTCGTTCACGGGCATTCGTTGTTGACTGTCGCGCAACAGCAATCGGAGCCGCGCCCATGACTCGGCTACGGAACCGTCGACAGGTATTGGTTCGAGGGCAAGTGCATGGGTCAGTGTTGCCAGCCGGCGATCGCGTGTCCCCACGTCGGCTGCAGCCAGAACGCCCGCACGTAGCTCTCCGATTGTGATGACCGAGACGCCGATCTCGTCGGGAAGCGAATCAGCCTTCAGCGACCGTCCAGATTCCCGCGCGATGAAGAGGGTGGTGTCCGCGAGCCCACGGCTCATAGCGGAGGAAGATCCTCCGTGGAGTCTGGCGCGAGCTCTACGAGGTCGGCCCTGAGCGAAGCGTCTGCCTGATGCGACGCCACGCGGCGAACGAACTCGTCGCGTCCGATCCAGCGCGGCCGTCGTCCCACGGGCTGAAGGACCGCGACCGGGCGCCCATCGACTGTGATCGTGACCTCTTCTCCGGCCTCCACGCGATCGAGCAGGGACCGGGTGTTGTTGCGCAACTCACGAGAGGCGATCTCTGCCATGCGACGACTGTAGCACCTGTGCGACACCCACAGTCGTCTTCTCAGCGAGCCAGGATCAAATAAAGGGCGGGAGGCGAAGCCACGATCCGTCGACGTCATTTCAAGCCACCTCCGGACGTCCCTCGGACCGGCCGGTCTCAGGCCGCCGAACCATGGCGAAAATAGATCCCGGCTGCGGCAACCGGAAGGGCGCCCGAGAAGCCAACTGCCGGTGGGACGATGTCGGGCCCGAGCATGAGATGACCGAGCAGGATGGTGGCGCCGACCGAACCGACGGCGGTTGCGATCTCGTGGTTGGCGAACTTGACTGCTCCTTCGTCGGGAAGTGGGGGAGGTGGTCGTGACAGCGGAGATCGCACGCGCGATGAAGTCGATCTCTCTTGTGACCGACTTCCGCCTCCGGCTGCTCCCGTGGGGGGCGGATCGGCAACGAAACGCAGCCCCTGGGCGCAGCTGCCAAGTGAGCGGCGCCTAAGCGCGCCACGCTATCTTCTTAGCGTGCGACTTGGTCGAGTTTGATGCCGAGTGCGACAACGGCAAGCGGGAATGTGGAGAGATGCCACCACCAACCTGGCGAGAGGAAGACATCCTGAATGGGAGACAGAACCCTCGATGAGAACCGCCGATTCGTGACCGGGGCGCACCCTCGCCGCGCGACGGACGACGAGGGCAAGTAGGGCCGAGTCATGCCTTCGGAACGGATCTCGATCGTGACGGCTCTTCTCACCCCATTCGACGACCGTGGAGAAGTCGAACACGAGGCCCTTCGGGCCCACGTGGACGACCTCATTTCCGAGGGTATCGACGGCCTCATGCCGTGCGGGACGAGCGGCGAAGGCCCACTCCTCGGCGAAGACGAAGTCACGGCCGTGATCGGAACCGTCGTGGAAACGGCGGCAGCGCGGGTGCCGGTGCTGGCGCACGTCGGGCGCGCGGCCACCGGTGAGACGGTGCGACTCGGCCGCCAGGCAACGGACGCGGGTGCAACCGCGCTCGTCGCATGCTTGCCGTACTACTACGCCGTCGAAGATCGTCAGGTGATCGCCCACTACACGACTCTCATGGCCTCGACCCGCATGCCGGTTTACGCCTACACAATCCCGAGCAGGACCGGAAACGATCTGAGCCCCGGCGTCGTTCGGACCCTGGCCGGCGAAGGGCTTGCCGGCGTCAAAGACTCGACCAAGTCCTTCGAACGTCATCTCGAGTACCTGGAGATCGCCCGGGATATCGTCGACCCGGTCGATTTCGCGGTGTTCATGGGCTCGGACGCCATGGTTCTGGATGCACTGCAGGCCGGAGCCTCGGGTTCGGTCTCCGCCCTCGCCAATCTCCGGCCCGATCTCCTGGCCTCGCTGAAGAGGGCTTTCATCGAGGACGATCAGGTGGAAGCCAAATCGCTTCAGGAGGAGATCGCGCGCGTGCGAGCCGAGGTCTCGAGAGGGCCGGCTCTGTCGGGGCTCAAGCGAGCCGTCGCGCGCCGCTTGAGTGCCAGGGGCATCGCCTATTCGGCTCGGTTGCGCGCCCCGCTCGGTTGATGGCCGCGACCTCGCTCTTTGCGTCGCCGGGTAAGCCGGCTTCGCTTTCGGTTGTGGGGTTAGCGGCGAGCCACCTGAGTCGGCGGTTCGTCCGTTCCGGCCCCGGTCTCTTGGATGATCCGTTCGATCTCCTCGATCACTTCGCTCGATAGCTCGAGGTCCGATGCTCCGATCCATCCATCGATTTGTTCCGGTCGTCTTGCGCCGACGATCGCGGCCGTGACTCCATCAACCGTGTAGGTCCAGGCAATCGCAAGCTCCGCGAGGTTGCATCCGATGGCATCCGCGATCCCCCGCAGTCGATCGACCAGAGCGAGGTTCTGAGAGAATTTGGGTTCCTGGAACGGTGCGGTGGCCCGTCGCCAGTCGTCCTTCGCCAGTGATTCGACGCGCTCGCGATCAAAGGCGCCGGTAAGAAGCCCGGATTGCATCGACGAATACACGATCACTCCCGTGCCGTTTTCATGGCACCAGGGAATGACGTCGTTGCGCGCGGCTCGGTTAAGCATGCTGAGCGGGGGCTGCAAGGAGTCGACGTGTCGCAACGACTCACAGCGCTCGAGCAATCCGGTGCTGAAGTTAGAGACGCCGAGCCAGCGCGCCTTGCCTTCATCGACGAGCTCCTGCATGGTCGTCCAGGAGTCCTCGACCTCGGTGCCGGTCGCAAAGTCCGGCCAGTGGAACTGGTAGAGGTCGATGCGCTCGAGTCCCAGCCGCTTCAGGCTCTGCTCGCATTCGAACCTGATGGACTCCGGACGCAGGTCGTTGACGATCTCCTCACCCTTCTCGGATCCGTACCAGCTGCGTCCGCATTTCGTGAAAACGAGTACTTCATCTCCAACATCGAACGGCTCGATCGCGCGCCCCACCACTTCCTCGGAATGGCCGAGTCCGTAGACCGCCGCAGTGTCGATCCAGTTGATGCCCAAATCGACCGCGTGACGGATCGCATCGACCGATTCGTCGTCGTCGACGGGACCCCAGCCGAATTTCCACGGCCCTCCGATTGCCCACGCGCCGAAGCCGACGGTGGTGATCACCGGGCCGTTGGAACCGAGTCTCATCTTCCTCATGTGCTCATGACCCCCTGCTGCTCATCCATTGCGCGTCCCGTCGCTGTGCTCTTCGGTTCGGCCGAGGTTGCGTCGCGGGGTGAGGTCGTCCTCGATCTCCGCAAGGTACGGCAGCGTCTCCCAATCGCCTGTACCGCGCAGCGCTCTCGCCGCAATGGTGTTTCCGGCGCGCGCACAGTCGGTGGGTTCCCACTCGTTGAGGAGCCCGTAAGCGAAGCCTGCGGCGAACGCGTCGCCGGCTCCCACCTCGTCTTGCACCTGCTCTAGGTGGTCCGGTGCCACCGTGGTCACCGTGGCCCCGTCGTGGACGAGCGCACCCTCTCGACCGACGCGCACCACCGCGCGGAGCCCTTTGCGGCTCAACGCGTCGAAGAGCGCCGATTCGTCCGAAGTTCCCCACAGCAGGTTGCCCTCCTCCAATCCGCACAGGTACCAGTCCACGAAGCCGAGCACCTCCTCGTGCGCCTTCGCCGCTTCGTCCGGGCCCGACCACAACGCAGGGCGGTAGTTCGGGTCGAAGACCACCGGGATGCCCCGCGTTCGTGCCCGGCGTGCCACCTCGACGACGGTACTCCGAGCGGATTCGCTGAGCGCCAAGGTGATCCCAG
The DNA here is from genome assembly GCA_009379915.1 of Actinomycetota bacterium. Lineage (GTDB taxonomy): Bacteria > Actinomycetota > CADDZG01 > CADDZG01 > WHSQ01 > WHSV01. The sequence continues at coordinate 61,087 of WHSV01000007.1, read as the reverse complement.
TGAGGTGGACGAGAGCCGCGCCTTCGAGCGCCTCGTCGGGCACGTCGGTGGGTTCCAGGTGCGACGCCGCCGACCCCTTGCGGTAGTAGAGCACGCTGCTCTTTCCCCCCGATCGCCATTTGAAGAACAGACCGGTCGGAGCGTCATCACGCCGCACACAGGAGAGGTCGAGTCCCTCGTTTTCGAGCCCATGAAAGAGGACATCGCCGAGAGCATCAGCACCCAGGCGCGACACCCAGGTGACCGAGACGCCCAGTCGCCTGAGCGCAATCGCGAAGTTCGACTCGGCCCCCGCAAGCCGTAGGGAGAACTCCATTCCAGATGCGATCGGGCCTTGGGTTGTGGGGTCGAGCAGGGCCATGGTCTCCCCCACGGTCAGAACCCGAGGTTTCGCAGCAGTGGTCATTCAGCAGAGATGCTGCCCTGGGTGGCGCTCGTGGAGACATGGGCGTACATGCCGAGCACGAACTCGCGGTTGTGGCCGATCACATTGATCATGGCCGCGCGGGCGCCCTCGGGATCACGTGCCGCGATCGATTCCACGACCCGGCGGTGCTCGTCCACCGCGAATTGCAGGTCGCCGACCCGGCGGATGCTCAACTCGGCTCCGAGCTCGAGGTCCCGTCGCAACATCGATCGAATCCCGCCCATTGCCTTGAGCAAGTATCGGTTGTTGGCGGCTTCTGCCAGCAGAAGGTGCAGCTCGACGTCGGCGGCCAGGAAGGTCGCAGCGTCGCTGTGGGCCTCCTGCATGCGTTCGATGATCGATCTGAGCTTCTCGATCTGCTCGGAGGTGGCGCGCTCCGCCGCCATGGCTGCAATCGCACCCTCGAGTACTTCGCGGGCGTCGATGAGCTCCTCCACCTTGCCGCGGTCCAGTGGGCTTCCCGACCAAATCGTCGGTATGTGTTCGGAGCTCTCGGCTACGAAAGTGCCATGACCAGCTCTCGTAGCGATGAGCCCCTCGCTCACGAGCATGCTGATTGCCTCTCGCACCGACCCCACGCTGACCGAAAACATCGTGGCCAGCTCACGGTGGCCGGGGAGTTGTTCGCCCGGCTTGAGTTGACCGCTGCCGATCTGGCGCCTAATGCGGTCCGCGATGCTGGATGGGAGGTTGGCCCTCTTGAGGGGCTCTAGGGAGCGCGGCATATGATCCAATGTTCCGAACACATCGTGTTCCTGGAGCTTAGCATGCGATTCCCCCATATCGATGGTAGGCGTGTCGGTGTTCGGAACAGTTTCCCCCTTGGCCGGACGTCTTCGTTCGAAAGGAAATCGATGAGCTTGAACCTCGAGGGGAAGACCGCCATCGTCACCGGGGCGTCGTCCGGGCTCGGGCGCGCTGCTGCGCTGGCGCTGGGACGCAGCGGCGTCTCCGTGGTCGCCGCGGGGCTGGATCCGGAGGGTCTCGACGAGACCTCGGCCATGATCCGAGGCGGGGGCGGCGAAGCCACCGCAGTGGAAGTGGACATTTCGAAGTTGGACCAAGTCGAGGCGATGGCGGCCGAGGCTACGGCCGCCTTCGGAGGTACCGACATCCTGGTCAACAACGCGGGCGTGTATCCGAACGGTCCGTGGCACGAGATCAGTGAGAAGGAATGGGACTTCGTCTTCTCGGTGAACGTCAAAGGCTATTTCCTGTGCTCCAAGGCGATCCGCCCGCAGATGCTCGAGCGCGGCGGTGGATCGATCATCAACATCTCATCGATCACCTTTTTTGTCGGCGCCGACGAGTTCCTTCACTATGTTTCATCCAAGGGAGCGGTCGTCGGATTGACCCGAGCGCTGGCACGGGAATGCGGTCCCGAGTCCATCCGGGTGAACTCCATTGCGCCGGGAGCATTTCCGACGAGGGCGTATTTCCTCCCCGGGCGTGACATCCCGAAGCTGGATCAGAGCGTCATGGACAGCCAGGCGATCAAACGAAAAGGGGAGCCCGCCGACATCGGCAATGCAGTCCTGTTCTTCGCGAGCGAGCTGAGCAGCTTCGTCACCGGTCAGACCCTGCTCGTGGACGGTGGTTGGTACCTCCACTGAGGACGCGGCTCCCCAATCTCTAAAACCGAATCGGGGAGCTATCCGTATGTGCGCGAGCGCTCGATGACGGGTGAGCGACCTTTGAGAAAACCGAAGTCGCAGCCCTCGTTCGCCTGAAGTACGTTGTCCTCGTACAAGCGCCGGTAACCTCGCTTGTCGAGCTTCTCCGGTGGCGTCCAGGCTGAGCGCCGGGCCTCTATCTCCGCGTCCTCGACCAGCATGTCGAGGCGGCGCTTGGCGACGTCGAGACGGATCCGATCCCCGGTCTTGACGAGCGCCAGTGGGCCCCCGACGGCCGACTCCGGCGCGACGTGCAGCACCACCGCGCCGTACGACGTCCCACTCATGCGGGCGTCACTGATACGCACCATGTCCTCGACACCCTCCTTGAGGAGCTTCGCTGGAATCGGGAGGTGACCCCATTCGGGCATGCCCGGAGCACCGACCGGCCCGCCGTTTCTCAGCACCAGCACGCTGTCCCCGGTCACATCGAGGTCGGGGTCTTCGAGGCGTTCGTTCATGTCGTAGACGTCCTCGAAAACGACCGCGGTTCCCTCGTGCTGAAGAAGCTTGGGATCGGACGCCGAGCGTTTGAGCACGGCACCGTCGGGACAGAGATTGCCATACAGAACGACCAGGCTCCCGCCCGCGGACAACGGGTTGGCGCGCGGCGCGATCACGTCGGGGTTGACGATCTCGGCGCCCTCGAGGTTCTCGGCGACCGTGTGCGCCGAAACGGTCAGCGCGTCGGTGTGCAGCAGATCGGAGATCTGGGCCATCACCGCAGGCAATCCACCGGCGTAATAGAAGTCCTCCATCAAGTACTCACCGGACGGTTTGAGGTTCACGAGCCACGGCGTCGTCTCCGACAGCTCGTCGAAAAGGGTCATAGGGAGCTCGACACCGACGCGGCCTGCAATCGCGAGCAGATGGAGGATCCCGTTGGTCGAACCGCTGATGGCGTGGAGCACCCTGGTCGCGTTCTCCAACGCCTCGCGGGTGATGATGTCCGCCGGGCGGATGTTCTTGTTGACGAGCTCGACGATCTTGCGGCCCGCCATCTCCGAGGCGGCTTTGCGACGAGAGTCCACCGCCGGAATGGCCGCGGCCCCCGGCAGCGTCATGCCGAGACCCTCCGTCACGCAAGCCATGGTGGACGCCGTGCCCATCGTCATGCAGTGGCCCGCGCTGCGGGAGATCGAAGCCTCGATTTGCTTCCACTCGGTGTGGTCGATACGCCCGGCGCGCAGCTCCTCGTGAAAGTGCCAGCAGTCCGTGCAGGAGCCGAGGTTGAGGTCCCGCCACTTCCCGTTGAGCATAGGACCACCGGTTACGACGATGGCCGGCACGTTCGCGCTTGCCGCTCCCATGATGCTGGCCGGCGTGGTCTTGTCGCACCCGGTGAGCAGCACGACTCCGTCCAGCGGATACGAGCGGACGTTCTCCTCGACGTCCATCGCCATGAGGTTCCGGTAGAGCATCGTCGTCGGCTTCATCAGCGACTCGCCGAGCGACATGACGGGGAATTCGAGCGGGAAGCCTCCGGCCTGGAGGACGCCCCGCTTGACCGCCTCGGCCAGATCGCGCAGATGCGCGTTGCAGTTGACCACCTCACTCCAGCTGTTGCAGATGCCGATGACGGGCCTGCCCTCGTAGGCCTCGTCGGTGAATCCCTCGGTCTTCAGCCAGGAGCGGTGCAAGAAGGCGTCGAGATCGGTCCCTTCGAACCAGTCCCGGCTCCGGTAGCCGTTCCCACCCTCACCTACCATGTCGCTCCCTCCGTCTCGTCGTCGGCGCGCTGCCGTTCGAGGGAGGCGTGGTCGACTACCTCCCCGGTAGTCCTGCCCCCCCGGCGGAGCACGAAGTCATCTCGAGCACAGCCTCAGGAGCCACATCGCGGCGCTATGATACTGCTCCGAACAGTGGACCGGAAGGGAGGACTGCATGGAGGTTGTTCCGGGCATCTATCGCATCCAGTCCGACATCGGTCCTCGCATCATGTGCCAGTACTACTTCGACGGACCGGACCGCCGGCTCCTCGTCGACACGGGCATCGGGCCGACGCCCGAGGACGTCATAGCCCCCTATCTCGAGGGCGTCGGTTCCTCCATCGAGGCCGTCGACGACGTGATCGTGAGCCACGCCGACCTCGATCACTGTGGAGGAGACCGCCAGCTCAGGAAACTGAACCCGCGCGCCCGCCTCTGGTGTCACGAACTCGACCGGCCGTGGATCGAGAGCAACACCGCGATGGTGAACGAGAACTACGGATGGCACGCCGTCTTCGGTTTTCCCCGGCCAGATGACGAGGAGCGCGCTTCGATGTTGGAGGACCTGGGCGGCGACTGTCCGGTGGACTTCGGGCTGCGCGGAGGTGAAACCATGGGGCTCGGCCCCGAGTGGCGGGTCGAGGTCATGCATCTCCCCGGTCACAGCCTCGGTCACCTCGGCATATGGGACCCGCGCAGCGGGGCGGCCATCATCCTCGACGCGGTTCTCGAGAGAGGAATCTACTCACGAGCGGGCGAGCTGTTGATACCGCCCCGCTACTACGACGCGACCGCGTACCAGAACACGATCCGGCGGCTCATCTCGCTCAAGCCCAGCGTTCTGCTGACCGCGCATTACGACGTCATGGAGGGCGACAAGGCGATCGAGTGGCTCGAGAAGGGGCTTGCCTACACCTACGAGCTGCACGAAACGGTTCGCGAAGCTCTACGCAGCGGCACCACGGACCTGTGGGAGCTCACCCAGCACGCGGACAAGAAGCTCGGTCCTTATCCGGACTTCATGACCGAGCTCGGAGCCTCGGTCCGCTCTCATGTGAACATGCCGGGCATGCCCGTGCGCTGACACGACTCAGGCGGTTTCGCGCGCCTTCCGGTACTCGGCGACGACCAGCTCGGTGAGCTCCTCGATGGAGGTCGAGCTGGCCTTCTCGTCGTACGCGATCTTCCCGTGTTGGAGGAGATTCACCCGGTCGCAAACCTCCAGGACCTGCGCGTAGTTGTGCGCGATCAGGATTATCGAGACCTCGCGTTTCTCCTTGAGGCGCTGGACGAGGTCGAGGATCATGGCGCCCTCCTTCGCGCCCATCGCAGCGAGAGGCTCGTCGAGCAGCAGAATCTTCGCATCCGAGTACACCGACCGGGCCACCGCAATCGCCTGACGCTGGCCTCCCGAGAGTTGCGCGACCTCGACGTCGATCGATTGGATCTTCACACCCATATCTTCAAGATACTTGCGCGTCCGCTTCTTCATCTCGCGATTGTTGAGAAACGGCAGCGGTTTGAACGTGACCTCGCTGTTCAGAAACATGTTGTGGAAGACGCTCAGTTCGTTGACTAGCGCGAGATCCTGAAAGACCGTTTCGATTCCGAGGCCCCGCGCCTGCGACACGGACTTGAGTTGGACATCCTGCCCTTCGATGGAAAGCGTCCCCGAGTCCGGACGGTGATAGCCGGTGATGATCTTGATCAGCGTCGACTTGCCGGCGCCGTTGTCCCCGATGAGACCGAGCACCTCGCCCTTGCGGAGGTGCAGCGTTACCCCGTCGAGCGCGGTCAGCGCACCGAAGCGCTTGACGATGTTCTCCGCTCTCAGTATGTCGTTGTCTTCAGGCTCAGGTGGAGTCACGTCAAGTCTTTCCCGAACGGCGCAGGCGTCCGACATAGACGTTCAGCGTCATGGCGACGAGGATCGAGATGCCCAGAATGATATTGAACGTGTTCGCGCTCACACCCTGCAGCGTGAATCCGTTCCGCAGGATGGCCAGCACCGCGGTGCCGAAGAACGCTCCGATGATCGTTCCGGCGCCACCCGCCAGCGCAGTCCCGCCGATGACCGCGGCCGACACCGCCAGGAACATGACGTTCGGCCCACCGGCCAGAGGATCTACCGAGTTGATCCGGATGGCCTCCATGATGCCGGCGAAGCCGCCGAGCGCGCTGCACAACATGAAGTTGCCGATCTTTACGCGGTTGACGCGCACGCCCGCCTCGGATGCTCCGACCAAGTTGCCTCCCACCGCAAAGGTGTGCAGTCCCCAGCGCGTGCGCGTCAGCAACAAGTGCATCAAGACGACGATGATGAGAGCCCAGGCGATGCCCGAAAAGGCCCCGCCTCCGAGTATCCGCGTGAGGCCGCTTTCCTCAGGTGCGGGTTTGGGGAAACCGTCGGTGAGCGTGACGTTCAAACCAGTTAGCAGAAACAGCGTTCCCAGCGTCGTCACGAACGAAGGCACCCTCAGGTACACGGTGATGACGCCATTGAGAAGGCCCACGAGTGACGTCACCAGCAGCGCGACGACGACGGCGATGGGGAAGACGAATTCCTGGTCGGCAAGATAGACGATGATGGGCGCGAAGCCCATCACGGAGCCCACGGAGAGGTCGATCTCACCGCAGATCAACAGCATCACGAGCCCGCACGCGATTATCGCGGTGGCATATCCGGACTGGGCGAGGCCCCTGATGTTGCCCTGCGACAAAAAGGCGTCGTTGGACGACTGGAAGTAGAGAAGCAGGAGAATTGCGACCAAGGCGATGCTCGCCTCGCGCCGCCGCCAGAGCGCGGTCGCAAGGCGAGCGACACCGTCCGTCCTGGGGCCCCCTGCGTCTACCCGATCAGCCGTCGAGATCTCGTCCGTGGCTTGCTTGGCCATTCGGTCCCGACGCTTTCTTACGTAGCAGGCTCGAGGATCTTCTGTTCTTCGGCATCGCCCTCGAAGCGAGATGCCGTCTCGAGGTAGCCGGCCACATTGTCCGCCGTTACGAACAGCAGGCCCGTGTTGGTCTCCGCGACACCACTCAGTCCTCCGGAGATCTTGTAGACGAACAACTGGAACACGGGGTAGAAACCCTGCAGGTAGGGCTGCTGGTCGATCGTGAAGTCCATATGGCCCCCCTCGATCAGCTGCAGAGTTTCCGGCAACAAGTCATAACCTCCCGCCTTCACACCCGCGGCGGCGAGGTCGAACTTCTCCATGATCTGGGCGGTGCCCTGAGTGCTCCCGGCGTCGACCGCGAACATGCCCTTAACGTCCTTGTGGCCGTTGTAATAGGCCTCGATGGCCGACAGCTCCTCGGGGAGCTCGGGACCGGTCGTGATCTGCTCGAACTCGATGGGCGCACCCGACTCCTTGATCGCATCGGCGGCACCGTCGATCCGCGGCTGAATGTTGAGCTGTCCCGGGGTGGCGATGAACAACACCACCGGCCCCTCCCCCACGAGCTCGACGATGCGGTTTCCCATCTCGAAACCGGATCCATACAGGTCCTGGCCGACGTAGGCGAGGCGGGGGGTGGAGCCAAGGCCGGTGCCGTCGGCGTTGTAGCTGACCACGGGGATGCCCGCGTCGAGGGCGTCCTGGATGGGGCCCGAGAACGCTTCGGTGTCCACGACGGATACCGCGATTCCATCGGCGTCCCCGGAAACAGCCGTGTTCATGGCATCGACCATCTCTCCGACGTCCGAGGTCTCCGAACCCGTCCACTGAGGCTCGGGGATGCCGAGCAGCGCGGCCGCGTCCTGCAGGCCGTAGATAGTCGGAACGAAGAAGGGGTTGGTCGTCACGTGATTGACGAACACGAAATTGTAATCGGGGGTCTCGGGGAAGTTGCCGGCGCTCGCGGATGCGTCTCCGCTGCCACCGCCGCCCTCGTCCTCGTCGCAAGCGGCGGCGAGGAACGGAATAGTCGCCACCGCGCCTCCGACGGCGGCCCGGCGTAACAAATCACGCCGGCTGAACCTGCTGTCCGAAATTCCCAACGGAGCGAAGTCTTCCTTGCCCACCTCGGGTCCTCCCTCCACCCGGTAGAGACGCCCCCGACCAAGGCCCACCCTCGGACGGTGCCCACGGCAGCTCTACTCTCGACAGTTATACTGTTCCGAACAGTGTTTGTCCACGCGGCCTTAGCGGCCGTGTTTCCTAGCTGGCAATCGGGGGGCACAACGTGACGGGTAAAGCGTCGTGACGTTCGAGGACCTTCGCCTGTTACTCGCAGCGACGGGCTACGACTGGGATCCCGGGGCGGGAGAATCGCCGGAGCGCTTTTCGGACGGAGCGCGCTACCGCATCGAGATCCCCAGTACCGAGGGACCGGCGGTTCTGCGCGCGGTGGTCGATGAAGCCCAAAAGCGGGGCGTCGCCGTGCAGCGTGTATCTCAGGGCAGCGGGGTCATGATGCTCACCGACGACGAGATCACGGAGATGGCTCATATCGGTGCAGAGCACGCGATAGAGATCAGCCTCTTTCTTGGTCCTCGCGGCGCGTGGGCGCCGGGGGGCCAGGCGTTGGTCACGAACGCGCACTCCGGTTCGGCTCGCGGGAATGCCGACCTCGCTGCCTGTCTGGCCGAGGCCAGACGAGCCTGCGAGCTGGGTATTCGGAGCCTGCTCGTCGCCGACGTCGGCGTTCTCGCGGTGCTGAACAGAGCACGCGCCAATGGTGACCTCCCGCCCAACCTGCTGTTCAAGAGCTCGGTGTTGCTCCCGGTGGCCAATCCCGCAACCGCTCGCACCCTCGAGGAGCTTGGAGCGGGCACGATCAACGTCGCGACCGATCTCTCGGTAGACCAACTTGGGGAGATCCGCACCGCGGTGGCTCCACCTTTGGACGTCTACGTTGAAGTCCCCGACGATCAGGGCGGGTTCGTCCGGTTCTACGAGGTGCCACAGATGATCAGGGCCGCCGCTCCCATGTACGTGAAATTGGGCGTCCGCAGCTCACCGGGCATCTATCCGACGGGCATGCACGTCGAGGACACCGCCGTGTGGCTGGGTCGCGAGCGGGTGCGCCGCGCCGAGCTGTGCCTGCGTCTCATTGAAGAGCTCGATCCCGAACTGACCCAGCAACCGATGGACTCTCGACCCAAGGATCTCGCGATCCCGGAGGTGTAACCGATGACCACCCCGACCGCACGGAACTTCATCGATGGCCAATGGGTGGATCCCGGCAACACCATCGATGACACAGACCCCGGCAACGGTGAGGTTATCGGCCGGCTTGCGCGCTCGGGGGCGGCCGAGGTCGACGCTGCCGTTCAGGCGGCGCGTCGGGCTGCTTCGGGCTGGGCGGACTTGGCGGCGAGTGCCCGCGCCCGAGTGTTGCGCGAGGCCGCGGACCATCTCGAAGCCAGCACCGACGACTGGGGACGCCTGATGACGCGCGAGATGGGTAAACCGTTGACCGAGGCGCGCGTCGAGTCGGCTCGGGCGGCCGCGATTCTCCGCTTCTTCGCCGGTGAGGCCCACCGCCCCTTCGGGCAGCAATATGCCTCCGATCAGGCTCAAACGTGGTTGTTCACGCGCCGCAGCCCTGTTGGCGTGATCGGAATCATCACTCCCTGGAACTTCCCTGCGGCGATCCCAACATGGAAACTCGCACCCGCACTGATCTTTGGCAACACCGCGGTGCTGAAGCTGGCCGACGACGCGGCCCTCACCGGACTTCGTCTAATCGAGGCACTCGACAAGGCGGGAATCCCTCCCGGTGTCATCAACGTTGTGATCGGGCGCGGCACCGAGGTTGGAGCCGCCATGGTCGAGCACGACGGCGTCGATGCCATCTCCTTCACCGGCTCCACTGAGACGGGGCGCGGCATCCTCGAAAAGGCGTCCCGCTCGGCGAAGCGCGTGCAGCTCGAGATGGGGGGCCACAACCCGGTCATCGTTCGTTCCGACGCGGCTCTGGACTCGGCCGTCGCGGCCGTCGCGCTGGGAGCCTTCGCCTCCGCGGGACAAAAGTGCACCGCGACCAGGCGCGTCTACGTCGCGCGCGACCTCTACGACTCGTTCACCGAGAAACTCGTTGTCAAGGCCAGCGGCATGAATGTTGGCTACGGTCTCGACGAAAGCACGGAGATGGGGCCGCTCGTCAACGAAGTCCAGCTCACGGGTGTGCTGGAAGCTCTGGAGCGCGCCGAGAAGCAGGGCAAACTTCATTGCGGGGGCAAGCGGCTCACCGAGGGCGAGTACGCGAAGGGCTGCTACATGGGTCCCGCGGTGTTCACCGATCTCCCGCACGACTCGGAGTTCGCATGTGAGGAGATATTCGGTCCCAACGTCGCGGTCTGGCCGGTCGACGATGACGAGGAAGCAATCGAACGCGCCAATGCCACCTCCTACGACCTCTCTGCAGCGATCTTCACGCGCGATCTCGACAGTGCGAAGAAGTTCATAGAACAAGTGAAGGCCGGCATCGTGCACGTCAACTCGCAGACTGCCGGCGCCGAAGTCCACGTGCCCTTCGGGGGGCTGTCGGGCAGCGGTTACGGGCCGCACGAGCAGGGTCGCGCCGCGATCGAGTTCTACACCCAGACAAAGACCATCTACCTGGACCCTGCGTAGTGGACGGACCGGGATCGTCGCGCGCGGGAGCGATGTTTTCGAACCGCGGCGGGCTCGGGCGAGGATGCCGAAGCCCGCCGACCAACCGAACGAGTCTCGCAAGGCCATAACCGACGGGAAACAGACTTGTTCGATCGACGGCGATCGGCGGGCTCACCACCAACAATAGGAGATAACCAATGCCTCGACTCTTACAGCAACGGGGATCTGGCCGCGTCGCGACGCTTCTCGGCTCAGCTCTCCTGCTGACCGGCGCTGCCGTCGGGTTCGCCGGCGCAGAGCCGAACACGAGTGCCGCAAAGAAGCCGCCTCCACCAAGCATCTCCAAAGAAGCCTTCGGAACCGTGGACGGCCAGGCGGTCGACCTCTACACACTGACAAACTCGCGCGGGATGAAAGTCAAGATCATTACTTACGGCGGCATCATCCAGTCGATCGAGGTCCCCGATCGCAGAGGCCGCGTGGCCAACGTCACTCTCGGCTTCGACAACCTCGATGACTATGTGACGTCGAGCCCCTACTTCGGCTCGATCACAGGTCGCTACGCCAACCGGATCGCCGAAGGCAAGTTCACCCTCGACGGCGTCGAGTACGCGCTTGCAACGAACAATCCTCCTAACCATTTGCACGGCGGCATCGAGGGGTTCGACAAGCGAGTGTGGGCCGCGACCGAGGTTCTGGATAAGAAGAGCGTGGGTCTCGAGCTCACCTACACCAGTCCTGACGGAGAGGAAGGCTATCCCGGCACGCTCGAAACCGAGGTCGTCTACACCTTGACCAACAAGAACGAGATCCGCATGGACTACCACGCAACGACGAGTGCGCCGACCATAGTGAACCTGACCAATCACGCATACTTCAACCTCGCCGGCGAGGGTTCAGGCACAATCGAGGACCACAGGCTGAAACTCAACGCCGACAACTACACGCCGGTCGACCCGACATTGATCCCGACCGGCGAGATCGCGCCTGTGGACGACACACCGTTCGACTTCACCCGGTCGAAGCCGATCGGCAAGCGCATCCGTGACAGCCACGAGCAGATAGTGATCGGCCGGGGTTACGACCACAACTTCGTGCTCGACCGTCCGAGTCCCGACGACGAGACCATGATCTTGGCGGCGGAGGTGCGCGAGCCGACGAGTGGACGCAGCCTCAGAATCCTAACGACGGAACCGGGTATCCAGTTCTACTCGGGCAACTTCCTCGATGGGACGCTCGTCGGTACCAGCGGCAAGGTGTACCGCCAGACCGACGGCTTTGCTCTCGAGACACAGCATTATCCGGATTCTCCCAACCAACCGAACTTCCCATCGACCGTGCTGCGACCCGGCCAGGTGTACGAGACAACGACGATCTACAAGTTCTCGAAGTAGAGACACTTGGGTTGTGAGTGGGTGTCGCGCGAGATACCCACTCACACTCCATCCACGTGAGGCAGACAGACGAGTGTCTGGCCGGTTTTCAGGACGTCCAGGCCGGCGGCGGGGCAAGCCCCTCGGCCGGCTCACAGCGATTGCGCAGCACTCCAATGGGGTCGCTCGAGATCTCGACTACGTCACCCGGCTGAAGCGTGAAGTCGTCCGGCGGCACGATCCCCGTGCCGGTCAGCAGCACCGTCCCCGGCGCGATCCAGTTGTCTCGTTGCAGGTAGGCCGCGAGAACGTCGAACCGCTTGCGAAGCCGGGCTGTGCTCGTCGATCCCGTAAAGATGGTCTGGCCGGCGCGCACGATGTGCATTTCGATTTCGAGAGAGTACGGGTCCTCGACAGCCTTAGTCGACACGACGGATGGGCCGATCGCGCAGGAACCGGCGAAGATCTTCGCCTGTCCCAGATAGAGCGGATTCTGCCCCTCGATATCCCTGCTGCTCATGTCGTTGCCCAGGGTGTAACCGACCACCTCGCCCGCCCCGTCGAGCACGAGCGCGATCTCGGGCTCCGGTATCTGCCACTCCGAGTCTGCCCGCAGACCCACGGGCGCCCCGGGTCCCATGATGCGCGCGCCTGTCGATTTGAAGAACAGCTCTGGGCGTTCCGCCTCGTAGACGCGCTCGTAGATGTCCTTCTCACTGGACTCGTGCACGCGCGCGTCGCGACTGCGTTCGTAGGTCACGCCTGCCGCCCAGACCTCGGCCGGCACCACCGGCGCCACCAGACGCAGAACGTCCGAGCCGGGTTCGATCTTCGTCAGGTCGTCATAACGTCCCAGAGAGTCCGATGAGACGCCCGCCGCCGCGACCGCAGCCTCGAGAGGGCCCAAGTGGCTCGTCAGCAGCTCTGCCACATCGCCGAAACGAGCAACCGGAAAAACGCCGTCGTCATCGGCAACGCACAGAGCGCGCCGGTGGTCTTCCGGATTCCAGACCGCGCAGAGGCGCACCGGTCAGGCGGAGATCGACTGGTCGTGCTCGAGCACGATCTTGGCTACGGCCTCTGTTCCGCGGTTGTCCATCAACTCGTAAGCCTTGGAGAAATCCCGGGTCGCGAACCGGTGAGTGACGATCGGATCGAAGTTAACCAGTCCGTTGTTGACCAGACCAAGGACCCGGCTCCAGATTGAAGTCGTATACGAGAACGCACCGACAACAGCGGCATCCTTCGCAACAAAGTAGTCGGAGGGGATTTCGAGTCGAGCGGACTCGCCCGCGATTCCGAGAACACCTACCCTCCCGCCGCCGCGCACGGTGTCGAGCGCGGTCCTGACGGCTTGGGGTGACCCCGCCGTCTCCACGATCACGTCAACCCCCTCGCCCAGGATCTTGTGTGTCGTCTCCTCCGCATCCTGCTCCGCGACGTTGACCGTGTGGGTCGCTCCCATCTTCCGGGCGAAGTCCAGCTCCTCGGTGCGAATTCCGTAGGCAATGAGCGCGCGCGGACCGAACAGCCTGAGTATCTGCACGGCGATGGAGCCGAGCGTGCCGATCCCAACCACACCGACCGCCTCTCCGGGTAGCGGCATCACACGCGAGATCACATGTAGAACGACCGCCGCGGGCTCGACCAAAACGGCGGACTCGAACGAAACGTCCCGTGGCAAACGCTGCACGACGTGTCTCGGCGCGACCACATACTCGCCGCAGCCTCCAGGGCGGGTGAAGCCGAGCTGATCGTAGTTCTCGCACAGGTTGGTGGCGCCCTCTTTGCACCGCTTGCAGCGGTTGCACGGGATCATTCCCTCGCTCACCACGCGATCTCCGACGGCGAGCTCGGTCACGTCGGTGCCGACCTCCGCCACCGTGCCACCCCACTCATGACCTGGAATCAGCGGGTAACTGACCCATTCGTCCGGCACCTCACCGTTGAGAAGCTCGAGATCGGTGCGGCACAGGCCCGCCTTGGCGCTCTTGATGAGCACGTCGCCGGGGCCGCAGACGGGTTTCTCGACGTCGCGAAGCTCGATCTGATTGGGGCCGTCGATCACGATCGCCTTCATTGCCGTCCCCTCTCCCGAAATACGGGTGCCGGGTCGCGGATCGTTCCAGTGTTCGGCACACTGCACCGGGCTCAAACTATAGAGGATCAGCCGACATTGGGCTTGAGCCGGCCTTCGTCGTCGAGGTAATCACGCCACGATCGCGTTGGTGAGTAGCCGAGCATCCGCTCCGCTTTAGCGGACGAGGTGCCACTGGCGTCCGGCCGCGCCAGAGAGCGAACCTCGACCTTGTCGCCGTGGTGCGCCTTGACCATCTGAGCGAGGTCGCGTCCGCCCGCGTTGTCCGGAGAGGCGATGTAGAACACCTCGTGTCCTTCGAGATTCGATTCAGCTGCCAGGCAGAGAGCGTCGGCCAGATCGTAGAGGTCGATGTAGCTCCAGAAACTGGGGCTCGGCAGCGATTCGTCACGGATGTGCGGACCTAGATTGCGTTCGTAGTTGCCCTCATGCTGAACCCACGACGGACGAATGGAGATGCACCGAATGTCGGAACGTCGAATCGCAGCATCCATCAGCAACTCACCGAAGTACTTGGACAGAGCGTACGGATCCTGCGGCCTGATCGGGTGCACTTCGTCGATCGGAATGTAGTCGGCGAGGAACTCTCGCTCGGGAAAGAAGAAGCCGGGAACGGTCTCACTCGAGATATTGACGAAGCGCGTAGCCCCGAGTCGGATGGCGGCCTCGATCATGTTGAACGTGGCCATCAGGTTGTTCTTGAAGACGACGTGCGGGGAGTTGTGTGTCGGCTCGGGGATGGCGGCCGGATGGACGATTGCGTCCATATCGCGCGACACGGCGTAGGCCTCTCCCGCGTCTGTTAGATCGGCCTGGATGTACTCGGGCGCGCCTGGTTCCGGACGCTCGAACACCCCCCGCCGTAGGTCGGTTGAGCGCACCTCGTGACCGCGCTCGAGCAGGGCCGCGACTGTTGCCCCTCCCACTTTGCCGTTCGCACCCGTCACGAGCACTTTCACCCAGATCTCCTCCTCGAGTCGCTCAGGGCTGCGGAAGAACCACAGTCCACCTCTTGCGACGACGCCTCCTCGCTCTTTGTACCCTCGAGAGTACGCAAGAGCGCCAGACTTGCGGTACGGAAGCGACTCCGGTTTCGCATTCGTACACTGCGGCATGCGCGCCTACTGGCCGTTGGTCACGCTGTCGCCGTATTTACTCCGAGCACGTGGGGGGAGACACTTGTCCCATGGCGTCTCCTCCACAACAGCAGGTCCGTTTGGCCGAGCCATTGGCGGCGATTTCTCCTGCGACCTATCTCGGTACCGCTGGCAAACGCACTTCCGGACTGCGAAACGGCCTTGGTGGATGGCGGCCACCTCATCAGCCCGAATCATCCGTCGGTGCTGGAGTTCGTTGACCGATTCGTAGCGCGTACCGCAACCGGCTAAAACCGCTCGGCTCGACAACCTGTTCATTCGTCACATCCAGGACTCCGACGATGATCGCGATGACGGCCGGCTTGAAAAAGCCAGTCATCGGAAGCCGCTCGGGCGGGCTCACGGGAAGGTCGCCGACCCGCGAAAAGGCCGACGAACTCAAAGCCTTCTGGTGCAAGCGGATCAGCCTGTCAAAGATGCTGCTGACTCCTCGGTTGAAAAAGGAATGTCAAAGTGGAAGAGACGTAGGTCAACCTGGACCTACCACGCCGAAGGACTATCGACACCTTTCAGATGGCGATCGGTCTGAAGCAAGGGCGCGAGGTGAATCGGAACATGAACGAGCCGACGAGTGAGGAACGAATGCGCGTCCTCCACGCACTGGCGGAGGGTGGTTTCGTCGCTCCCGGTGCGGAGGCCGACGCGCTGCTTAGGGCATCGAGCGAGGGCGTCGGACCGATCGAAGAGCTGATCGCTCACCGGCTGCACGGGAAGCCGCTGGCCTGGATCACCGGGTCGATGCGCTTCTGCGGCGTTCGTGTGAGCGTCGACCCCGGGGTGTTCGTGCCCAGGCCGCACACGCAAGCGCTGGCACGCCGGGCAGTCTCTCTCCTGCCGGACGTCGGGATCGCCGTCGACCTGTGCACCGGCAGTGGGGCGGTGGCCGTCGTCCTCGGCTCGGCCCATCCGGCGGCCACCGTGGTGGCCACCGACGTCGACCCGGTGGCCGTCGCGTGTGCACGCCGGAACGGCGTCAGTGCCTTCGTGGGCAACCTCGACGAGCCGTTGTCACCGTCGTTGCGCGGGCGCGTCGACGTCATGACGGCCGTGGTCCCCTACGTGCCCACCGAGGAGCTCCACCTCCTGCCGCGAGATGCGCTCGCCAACGAGCCCCGTCGCGCGCTCGACGGAGGACGGCGCGGAACGACGGTGCTCGTCCGGGCGGCCGAAGCAGCCGCGCGCTGGCTCCGCCCCGGTGGCAGCGCGCTCCTGGAGCTCGGCGGCGACCAGGCGGGCGAAGTGGCAACGACCCTGGCGGACGTCGGCCTCTCGGAGATTCGCGTGCACCGGGACGGCGACGGGCAGGACCGCGCGATCGAAGCGCGACGTCCAGGATCGCCGCTCTGGGGGGATGGCCGTCGTTGACGCGACGCGCTCGACTGGCCGTTGGCGGATTCGGTCGGCAAAACGCAGCGTCGACGAACCGAACAATCCGTCGAGCGTGGACCTCGTGGGATCGAGGTCCGGGCTTTGGATCGGGACGTCCCAGCGGACCGAGGTCGCAGCGAGCAGAGCGAGACCGATCGGGGAGGATCGAAGCGCAGCCTGCGGTTGCGCGAACGACCTCGGAAATCAGCCCGTTAGCGTCATCATCGTCTACGAGTTACGTGTCTCGATCTCCTCGATCCCGCTTTCACGAGCTTCTTGACGAGCGCAGCAGGAAAGTCTGTTACCTGCAATTCCTCGCCGGTCCGTATCCCGCTATCAGGTCTGAAGATCCCTCCGCCGGAACGCCACCAGGCCCAAGCCCACCAGCGCCGCCGCTACCGCGGTGAGGACCAGCTCCGGAGCCACGCTGAAATCGGCCACCGGGAGCGTGGGGACGTGCTCGAGCGGCGAGAGATCGTAGGACCAGTCGGGCAGCTGGAGGATGGGCCCGAGAAATCCGATGAAGGCGATCACGGCCAAGACTCCCCACGCCGCGGCGGCCTCCCGGGGAACGAGCCCGAAGAGCGCCGCCGCCAGGCCGCCGAATACCCACAGAGCGGGTGCGTAGGCCAGCGCTGCGCCGATCAATCGGGGCAGCTCCCCCGCATCTCCCGTGCTGATCACCCGCGCGATGCCGGTACCGAGCCCGAACGCCAGCAGCAGCACGATGCTTCCACCCAGCGCCATCATCAGGTGACTGCCGAGCCAGCGGTGCCGGCCGACCGGGGTGGCCAGCATGGGCTCGGCGCGCAGCGCGGCCTCCTCGGAGCGGGCGCGCAACACCGACTGGATGACGTACCCGGCTGCCATGAGTGCCGAGACCGACGCCGTCAGGGCAAGGTATTGGTCGGCGGGGTCGGCCGCGCCGATGCGGACCAGATAGTCCTCGAGCGCGTCGATGTCTTCGTAGAGGCTGGCGGCCTCCTGGGCGATTCCACCATAGAGAAGACCCAAAACGAAGAACGAGACGCCCCACCAAGAAAGGGTCGCTCGCTGCAGCCGTAGCGCCAGCCCGAACGGGCTGCCGAGCGCGCGGGCGGCCCTCGGCGGACCCGGACGCTCGGCGATGATTCCGAATCCGACGTCCCGTTGTCGGTTGATGGCCACCGCGACCGCAACTGCCCCGGCCGCGAGTGCGACCGACAGGAGAAAAGGCCACCACCGCTCGTCGACGTACGCTCTCATCTCGGTCGCCCATCCAAATGGCGAGACCCACTTCAAGGCGGTGTCATTCATGTCGCCGACGGACCGCACCAGGTAGGCGCCACCCACCGCCATGGAGGCGATACCGATTGCACCGCGGGCAGCGACGGTGAGCTGGGCCGCGACTGCGGCAAGCCCCGCGAAGACGACTCCGACACCGGCGAGCGCCGTGGAGAAGGCGAGCGATCCTGTAGTGGATAGTCCTTCGAGGCTGGCCGGAAGACCGATCGTGAGCAGGGCGGCCAACCCGAGCTGTGCGCCTACCGCGACCGTGAGCGTCGCGGTCAGGGGCGCGAGCCTGCCCACGGGGGCCGCCCGCACCAGCTCGGCGCGCTCATTCTCCTCCTCGGCGCGGGTGTGGCGGACGACGAGGAAGATGCTCATTAGCGCGACGGCGACGGCCGCCAGGGGCAGCATTTCGTTGGCGGTCATGGCGCCGTAGGTGTAGTTATCAGACCCGTACCCGGGTCCTATGAACAGCTGTCCCGCCGGGTTGTCGAGCACCTCGGCGCGGGTCTGGCGGTCGGCGGCCGTGGGGTAGGTCTCGGCGAAGCTGGCGACCGATCCCAGCACGGATAAGGCGATCGCCAGCACCCATACCGACAGGCGGACGCGGTCGCGCCGCAAGATGAACCGAATCAGCCGGGTGGTGCCGGTGAGCGAGGTCATGACGATCCCTCGGCTACCGCCTCTTGCGCCTGGGCGGGCTCGTCTCCGTAGTGACGCAACAGGAGTTCCTCGAGGGTCGGGGGGTGGCTGGTCAGCGCCCGGACCCCGAGTCCGGCGAGGTGGCTGACGGTGTCTTCCAGCCGGCCGGTATCGACGTCGAAGCTGATGCGTCCGTCCTCGGTCTGGAGGTTATGTATCCCCGGCAGCTCGGCCAACCCGGTGGCCGGTTTGGCGACCTCGGCCGTGATCGTGGTGCGCGTTAGGTGGCGCAGCTCGGCGAGCGACCCGGTCTCCACGACGCGGCCGAGCCGAATGATGCTGATGCGGTCGCACAGCGCTTCAACCTCGGCGAGGACGTGGCTGGAGAGCAGCACCGTACGCCCCTCGGCCTTCACCTCCTGGATGCAGTCCCTGAACACGACCTCCATGAGTGGGTCCAGGCCGGAGGTGGGCTCGTCCAGGATCAGCAACTCGGCGTCGGACGCCAGACCTGCGATGAGGGCGACCTTCTGCCGGTTGCCCTTGGAGTAGGTGCGTCCCTTCTTGGTCGGATCGAGGTCGAAGCGCTGCAGCAGGTCGTCGCGGCGCGCGCGATCCACCCCGCCGCGTAGGCGCGCGAAGAGATCGATGATCTCGCCACCGGTGAGGTTCGGCCACAGGTTGACGTCACCGGGGACGTAGGCGAGCCGGCGATGGAGCGCGACGGCGTCGTTCCAGGGATCGCCCCCGAGCAGTTCGGCGTGGCCCTCATCGCCCCTCAGAAGGCCGAGCAGGATACGGATGGTGGTGGTCTTGCCGGCGCCGTTGGGTCCGACGTAGCCGTGGACCTCTCCGCCCTGAACCGTGAGGTCGAGGCCGTCCAGGGCACGGGTCCGGCCAAAGCTCTTGATCAGATTCGAGATCGAGATCGCAGCAGCCATTGCACCACTCACTTCCGCTAAAAGGCGGGCCCGACAGGCCCGCGATCTATGCCCTTTTTGATCCCTATGAGGACAGAGAATAGGGGGAAAGCTAACCGGCCGTCAAGTAAATCTGATACGATCACCGGACGTTCGCCAGAAGGGAGCCGCGCTGTGAGTGAGACGGAGGCCGCACGGCGCGACGGCCGGACCACCGACACACGTGCCCGCATCCAGGCCGCCGCGCTCGAGCTGTTCATCGCCGGTGGGTTTGCCCAGACGAGCCTGCGCGAGATCGCCGACCAGCTCGGCGTCACGAAGGCCGCGCTCTACTACCACTTCCCGTCCAAGGCGGAGCTGATTCGAAGCATCGTCCAGCCGCTCATCGACGACACAGATCGATTCATTGCCGAGGCCGCCGCGAGCGCCAGCGGCACGCGCGAACTCCTGGAGTCTTTTTTCGACCTGCTCGTCCCGCACAAACCACTGTTCATGGCGTTGCTGCGCGACGCCAGCGCGTTCGCCTACGTCGACATCGAGGCGGCGTCGGTTCGCTGGCTCGAGCGGCTTCAAGAGTTGCTGACCGGTCCGAATGCGACCGACGCCCAGCGGATCCGCGCGGTCGCGGCGGTGGGCGGTCTCAGCCGCTGCGTGATCATGACCAATTTCCCCACGCCGGTGCTCCGGGCTGCGTCCGTGGACGCGGCGTGCGACGCGCTCGGGCTCGACGCCGAGGGGCAGTCGCCTTCATCGCGCTGAGGCGCTCAGCCCGCCTTGCGCAAAAATGAGTTCGTGCTCTGGTCATCTCGGTGACGAGCGTCCTCTCTGAGATCTTCGCCCTCGCTTGTCCTTCGGTCGTATGCGAACATATGTTCGATGAGACACACGGCTTCTATCCTGCACGCCGACGTGGACGCGTTCTACGCGTCGGTCGAGCAGCGAGACGATGCGCGGCTGCGCGGCCGCCCGGTCATCGTCGGGGCAGGAGTGGTGCTGGCGGCGAGTTACGAGGCCAAGGTCCATGGCGTCCGCACCGCGATGGCCGGCGCACGGGCGCGTCGGTTGTGCCCCGACGCGGTCGTGGTATCGCCTCGTATGTCTGCTTATTCCGAGGCGAGCAAGGCGCTGTTCGAGGTCTTCGACCAGACGTCGGCACTGGTCGAGGGGTTGTCGATCGACGAGGCCTTCCTCGACGTGGGCGGACTGTGGCGCCTATCGGGTTCGCCGACGGACATCGCCGAGCGATTGCGACGCGAGGTGCTCGATCGGGTCGGCCTGCCCATCTCGGTCGGCGTAGCGAGGACCAAGTTCCTCGCGAAGGTGGCCAGCGCCGTAGCAAAGCCCGACGGTCTGCTCGTGGTGCCGCCGGACCGCGAGCTGGCATTTCTTCATCCGCTCCCCATCGAACGGCTCTGGGGGGTGGGAGCCGTCACCTCAGGAAAGCTTCGCAGGGAGGGGATCAGGACCGTTGCTCAGGTCGCCGAGCTCGGCGAGAAAACGCTGGTTCGGATGCTTGGAGTGGCGGTCGGTCGGCACCTCCACGCCCTCGCACACAATCGCGATCCTCGCCCCGTCCAGATCGGCCGCCGCCGACGCTCGATGGGAGCCCAGCGATCCATCGGCCGCAAACCGAAGTCGGCCGCCTCCGTTGACGCGGTCCTCGTCGCTCTCGTCGACCGCCTCGCCCGCCGGCTGCGCGCGGCGCATCGAGTATGCCGGACCGTCGTGCTTCGGTTGCGATTCGACGACCTCTCGCGAGCGACGCGGTCGCGCACGCTGTCCGAGGCAACCGCACAGACCGAGACGATCCTCGCCACGTCGAGGACGTTGCTGAGGGAGGCCACTCCCATGATCCAAAGGCAGGGCATCACGCTGGTGGGAGTGTCGCTCACCAACCTGTGCAACGACGGCGCCATCCAGCTGGCGCTGCCGTTCGATCGTCACCAACTCGACGCCCTCGACACAGCGCTCGATAGTCTGCGCGATCGGTTCGGAACGGCTGCGATCACCCGGGCCGTGCACCTTGGGCGAAACCAGGGCCCCGAGGTGCCGCAACTTCCGGACTAAGTGGTGGACTGGTTCCGCGCGCGACTCTTCCTCGACGCGCCGGACGGCCTGTCTCGGAGACTTCGTCAGAAGTGGACCTCACGGTTGTCGCCGATCCAGCGGAGTAGAATGCTCAACTCCGTTGTCGGCGACGAAGAAACCGTTCGGGCGGTGCACGGCAACGATGGCCGCAGTCACGACGCCAATGATTGCCATACTTACGCAAGCTGGGCGTCTGACCATGCGACCGGCGGGATGATGCCCATCCCGCCCTGGCAGCGTGATTAGGAGTGCCGTTGCCTGCCGCGATCTCGATCTTCCGAGGCTCGGCAGACTCGGAGATTGGCGCGACGACGGTCAGCACGCCGTTGTCGTAGCGCGCGCTGAGCTTGTCGGCGTCGATCGCCTCACCCAGGAAGATGCGTCGCACGTAGGTGCCCCGCGGGCGTTCCGAGACGAGAACCTCGACACCCTCGGTCGTCTCGGCCCGCCGCTCGGCCCGGACCATCAGGACGTTCTCGTCGACGGTGAGGTCGACCAAGTCCGAGTCGATCCCAGGAAGGTCGAAGTGGATAACGAACTCGTCGTCCTTACGGTAGGCGTCCATGAGCAGGCTGGTGCGGACGCTCCCGTTGAACAGGTCCCGCGTCAGACGGTCGAACTCACGCCACGGGTCGAACCTCATGAGCATGGCCGATCATCTCCTTTCGGCGATGATTCCGTCATTCTCGCGGCGGTGCAACGTCGGAGGGATCCGCTCGTATTCCCGCGTCGGTACGAAAATCTTGAGAATTTTGCAAGCACGTTTAGAGGGTTCTGGATTCATGTCGGCCACACTCCGCTAGTGAAGATCGCGCAAGCGATTCGAGACGGTCTTCGTTGAGATATCCGGGCTCCCAAGGAACTGAAAGCGTTCCAGCCAACCGACTCTGAAGAGGCAGCACACGGATCTAGCGATCGGACGGTCCGCCAGAGTCAGGTGGTCAAAGGGCCCGTGGCCCACTCTCGGATCGCGTGCAAGCTATGACGGCCCCATAACCCGGGGTCTCCGGTGGCGCTGAGTTCCTCGTCTCAGCAACTCACCTCCTCTAGCTCGGGAGTGGCGGGACCATGCTCACCCGCCACGCTTTGCAGGAACTAGTCCCGCGCGCGCCAGCCGGGCGAGTCGGCGTGCGCGGCGCAACGGTTCGGGCGTGCGGGCACACTCAAGACTGCGCCCGACAAGCTCGACCGCGGTCTCAACATCGGTTCGCCACCCGGGATGAACCACGACGGGCCGGACTCCGGCGCGGCTCCGGAGCCACGCCGCCACGACATCGCCATCGATCGCTAAAGGAGAGGTCGCCCCGCGCGTGGCGCCCGGAAGGCGGCCTTCGGCTATTAGGGGACGGTGGGTCACGCCGACGGTGGGAAGATCCAAGACCGCACCGAGGTGAAGCGCGAGGCCCGCTCGCCGAGGATGGTCGCGACCCGTTGCGTTCACCAGCACCAGATCCGGCGTCGAACCGAGCGCTCGCACGGAACCCTCGAGAAGGGGCCCCTCGCGCAGGGCCATCAGCCCCGGTTGATAGGCCCCTTCGGCCGCACCGGCCAGCACCGCGGTGGCAAGCAGCTCGCGATGCCGCATGGATATCGCCACGGCCCAGGCCCTGTCCCCCGGCGCCCCTCGGCCGGTAAGGCCGCGCTCGAAACAAACCCAGCACGCACCGAAAGTAACGGGATCCGGAGGCCGCCAGAACTCCATGTTCTCAACCGCGAGCCGTTGCTGGACTGCAACGAGATCCTCCACGGCGTCCGGCCACCACATCAGCGGAAATCTGAGCAGAACTCGCCCGGAGCGGTCTCTCGCTGGGATTGACCAGCGGCAGTCCGCTCGTAGTTCGTCAGCGACGCGCGCGCAGAGCGGTGAGGCTGCCGGCGGCCAGGCCGGTGAAGGCCAGGCCCTCGACGATCCACCAGGCACCGGCGTGATGGCCCGTGGCAGCACAGGCCCCCGCGATGACCATGCCGAGGCCTCCCGTGAGCGCGGAAGCGCCCAGCCCCCAGGGGCGGCGGCCGGCCAACCCGACAATCGAGGCGAACAGTGCGTAGGTGAACGCGAGAAGCACGATCGTTCCCCACAGCGGGGTCGCCGCCGGATCCGTGGGGCTCGGTTCGAAGATGTAGAGAGCGGCCACGCTCGCAACCCACGCGACGAGCAGTAAGTGCGACCAATTTCGGGACTCTCGAGAAGCCTTTCGCTGGGATGGAAGAGGATCGACCCGAGTGCGCTCGAGCTCGGCGGAGGGCCGCCTCCAGAGCTCCTCGAGACGCTCGGATTGCCGCTGGCGGTCTTGTGTTGTGGCCATCATCCAGCCCCCAGATTCGAGGTGTGTTGAAGCCCAGCTTACTCTTTGCCGGACCCTCGGGAGCGCGCCGAGGCAGTTTCAAACAAGGGCTCATCCGCGTTCTCCTTGCAGGTCGAGCTCACGTATTTCGGCTCTGAGCTTCGGCACACGGGCTGATCTTCTTTGGTCGGATCTGTACTCGAACCGTGGCTCGAAGGCGATGAGTCGCCGGACCAGCGCAAGGGCGATCGCGACGACACGATGCTCAGATTGAAACGGTAGGCCTGAGAATGACCGCCCTCCACCCGTTGGTCTGAGACGACCCCCTTAACACCGTGGGCGGTGGCAGCGGCCGGGCAACCTCCCGAAAGGTGACGCAAGCGAGCGATGAGTTCCGCGGGCGAGCAAGTGTTCGATCAAGTGTAGAAACTTGCAGCTGCAAGCAACTATCCCGCAGGTAGACTCATGCCCATGACGAAGCAGCGAGTCGAAAGGCGGCATGATGAGCTCGAGTTCCGTGCCTGGCGAGCGTTCCTTTACGCCTACTCCGCGGTCGTCCCCACCCTCGACCGGGAATTGGCCGGCGCACTGGGCCTCAGTCTCAATCAGTTCGAGGTCCTCACGTGGCTCCGCCTCGCCGGCGAGCGTGGCCTGCGGATGTCGGATCTGGCGTCACGAGTCGTCCTCTCGCCCAGCGGCGTGACCCGGGCGGTCGATCAGCTCGAGCGCAAGGGGCTCGTAGAGCGCTGCGTCTTCGAAGGCGACAAGCGCGGCTATCTCGCGACACTCACCTCCGAGGGCCGGGCCGTCCTGCGCAAAGCCACGAACGTTCATCTGCAGGGGCTGCGAGAGCATTTCCTGAACCACTTGAGCCGCACCGAGCTCGAGCATTTGGCGACGGCATTGCAGGCGGTTCTCGACGGTGAGGGATCGCCTCTGCCTCCCCTGAATGCTTCATGAGATTGAGCAACAAGTCGGATCGACTTGGTGAAGGAAGGGTTCAGCAGCACGACCCGATGGGAGGCCGTCTGGCAATGCCGGTCACACAAGAACGGAGTCACATCCAGGGCCCGGCGGACGCGGCGGTAACGCTTGGCCAGTACGGCGACTACGAGTAGTCACGAACTCGAGCGGGCCGTGGCCGCCGGAATACAAGCGGTTGCGCCGCGCGTTGCACCTTACGTTTATGTCGCTGGATATTGGGGTCACGTAGCTCACGTGACCCTGGTGAACTGAGGAAGTCTCTAATGACACAGTCGGCCACGGCGAGCCAGCAGATCACCGAGGAAGTCGGCTCGTGGCCGGGAGTCGAGGCGGGCCCAGGGCCTCGTGGAGAGTTCGGTTTCAGGTTTGGTGGCCGGGAACTCGGTCACCTGCACGGTGACCTTGGCGCACACTTCTCTTTCCCCAAGAAGCTAGGACTGAGGTTGAGGACCGAGGGTCGAGTCGTCGATCATCCGGTATTTCCAGGCAAGCCCGGCTTTGCTGCCCGCAGGATCGAGGACGACGCAGACATCCGCGACGTGATCGAGTTGATGCGCCTCAACTACGACCGCATCCGCGCTCGTGATGGACTGCCGGAAGAAGTCCCTTGATGGACTACCGCCGGGACGTCGAGTTCGGATACTTCCCCGCACCGAACGCGGATGACTACCCAACCATCGTTGAGCAAACTCGGATCGCGGATGAGACAGGTCTGGACCTCATCGGCATTCAGGACCACCCCTACCAGCGGCGCTTCTTCGACACGTTCTCGCTCATCTCCGATCTCGCGGCGCGCACTCAGCGCGTGCGGTTCTTTCCCGATGTCGCCAATCTTCCACTGCGGCACCCGTCGGTCATGGCCAAGGCGGCGGCGTCGATCGACAGGATCAGCGGCGGCCGGTTCGAGCTCGGCCTCGGTGCGGGGAGCTTCTGGGACGCGATCGAGGGTATGGGTGGCCCTCGCAGAAAGCGCCGAGAAGCGGTCGACTCGCTGGCCGAGGCGATCGAAGTAATCCGTCTCCTGTGGAGTGGCGAGAGAAACCTGCGCTTCGAGGGCCGCCACTATCGTCTGAAGGGTGTTCATTCCGGGCCCATCCCGGCCCATGACATCGGTATCTGGATCGGCGCCGCCGGCCCGCGCATGCTGAATCTGATCGGACGCCTGGCCGACGGCTGGATCCCGTCGTCCGGCTTCATGCCGCCCGAGCGGCTTCCGGAACTGCACGACCGCATCGATGCAGCTGCGGAGTCCGCCGGGCGTAAACCGAGTGAGGTTCGCCGCATCTACAACGTCTCGGGGACGATCACCGATGGCGACCGCGGGGGATTCCTGGAGGGTCCCGCCTCGTACTGGGCCGATCAGCTCACTCGTCTGGCGGTCGAGTTGGGGATGGACGCATTCATCTTCTGGCCGGCGGCGGAACCCACTACGCAGCTTCGACGCTTTGCCGAGGAGGTAGCGCCCGAGGTTCGTGGCGCTGTGGCGAGGCATCGCGTGCCGTGAGCGATCAACCGCATCCTTACGCGATGCTTGGCCAGGAGCCGGTCGTGACTAACGACCGGGAGGAGCTGATAACCAAGCTCGACAGTGGCGAACCCGTCAAGCTGGTGATGGCCCTCAATCGATGGGCCTTCGACGCGAAGCACATACCGGGCTCGCTACATTTCGACGATCCGGACGATCTCTATTCATCGCTCCAGAAAAATGACGAGATCATCGTCTATTGCTCGAACGTCGACTGTCTCTCCAGCGTTGCCCTTTACCGGGCGCTGGTCGAGCACTGCTATTGCAATGTTCGCCGTTACGGGGGCGGGTTGCTCGATTGGGTGGAGGCAGGGCTCACCCTTGAGGGAAGCTCGGTGTGATTCGCCTCCCTGCCTACTGTTGGTAGTGCTCGACGGTGCTGACACCGCGAACGGAGGCATCTTCGGGATCGCGGCCCGCCTCGATCAGCGCTCGCCGTTGTCGTAACAGGTCCCAGCATTGATCGAGCCTCTGCTCGAGCCAGACGAGTCGTTCTCTTTCGTCTTCCGACAGTGAGCGCCGGCTCTCAGCCTCCCGAAGTGCGTGCTCTTCGTGTGCCAGTGTTCGATCCCATCACCGCATCGTCGTTTGTCAAATCACTCTCCTGACCTCTTTAGTGGCTGCCGGTACATAGATCAACGTGTGGATACCTGCTCGGATTCCAGAAAGTGATGCGGCCCGAGCTCGGATAAGACCCTCATCACCGAGAGCAGGCTGGCAGCTCAACCAGATGTCGTGTCGGGCAGACGCTCA
This sequence comes from Actinomycetota bacterium, assembly GCA_009379915.1. Classification (GTDB taxonomy): domain Bacteria; phylum Actinomycetota; class CADDZG01; order CADDZG01; family WHSQ01; genus WHSV01. The sequence continues at coordinate 34,253 of WHSV01000007.1, read as the reverse complement.
TTCTGTTCCTCCAACAGCAATGTCCCGCCGGCGCCACCCTCGGACCTATCCCTGAGATCGGCCCCCAGCACGACATCCCGGCCGACCAAGTGAACGATGGGGTCGCTCAAGACAAGACTCGAAGACACTTCGGAGATGCCCAGGTCACCAACCGCCTCGGTTCCCAACCCCATAACTCTGGGCGCGATCGATACGACCAAGCGATCGGCCAGCCCGCGGGATCCGAGAAATGAAGTGATCACCTTCGCTCCGCCCTCGACCAACAACGATTCGATCCCTCGTCTTCGGAGATAGCCCAGCGCCTCGCCCAAATCCACCAACCCATCTCTCTGGGCGAGGACTGCTATTTCAGCGCCCTTCGTCATCAACTCTCGACGTCTTTGTATCTCCGAGCGGTCCGTGGTTATGACAATGGTGGCGCCCTCCTCAGAAACGACCTTCGCCTCGGCTGAGAGACGCAGCGTCGAATCCAGGACGACTCGGATCGGGGACGATCCGGGCACAAGCCGAACGGTCAACTGGGGATCGTCGTTTATGACAGTCCCGATGCCGGCCATGACGGCGTCGCAATGCGCTCGCATCGAGTGAGACACCATGCGCTCCGCCTCCGAACTGATCCATTGAGAGTCTCCCGTCGACGTCGCTATGCGCCCATCGAGACTCTGCGCATACTTGACGACAACGTAGGGTCTGTCGTGCCTCGGTCTAACGGGGCCGAGCAGTTTACGGACATCAACCGGAGTCGTATCGACTGTCGGCGGAGAAACGAGTGAGCCGTTGTGACCGAGTCGGTTGCGCTTCGTGCTCAGGTAGGCGGAGTTGCGAGTGTGAGGAGCCACCGTCAAGGGTTGAACCTCGTCGACGATGATCCCGTGGCGCCCCAACGCCGCTACCTTCTCGGGGTTGTTGGTCATCAGCTTGATGCTTCCGACCCCCAACGCCGCAAGCACGCCGGCGGCATCCTCGTAGCTGCGCCCGTCGACCGGCAGTCCCAAGTGGAGATTGGCATCGACGGTGTCCGAGCCCTGATCCTGATCCATGTAAGAGCGCAACTTGTTTACCAGGCCAATGCCGCGTCCCTCGTGGCCGGTCGCGTATATGAGCACGCCCCTACCTTCGGCGGCGATGCCCCTTAGTGCTTCCCGGAGCTGGACACCACAGTCGCACCGGAGGGAACCGAAGACATCGCCCGTCAGGCACTCCGAATGAACGCGCGTGAGGATGGGCCCGATGTCCAAACGTCCCTTCGTCATGGCTAGGTAAACGTTTCCCGATGCGCACTCAAATGCTCGAGCAACAAAGGGTCCGAAGGGAGTGGGCAGGGGAACACGCGCTTCTTCGTTGACCATCACACGCCTCGCTTTCCCGCCACCATAAAGCTTGAAACTATTTCCGGTTCAGGCGTCGGTTAGGTTCGAGAGGTGCTAACAACTGCGGTCCAGTTCAGCGCCCCCAGGACGGTGGAGCTGATCGACATCGAGCTCACCTCTCCGACCGAGGGACAAGCGTTGGTACGCACTCTTTACTCTGGAATCTCTGGTGGGACGGAAATGCTGGCCTACCGCGGTGAAATCGATCCCGCCTTGCCCCTGGACGAGACCCTCGGTGCTCTCTCTGGGACCTTCTCATGGCCCTTTCGGTACGGCTACAGCGTCGTCGGAAGGATCGAGGAATCGAGCTGCTTTCTCAGCCCGGGATCCACGGTGTTCTGTTTCCACCCACATCAAGCGCACGTTGTAGCCGAGGGAACCGAAATAATCGAGGTGGAGGGCCTCGAGCCGCGCCTCGCCACGTTGCTGCCCCTTGTCGAAACAGCCCTTCAAATCTCGCTCGACGCGGGCCCCGTCGCACACCAGCAGGTGGTCGTCCTCGGATTGGGAGCCGTCGGCATCCTCGCGGGAGCCTTGCTGGGTCTAGCCGGCGCGGCCGTACTCGGATCGGATCCTCTTCCCTGGCGTAGAGATGTTGCCGAGTCGTTCTCGGTTTCGAGCGTCGACCCTGCGGAGCTGCCGGCACAGGTCGCCGATCTAACCGAAGGACGAGGTGTGCCCCTCGTCGTCGAGGCCAGTGGCAGTCCCGCCGCCCTCTCCGCCGTTCTCGAGCTGACGGCGCACGAGGGCATGGTCCTGGTGGCATCTTGGTTTGGAACCAAACCGGTGTCTCTGCCGCTCGGAGCGGCCTTCCATCGCCGCCGCTTGACGCTTAGGAGCACGCAGGTATCGACCATTCCGGCACGGCTTACCCCCGCGTGGACGAGGAAACGCCGCCTGGAAACGGCTCTAAACCTCATGAGAGAGCTTCCGTTGCAACGACTGGCCACTCACGAGTTCCCGTTGTCGCAGGTCTCGACCGCGTTTAGCGCGGTGGATTCTCCAAGTGACGGCTTGATCCACGCAGCAATCGGCTACCAGGAGGTGTGAGCGTGTTCGAAGTCGGGTTGTCCACCACCTTCAAGGCCTGGCACGTCATGCCCGGCGTAAAGGGACCCGAGGGCGAGCTCCACGAGCACGACTACCGGCTGGAAGTCGTAGCCTCGCGCGGTCACCTCGACACCCGTGGAATGGTGTGCGATCTCGACGATCTGGAGCAGGCCCTGCGCGACACGGTGAAGATCGTGGAGGGAAAGAACCTCGAGGTAATGCGCCCGCCCGAAGAGGAGGCCGTCACCGTCGAGGTGCTCGCTCGATGGAGTCACGACGAGGTGGCTCACAGGCTGACTGCCGGCGAGGTCGAGATGCTGTCGGTTCGGGTCTGGGAATCGCCCGTCGCCTTTGGGGGCTACGCGGCCCCCCCGCCCAATACCGACTCGTAGGCTGCGAGACAGCGTTGGGCGCATGCCTCCCAAGTGAAATGACTCAGGACGCGCTCCCGAGCCGCTCGGCCCATCCTTTCGGCGCACGCAGGAACCCCAACGATTCTCTCGATCGCGCTCCTCAGGCCTCGTATGTCGCCCGGTTCGACCACGAAGCCCGTCTGCCCGTCGATCACCACTTCCGGCAGACCGCCGACCCGGCTGCAGATGACGGGAGTCCCCGAGGCCATCGCCTCGATCGCCGAGAGCCCCAGGAGCTCGGAGATCCCGACCTTCCTTCCGTAACAGGTGTCGTGGACCGAGGGCAGGACGAGGGCATGGGCGCGCCGGTACAGCTCGGGCAACTGATCGTCATCGACCCGGCCGGAGAACTTGACCCGCTTGCCCTCCGAGAGCCGGCGCAACAAGGCAGGATACTCACGCTCGTGGGGTTGCCGGTCGTGCCCGGTCGTTCCCACGACCTCGAGGGGCAAATCATCGGGGAGGGCGTGTATGAGCCGCTCGATGCCCTTGTGCGGAGTGATCCGCCCGACAAAGAGAAGGCCCGAGCGTGCTCCTATGCTCGGGCTGAAGAGATTCGGATCCGCGCCCCCGTAGATCACCCACGACTTGAACTCGGGTGCTCGCAAAGTCTCGGCCGAATAGCGAGAGACGGTGAGGAAGGCACTGAACAAACGAGGGAGAAGCCCCATCCAGCCACCGCCTCCCAGCCCGTGATCCGTCACCACGACGGGCTGTCGGCGAATCGCCCCGACGAGCGCCATGATCCGGGCCGGAGCGCTCCTCATTTGGTGAACGTGAACGAGGTCGGCTTGACGAGTGGCGCGGGCAATCCCCGTAGCGATCGGCTGAGCGATATGCCCTCGCGCCTCAGCCAGCCGCCTCAAGATGACTATCTCGAGGCCGGATGGATCGATAATCGTTCGCCGATTGGAGCCGAACGTGACCAACCGGCAGTCGACGTGGCGCGAGAGAGTCCTCGCCAGCTCGAGGGGATAGCGCTCACCGCCGCCGAAGAGCCCATCGTCTCCGAACATCGTCGGGACCAAGTGAGTCACCCTCATGCGCATCTCTCTCGTCACCCTCGGTGATCCCGCTACGCTCACGGGCGGTTACCTCTACCACCGCCGCATGGCGGAGGTTGCGGCCGCCCACGAAGCGTCAGTGTCCTTCGTCTCTTTCCCGGAGCGAGCCTTTCCATTGCCGGCTCTCGCCGGACGCACAGTGTCGCGCCACCTTCGTCGACAGCGCCCCGATGTCGTGGTTCTGGACAGCATTGCCACAGCTTTCGCCGCTCCATGGCTGTGGAATCAGCTTCGCCCGCTCGCGGCAATGGTTCACCAACGCCCAGGAGGTATCGACCATGGCTTCGTCCGAAGTGCGCTTCAGCGCAATCTCGACCTAGTCGCCTACAGGCGCTGCGACCGGATCATGGTGGCCAGCGAGAGCTTGGTCGACGAGTTAACGGCATGCGGCATCGAGACGGCCAAGATCGTGGTCGTGGCGCCCGGCCGAGACGTCGGGATGATGAAGGAGTCTGCGCTCGATCTCAGGCGAGGCCGTGAAGCGGCCTTGCTTTGCGTCGCCAACTGGATCGGGCGCAAGGGCATCGTGGAACTTCTGCGCGCCTTCACTACCCTTCCGGAGTCGCTCTGTACGCTCCATCTGGTGGGCGACGAGAACGCCGATTCGCGATATGCAGCGCGGGTAAGGGAGCTCCTGGCGCGGGGGGACCTCACCGAAAGGGTGGTATGTCACGGCCCCCTTACCTCCGAACAGGTCGCCCTCATGTACGCGGCCGCAGACGCGTTCGTTCTGCCGAGCAGGCTGGAGCCCTATGGGACGGTCTACGGCGAAGCAATGGCGGCCGGCCTTCCGGTGGTGGGATGGAACGCGGGTAACCTCCCCCATCTCGCAAGGAATGAGAGAGACGGCTTCATTCTCGAACCCGGGGACCTCGCCGGGCTCGCGGCAGCACTCGGGAAACTGTGTGAGGACGAGCAACTGCGCAGCCGGATGTCGCGTTCCGCCAGAGAGCGCGCCGACTCCTTTCCTACGTGGGAGGAAAGCGCCGCCCTATTCTTCTCCGAGCTACGCGCTCTGGTGAGACCTACGACGAGGTGATCTCGTAGATGTTGCCGTCGGGACCGCGGAAGTGCGCCCAGCGGAAGTCGCCCTCTCGCTGAGTGGGTTCCATGAATTCGATCCCCGCTGCTTCCAGCTCCGAACGGGCTTCGTCAATGTCCGAGACGCCAAAGCCCACCGAAGGGCCAGTAGTCATGAAGTCATGGTCGGAGACACTCGTGTCAAAGACCTCGACCTTGTCTCCGCGCGGCGTCTTGAACGAGACAAACCCAGGCTGTTCATCATCTCGTTCGATCCCCAACACTTCCCCGAGGAATCTAACCATCTCATCGAAGTGCTCGGTCCGTGTGCCAACCCAAGAAAGGCCCGTGACTTCCATCCCATCTCCTAAGCTCAGTTGTGACCACCGTCGAACTGTCTATTCCCACCGATCGGGACGACGAAAAGCGCCTCATCTGCCCGGACGCTCGGTCATGTCGGTCGTTTCGGAGGCCAACGCCTCTTCGATTCCTTGCACGCAGTCGCGGGGGATTTGCGGGCACGGCGGAGGTAGTCTCCAGGCCGGTGTCCGCAGAGGTCAGGTGAAGGTTGCGATGCATGTTCTGCGATTGTGCTCCGTTTTCGAGGTGCCCTCTCACATCGACCTTGATCGGCTGGCTATGTTCGACGCGATCGGCGGCATGCAGAACCACACCGGGGAACTGACGCGCGCCCTGGCGGCCGGTGCCGTTCGTCAGACGGTCATAACGGCTCACCGACCCGGCGTCGCCGCGCTCCAACGGTCACCCCACGTCGAGGTCCGGCGGGTCGGGATTCCGGTGCGGCGCTGGCGCCAGCTCTACGGCGTCGCCGCGCTTCGCCACGTCCTGAAGGTCGCGCCGCAGGTGGACCTCATCCACGTGCACCAGGGCGAGGACCTGGCGACGATCCCACTCGGTCTTCTGGCGCAGCGCATCGCGCGTGTTCCGATGGCTATCACGTTTCACTGCAGCGTTGCTCACACGTTCGTCCCGACCGATTGGTCTCAGCGAGTGGTGAAGGTGCTCGGAACTCGGATCGAACCGGTTGGGCTGAGGCGGGCTGGAGCGGTCATCGTGCTCACATCGCGTATGCAATCTCTGTTAAAAGGCCGAGGCGTCACTGGAGACCGAGTTCATGTCATTCCCCCCGGCGTCAACGGCTCGCTCTTCGACGGAGTTCGTGGTGACCCGCTTCCAGAGTTTCGCAGGCCTCGGGTTCTGTTCGTCGGTCGACTTGCACCTCAGAAGAACCCGCTCACTCTTGTCCGCGCCGCGCGCTTGATCGATGAACGGGCCGAGATCGTGATCGTCGGCGACGGTCCAGAGCGCCCGATCATCGAGCAGGAGATCGCCAACGCCGGCCTGGGCGGGCGGGTGCATCTCACGGGTTTCGTTCCGCACCATGAGATCCCTGCTTACCTCTCGCATGCCGATGTCTTCGCGCTGCCGTCCCTCTATGAAGAGCTCGGCTCTGTGTTGCTCGAGGCGATGCGAGCCGGACTTCCCATCGTCGCGTCGGATACCGGCGGCATCCCTGAGATCGTGGAGGATGACCGCAGTGGATCGCTTGTTCCGCCCAATGACACCGCGAGTCTTGCCGGTGCCATCAATCGACTGCTGAGGAACCCTGAGGTTGCACAGAGGTTGAGCAACGAGGGGCGGCGCCGTTCCAAACGGTTCGAATGGTCAAGCATCGCCGGCGAGGTGCTCGGGATTTACAACGCACTGACCCACTGAGGTCACCCTCCACCCCAGCACTTGGGATCCGACCTCATCGAAGAGGGCCGCGCCATCCCGGTCGCCCGGGTGCAGGCGATGCACGAAGGCAACGGCGCGCTCGCGCTCGCCGCCGTTAACTGCTACAGCGGCCAGCTGAGGGTGAACCAGGGCCAAGGTTCCCACCCAATAGTGCACCGTTCAGGTCCTCTGCGTCTAGCTCGGCAACAAGGACGAGATCATCAAGTCTGAGACGAACCGGGCGAAACGGCGTGACGACCACCCCCGCTGTAGAACGAAGAGCTCGTAGAGCTCCGCCGAGCTGCAGGTCCACAAGATGTCCGTCGCCTGTTTGACATCGATCCCCTCACGTAAGTAACCGCGCTGGTCCAAGAACCGCGCGTTCTGTCGCATCCGCTTGAGTCGATCCGCGTTACTTTCTTCCAAAACGGCGGCGACCTCAGCGTCGTCGGCGGCAGCGGCCCTCATCAACAAGCGGATCGGAGTGAGCGTCGAGGCGACCTCGGCGGTAAGCTCCCCCCACTTCCGCAGGATCGTGACAGGATCCTTCTCGCGCGTGCGCATCTCGTCGGAGCGCTGATAAGCAGGGATCGGACCAAGTCCCTTCAAGCCGCTGTCGTAGATCGCTCGAACAAGCCCTGGTTTCCCCCCGAAGCCCTTATAGATCGCGTCCACCGAGACACCCGCATCGGCGGCGATCGCGGCGACCGTCGTGGCCCCGTATCCATGCTCCAAGAACAGGCGCTCGGCCGTTTCGATTATGAGATCACGCGTCCGCTGCGCCTGAGCCTGACGCATTGGCGATCTGTAAGAGCGCTTGGGCTTGACCTTCTGCATAATTCGCTCCATACTACTAGAATGAATGTCAGAATGAAGGTCATCTGAGTTACTGATGGGACCAATCGCAAGCGAACGTGACCCTCGGATCACCGTCGACGCCATGCTTCAGGCGGTGAATGAACACCAGCTCGAGAAACTCGCGGCCTCCTTCGACGCCGACTACGTCAACGAAACCCCTTCGCATCCGGAGAGGAGCTTCCGAGGAAACGCCCAGGTGAAGAAAAACTGGGCTCAGATATTCGCCTCCATCCCAGATGTCACCGCACGCGTTGTCAGCAGCGTGGTCGACGGAGAACGCGCCTGGGTGGAGCTGGAGATGTCCGGCTCGAAAATCGACGGAGCGTCCTTTCTCATGCGAGGGGTTGTGATCTTCGCGGTGGGCGAAGACGTCATCCGATCGGCTCGTTTCTACCTAGAGCCGGTCGAAGAAACGAGCGGGGACGTAGACGCCGCAGTAAACCGTGTCATCCGTAGCAGCGATCGCGACACATAGCCATGGACCGGATCGAGATAGGCGCGGTCTCTAGCCGCGGCGCACTAGGGGCGAGCCGCCCTGCAGCGGGAAGGAGAGGTCATGATCCTTGTAGTCGGAGCGACGGGTGAGCTCGGGAGTCTCATCATACGGAAGCTGCTCGATAAAGGTGTTGCAGTAAGGGTTCTTGTGAGATCGGCATCGAACTACGAAGTTCTCGTGGAAGTTGGGGCAGAGCCGGCCTTCGGCGACTTAAAGAACCCGTCTTCGCTGGAAGCAGCATGTCTGGGTGTCGACGCCGTCGTAACTACGGCGACCGCCACCGCTCGAGGTGGTGACGACACCATCGAGTCCGTAGACCTCAAGGGGAACCGCAACCTCGTTCGGGCGGCAGACAAAGCAGGCGTAGGTCGCTTCGTATTTGTCTCTGCGCTAGGAGCCTCCTCGGACAGTCAGATGCCGCTCTTGCGAGCCAAGGCGACGACAGAAGAAGAACTGCGGCACTCGTCGATGAGCTGGACGATTCTCCAGCCAGACGTGTTCATGGACAGATTGGTGCCCCTGGTGGTCGGGGTACCCGTCCTCGAGGATCGGCCCGTCACACTGGTGGGCGAAGGGAGTCGGTGCCACTCGTTCGTCGCGATGCGCGATGTTGCTGCCTACGCCGTAGTGGCGGCGACCCGGCACGAATCTGAGTCCCGCACACTCGCCGTTGGTGGTCCCGAACCCGTCTCGTGGCGCGACATCGTTCATGCATTCAGCCACGAGCTGGGCAAAGAGGTGCCTATTCATATGGTCGATGTAGGTGAGTCAATCCCCACCCTGCCCGAGTTCGCGACCTCCCTTCTCGTTGCGCTGGAGACGTACGACTCGCCGTTGGACATGACGGAGCTCGCAAGAATGTACGGGATAACACCGACAAACCTTGCTGCGTTCGTCCATGACTTCGCGGCGGCGCATCACGCGAAAGTCCCTTAGAGCCAAGTGGCTTGGGGTCGTGGGCTTCAACCAGCCGACCTGATACTCACCGTGTCTACCGCGCCGAACGGCGGTCCGCTCCGCAACTCGACATGGCATTCCCGCTTCTGGACGCCGGCGACCTGAGGCCCGGCTGCGGAACCCACAAAACCCCCTATCGCGATTAGCCAAACACCGCGAGGATGAAATGCATGCGTGGGACCCCGTCCCCTACGGTTGCGTCACAAGGAACGGCTGCTTCGGCGCGCAGCCGCGCCGACAGAGGTAGATGAGAACGGGCATGCTCGGGGGATGTCACCGGATCGACCGGCACGTCCGAGCTCTACGGCGCGCATCTTGGCCCTCGGCGCGCTCGCTGGTCTGGTCCTCGGCATCACCGCACAGTTCCTTAGACAGATCGGCGGTCCAGTCATGGCTCTGGGGGGTGCAACCGCTTCATGGCTGACACTCGGCTTCCTCTTTGCGATCTGGGCGAGGCGGCGGAGCACTTCGCTTCGCGCGGCAAGCGGACTCGGGATCGCCACGATGGCCCCCTACCTTTTCGTGTGGCTGCTGTCGTACCACGCCACATTCGCGATACGCGAGTCGGTGACTGGCCGACGGGTGGCGTGAAGCCATCGTGGCTACTGCTGGCTGGACCGGTAGGTGTGGTGCTCGGGGTCGCCGCGGCGGTCGCACACAAGCGCGGGCTCGTGGGAAACGTTTGCCTGGCACTACCGATCGCATGGTCGAGGCCCGAGGTCGTCGCCTTTTCGAGAGAGGGCTGGTCGTACGCCGTCGTCGTTGCACTCCCCACCGCCGCTCTGGCGCTGTTGCCCCTCCTCGCAGTAGGAAGGCGCGACGTAAGGCTCATCCGGGTAGTCGTTGCCTGCGGTTGGTTGGCAATCGTGGGCCTGGCGTTATTGCCGGTGGTGCGGAATTACATTCCCTCATATTGAGAACGAGTGAGTGTCGTTCTCTCGCGCAGCGTGCGGCGGCATGGAAGAGGAGCAGCCCTACGGTTACGTCGCCAGGAACAGCTCTGTGCGTGGTGTCGGTAATTCCCCATGATGGGAGGCTGGATCCCCCATTTGCGGCTCGCTCCGGCCAGGCTGTACGGGGTGGCCGAGCTGATCCGCGGATATCTATGGGCGGGTCACCGGCACCGGCACCGGCTGATCCTGCCGGTCGGGCCCCCCGGCAAGGCCGCCCGCTCATTCCGGGCCGGTGCGAATCTCGCTCCCGAGCGGGCGGCAGGCCATCGAACACGGGAGGACTTCCTTACCGAGCGGCTGCGTTAGCGCACCGACCCGGCGGTGACTTCGAGCGCTCCTCGCGGTCCTCGACCCCTGATGTCGTGCTCCGAGTCGACCCGCAGCGGTGCATACAGGCATCGAGGGAGGTCCGCGGTGCGGCGGCCGCGGCCGGCAGCTTCTCGGATAGGCTCTGACCTCTTCTGAAGCGCGGAGGTCGTGACGATGACGTTTCATGGCTGGCCGGCCGAAGCCCTCGAGTTCTTCGAAGGACTCGAGGCCGACAACTCCAAGGTCTACTGGCAGCAAAACAGGGATGTGTACGACGAGACGGTCCGCGCCCCAATGGAGGAGCTGCTGAAAGAGCTCGCGCCGGAGTGGGGCGAGGGCCGGATCTTTCGACCGTATCGAGACATCCGCTTTAGCTCCGACAAGTCTCCCTACAAGACCAATATTGCTGCCGTGATCGGCGCCGGCTACGTACAGCTTTCCGCCGACGGACTGGGGGCGGGTTGCGGCATGTGGCACATGGCCGCGGATCAGCTCGAACGCTATCGAGTGACCGTGGGGGAGGATCGTCCTGGCGACAAGCTGGTTGACCTCGTGGCAAGCGCCAGGGCAGCCGGACTCGAGGTCACCGGACATGAAGTTCTGAAGACCGCGCCGAGAGGGTACCCGAAGGATCATCCCAGGATCGAGCTCCTTCGATTCAAGGGCCTGATCGCGTGGCGGGAGTGGCCGCCGGGAGGATGGCTTGGCACGCGACGGGTCAAGTCTCGTGTTGCTGAGTTCTTTCGACTCTCCAAGCCACTCAACGAGTGGCTGCTAACGCACGTTGGTCACTCGACCCTCCTCGATCGGCGCGCATAGCCCCGATCAGCGAGGATCTATCGACGCCACCTTGATCGGCTCGGAGAGGCCGTTAACGCTCACGGCACGGAATTCCGAGACGGGGAAGCGCGTAGCGGCCTTGTTGATGACGTGCTCCGACGCGATGATCTCTCCCGCGCCGGCGATGGCTCCGACGCGCGCTGCCTCGTGCACACCTTTGCCCTCGTAGTCATTGCCCTTTCGAGTTGCTTCGGTGTGATGCAGGCCGATGCGGACGTCTGGGGCGAAGCCGGCGGTCTCGCTGTGTTCGTCCAGCCTTCGCTGAATCTCTACCGCGCATTCGACGGCATCGCTGGGATCGTCGAACGCAACGAAGAAGCCATCACCCAGGTGCTTGACCTCTTCACCGCCGTGCTTCTCGAACAGACCTCGCAGAGCTCGATCGTGCCACGCGAGCAACTTGCTCCATTGCTTCTCACCCATCGCTTCGGCAAGCTTCGTCGATCCAACTATGTCGGTGAACATGAACGACTTGACCATGCGCGCGCCGGGAGCGGACGCTATGGCCAACGACTCGGAGACCTCCTCGCCCAGCATGTCCATCGCGCGCCGGACATCGAGCTCCGCTCCCAACTTGCGGAATGCGGCTCTCGCCGCGCCGATCTCAAGGAGCGCAGCCTCCTCGTCGCCTTCGGTTCGCAGTGCCGCCCCGTAGGCGAGGCGCGCTCTGGCGGCCTCATAGGGGAGATCACCCTGAGCCCACAGTCTCCAACTCTGCTTCAGCGTCTTCGCCGCGCGCGCAGCATCCCCGTCTGCCAGCTGCAAGGCCCCCAGTGAACAGAGATAAGACGCCTTTAGTGCGTTGCTGTCGTAGATCTCGATGATGGTCTTGAGTTCCTCGACGGAGGCGCGCGCCGTGGACATCTCTCCCGCGGCGATGGCGATCTCCACCATTCCCGGGAGTAGCCGCGCCCGATCGAGCCGTGCCATCGGCTCTTCGAGGGCCCTCTTGAGGGACGAGAAGGCCACCTGCGACTGGCCCTCGGCAAGTCGGAGAAGGGCCAGTCCCGGTTGCGGCTCATGGCCCAACTCGTGCGCCTGTCTGAACGCGTCTTGGGCTCCATCCAAATCGCCTATTCGCAGCCGGATCTCGCCGACCTCGTAGAAGCCCGCCGCGGCGAACTCCAGGTTGAAGTTCTGGAGCTCGGTCAGCGCTCGACGCGCTTCCTGTTCGGCCTCCAGCCACGAACCCCGAAGCCGCATGATCTCGGCGCGATGCACCCGGCAGATGCCCGGAAACCCCGAGATCGACTGACGCTCGCACCAGCGCGTGGAGGCCTCCGTCCACTGTCCGGCGCGATCGTAGTCCGCCATCTGCGCGGTCGTTGCGATGGCGAGGCAGTAGACGACACCTGCGGTGTGGGGATTCAGCTCTCCCCCCACCGCCGCGATCGTGGCCTCGTCGAGCATCTTCAACCCTCCCTCGGCGTCGCCTTGATTCACCAGGATGTTGCCGCCCAGAAGAAGGCCGAACGCCTGAAGGTCGCGATCGCCGAAGCTCATGCCCAGCTCGAGCGCCTTCTCTGCGGACAGCTTCGCTTGTTCGAGATCACCGTTCATCAGCGACTTGCGAGCCCGTTGGACCGCGAGGTGACCGTGCTCGACGCTCTCCGCTTCAGATTGCAGGAGCCCCTCTGCCCGGTTGAACCAACTGTCGGCTATCGAGCCGGCCCTCTTGGCGTCGTAGTCGTCAAACAACGCGAGCGCGATCGTGGCTGCCGCTCGAGGGCGGCCGGACTCCAAGTATCCCGAGAATGATCGCTGGCGGGCCGAGATGCAGTCCTCGAGCCGGCCGCTCCACCAAGCTGCCTCCCCCAGCATCTCGAGGTCCTCCGGTCCGAGATCACCTGTTTTGTCGGCTTCACTCAAGAAATCGAAGCCTTCCCGCCATTCGTGCTTAACGACGGCTTGCCTCCCCGCCTCCAGCGGAGAGCGTTCGATCACTTGGCTCATCGATGACCCCGTTTCTATTAGGTGCGGGCAATTCTCGCACCCTGGGTCCGCTTCAACAACGCACTATCGCGAAGGAGTTTGCGAAAGTCGTTCAACCGCGCTTGGGGCAGGATCTCTCGAAGCGCTTTCACGAAGTCGCTGGGACTCTACTTCTTCGACCCCGATACGGGCGATTCAATGGCCTTTTTGCAGTCGCGTGTCATGAAGAGTCGTTCTTACCCGGAATCTGGATTGCATCGTGATCCTTGCGGAGGACACATAGCGGAGGGCGAGGGACTCGGACCCCAAGTCCTTTCGGACAACGGTTTTCAAGCCCGCGCAACACGGTCCCGGATCGTGCCTGGCGCTCACCCGGGTCTCCGTGGTCGGAAGTCAGATCAAGGAGTTCCTCACAACTAATCCCTCTTCCTCCCGGCATTTCTCTAATTAGGAATGTCAAAGAATGGCAATTTTCGATCAGATTTGAAATCGCCACCGGGTCGCACCGCCGGGCTCGATGGTCGACAGCGCGGTCGCTGACCGCGGGGTGATGCGGTAGACGAACCACGGCGGCGGTCCGGCTGAGGGCGCGCTGTACTCGGCAGTGAGTGCCCGGCCCGTCTCGTCCACCCGGCAGGCCCAGCCCCCTGCGGCCCACCGTTCAGCCATGGCAGCAACGATTGGAGGATCGGTGACCTGTTGCGCGTCTCCCTCGAGGACGAGATCGGACTCGCGCATCGAGACGGCGATCGTGCAGCGCGGGTCGCGGGCGAGATTGCGCCCCTTGCGGGTGCGCTCGCCCGTCACGAACCAGAATGTGCCGTCGACCCACAACGCGCCGACCCCCGTGACGTGTGGGGATCCGTCGGCGTTGATCGTGGTGAGCCAGGTCGTGTGGCGATCCGGCCCGCCGGTCTCGGGCGCCTGGGTCACGCCTCGGTCGAGCGGGGCCGTTACTGCGGCCCAGTCGACCGGCGGGAGGTCATAGAGGTCGGCGAGGTTCTTCGCTTCCACGATCGTTGTCATGCTGCCCTCCTCTTGATCGGCAGAGCCTTCGGCGTCACGTATACCGACTGTCAGGGCGGGCCGAACTCATCGCTTCAGATTGGTTCAATCGTGACGCAGCTTCCCCTCCCAGCAGCGGCTTTAAGCGACTCCTCCGAACCGAATTGGGTACCCCGATAAGTCCGTCCACCCCATCTCCACTTTCGCCGTATGTCGCTGCGGACTTCGAAGCTCGGCCACACGGCTCGCTTCAATTGGGAGGACGGCTCGATGAAATCGTATGTTCCCGGGACGATCTCGACGCGCATGAACGTCACTTTCATCGATAAAGGCCCGACAAAATCGACGGTCGCGATGGTTCGCACATGCCTTACCTCGTCGGATATGAGCTCTCTACTTGATGGCGATCAACCGTCTTTGTAAGACAGCTGCCTTTCCATCGCCGATGTCCAGCTCTTGGTAGTTCTGTAAAATCTGTTGGGCGCCTGCGATCCCTGCGGAATCTTCCGCTTGATAAACAGGCTAGCGACGGATCTCGTTTGAGGATGATGCCTTAAGGACGGATGGGGACCATTCAACAAACGGCTGGCTCCCAGAGCCAGTTGCCTCGCTGTATCGCGGCAGCTAACGCGCGTTGGTTTCCTGCGATCCCCGCGATCAGCTGAGCACAAAAGAGAAGCGGTCGACATTGAAGGACCACGATCAGTTCGTGGACCTATTTGGAAATTATGCTGGGCTCGTGATTTCGCCCCAGCCAACTTCAGGCAGAATGTCAGGCTGTCGGATTCAAGGGGGGAGATGACGCGTGTATCAGTGGTGGGTTTTCGTTCACATTGCAGGGGTCTTCGGCCTGCTCGTCTCCCACGGGGTCTCGATGGCCGTGACGTTTCGCCTGCGTGCCGAGCGAGACCCGGCCCGTGCTGTAACCCTGTTGGAGATTTCCAGTTCAACGATAACCGCCTTCTACGTATCGCTGGCGGTGCTACTCCTCGGCGGAATCGTCGCCGCGTTCGATGGAGGGTTGTGGGGATATGGCTGGATCTGGGCATCGCTGGGGACGCTGGCGGCCGTCACCGTCGCGATGTACGCGCTTGCGCGCCCTTACTATCACCGCATCCGATTGGTGGCCCTGGCCCTGGCCGAAGGATCACGCGCCGTGACGCCGGAGCAATTCGAGAAGCTGTTGAAGGCTCCCCAACCACTGTCCATCGCCGGCATCGGATTCGCTGGCTTGGCCGTGATCCTTTATCTAATGCTCTTCAAACCGACGCTCGGAATGGCCCCTGCCGTTCCAGGGCAGACCACGGGCGGCGGACCGGAGGTCGCGCTCGAGGCCTCAGAACTGTCGTTCGGCGTTCGCCGCTTGACGGCGCCTGCCGACGAACGTCTTACGCTTCGTTTTTCCAACGACTCATCAGTTGCCCACAACGTGTCGATCTACCGCCGCGACGGCGAGCCGCTGTTCACAGGCGAAGTCTTCACCGGACCGCGCGTCATCGAATACGCGATCCCAGCACTCGCTGCGGGGAGCTATCAGTTCGTGTGTGATGTGCATCCCCAGCAGATGACCGGCACGCTTGTGGCCCGCTGAGCGAGCATGGGATACAGGACGATAGTTATCGGTACCGATGGGTCGGCAACCTCCTACCGCGCGCAACAGAAGGCGGTTCGGTTTGCAAAAACGGTCGGGGCCCACCTTGTGATTACGTGTGCGAGCTTGCCCGGCGGGGTCTCGCGGGTCGATGCGCTGCGAATACTCGCGAAGGCCCGCGCTTCCGCCGAGCGCTACGGAGTCACCGCTGAGACTGAGGTACGCGCCGGCGAGCCCGGCGAGACACTCGCACACGTTGCTGGGCGCGTCGGGGCCGACCTCATCGCGGTGGGCGACGTCGGAATGGGCAGGGCGCGTCGGCTGCGGCTCGGTGGGGTCGCAGAGCGTGCCGCACACTCGGCGCCCTGCGACGTGCTCATCGTGCGCACGCGTCGAAAGGTGAGGAAGACGGCCGACCAGCGTGTCTACCGCAGGATCGTCGTGGGGACCGATGGTACCCCGACCGCGAGCGAGGCGGTGCGCAAGGCGTTCGATCTCGGAATGATGTTCGAGATCCACGTAAGCGTCGTCTATGTCGCCGGTGATGAGCTTGTCGGATCGATCGTGCTCGAGCGGGCGGCGGCAGGCAAGCCAGACTGGGTCCCTTACAGCACGCGGATCGTCCGTGGCAAACCCGCAGACATGCTGATCGAAGCTGCCGAAGAGGAACGCGGCGACCTGATGATCGTCGGCAACAAGGGCATAGTGGGCGCACGCCGATACGTCATGAGCTCAGTGCCGGCCGAACTCGCTCATCGCGCACCGAGAGATCTGCTTATCGCAAAGACCGTGGGCCGCACGTTGGAGGACCTGGCCCCCGGACACGGGGGAGTCGTTGATGTCAATGGGAACAAGCTCGCTGTCTACATCGACATCGACGGCACCGTACACGCATTGTCTCCGCGCTGCGCTCACATGGGTTGCACGGTCGACTGGAACGACGGGGACAAGACGTGGGACTGTCCCTGTCACGGCTCGCGCTACCGATTCGACGGCGCGGTCGTGCACGGCCCCGCGACGCGAGGGCTAGATCCTCACTCGCTGGAGCCCCGCCGGAACTGAGGACAGCATGCGGCTGCAACCTCGGCCGGCGCCGAGGCGCAGTCTGGTCGCCCCAGCGTCGACTCGAGCAATTAGCCTGGCACGCATCCACAGGTGAGGTTTGTGCCATCTCCCAAAAATCCATTTCCTTTGTCGTAGTTCTGAGACTCCTTCGCGTATTTCCGGCGTCGGAGTTCGTTCGCGCGCGCTCTATCGCTGAGAGATAGGGATCCTTTCATCGCGGCTCTCCGTAGACGAACGCAGCGCGCAGCGCGCGCACGAAGGATTCGGGCTGCTCGACCATGGGCACGTGGCCGGCGTCCTCGATCACCTGCAGGGGCCAGCCGAACCTCGCGCTCGCGAGCTCGGCGATTTGGAGCCGAACCATCCGGTCCGCCCGGCCCCAGACCAGCGCCGTCGGGACGTCGATACGCCGCAGATCAGCATCCGGAATCTGCTTCGTGCACGCCTTGATCAGCTGCCGCATCGTGCGCCTGACGTGCGGGACCATCCCCCGGGACATCTCGTAGGCCATGAAAGCGTCGAACCACTCGGGATCCCGATGGCGAGTCCGAATGGGGTCGAGGAAGGCCCAATCGGCGAACCGGGCGCCGCCTCGCTCGGACGGCCTGAGGTCGAACCGAATCGCCGTCATCAGCAGGCTGAGGGGCATGTGGTAGGGCCCGACCCCGGGGACACCGATCAGGACGAGCCGGCGCAGCAGTTCGCCGTGGTGAATCGCGAACCGGGCTGCCAAGCTGCCGAGGAGCGAGTGCGTGAGAAGAGTCGGCTTCTCCTCGCACGTCATCCGAACGACCTCGGCAAGCCAATCGGAGAACACCACCTCATTCATCTCGACAACGGGCTCGGATTCTCCGAGGCCCGGGAGGTCGGGCACGACGACGCGCGCGCTCTCGGATAGCCGGGCGATCAAGGGTGCCCATGAGACCCCACCCGAATCGGTGCCGCCGTGGAGCAGGACCATCGGCGGGCCCTCGCCGCCCTCGAGGAGCGTGGTGGATGCCCCCGCCAACCGAAGCCGCCGCTCGGTGACCGGGAGGTCGGCCAGGAGCCGCCCACGGGCTTCGTCTCCATCGGAAAGACGAGCGGGATCCTTCACTTCGAGTTGCCTACTCATCTTTCGCTGCCAAGAATCTGGGTTTGCACCGGTTCGTCGGGGCCGCCGATGGCCGCCGGCCGCCATGCGATGTGGTTCGCGATGTACTCGGCGTCCCTACCCGCCCCTCCGATCAGAATCGAGGACAGCGCGTACTGAAAGAACATTCCCACGAAGTACAAACCGGGCTCCGATTCAACGACGCCGCGCTCGTGCATCGGGTGGCCGTCCTCGTCAAAGATGGAAAGTTGTATCCACCGGAAGTCCGGCACGAACCCCGTGCACCAGATCACGTTCTCCACATCAAGGACGCGACCGTCGTCCAGCAGCGGCAGGCCGTTCCGCACGCCTGCCATTCTGGGCACTCGCTCGATCCCCGCTGCGACGATGACTTTCCGCGTAACTCGAGCGAGCGGGATGCCTCGATCGCGGAACTTTCGCTTCACCGCCCGCCCCATCGGCGTTTTCACGGTGAGCACGCGCGTGGCCATGAACCAGATAGCAGGAACGAGCAGCCGGTCCGGCACGCTCCCAGGTCGAGTTGGCTCCTGGCCTGTGTCCCTGCCGGCCAGCCACGTCTGATGACCATGAGACGCTTCGAGCGCGATCTCGGCCCCCGAGTTGCCGGCTCCGACGACCAGGACACCGCCCTCCCGCAGCTGGGAGGGGTTCCGGTACTCACTGGAATGCATCTGCACGATCCTCGAATCGAGCTCGCGGTCGAAAGCAGGGACCCTCGGGGTGTGATAGGCGCCCGTCGCCACGACCACGTGGTCGGCCTCGAATCGGTCGCCGGCCGTAATGATGTACCGGTTTCCCTTCTTGGAGACCCCCTCCACATGGACCCCCGTTCGGACGGGAAGTTCGAACCGAGCTGCGTAGGCCTCGAGGTAGTCGGCCACCTCGTCCTTGGTGGGAAACGATCGGGCCGGCGCGGGGAACGCCCAGCCCGGCAACCCGTTGTAGCGCGCGGGGGTAAACACTCGGAGCGAGTCCCACCGTTTACGCCATGAGTCGCCGATCCGCCCGTTGGCGTCCAGGATCACGAACGGCCGACCGCGCTGCGCCAGATGATATCCAACGGATAGACCTGCCTGTCCCCCGCCGATGATGACGGTCTCGACCCGCTCTGTACCGTTGGTGCCGTGCATCCCCAGTCTCCCTTCAATCGGTTCCCCACGATTCCCCAGCCGGAGTGGTTGGCTCACAGTGTGGAAGGTAGATGCGAGCCGTTAGCTCACGCATCGGGAGAACCATCCAAATCGGCTCCGCGGGCGACGTGGGTATTTCTGTGTAGGCGCGGTTAGACGAGGTTGTGCTCGTAGGCGTACGCGGTGGCCGCCGACCGGGACGACAGTTCAAGCTTCGTGAAGATGTTGCTCACGTGACGAGCCACGGTCTTCTCACTGATGACGAGCTCGTCTGCGATCGCCCGGTTGGTCTTCCCCGCCGCGACGAGGCGTAGTACCTCCGCCTCGCGCTGCGTGAGCCCGCCTGTGCCCTTGGACGCAGCTCCCCCGGACAGCCTCTCCACCCGGGCGAGGTCCGGCGCGGCGCCCAGCTTCTCCCACCCCCGTCGCGCCGCGTCCAGCTCCATCGCTGCACTGTCCTGGTCGCCGAGTTCCCGCAAGGCGAGTCCGATGAGGGCCCGGGCCCTGGCGGCTTCGTACGGCGCTTCGAGTTCTTGCCACCGCTTCCGGGCGCCCTGCAGCGCGTCAAGCGCAGCTCGCGGGTCTTCCTCGGCGAGCAGGACGGCTCCCTCGGCGTA
Organism: Actinomycetota bacterium; assembly: GCA_009379915.1. Lineage (GTDB taxonomy): Bacteria > Actinomycetota > CADDZG01 > CADDZG01 > WHSQ01 > WHSV01. The sequence goes on along the minus strand of WHSV01000007.1, from coordinate 14,732 downwards.
CGCGGCAACCGCGAGCAGGAGCGGAGCGTCGACGTCGGCTGTGATCTGCATTAGCTCGTCGGTGGCCTCGCGTGCTGTTTGGATGTCGTGTGCGGCCAGCGTGATCTCGATGTACGCGGGAAGGAGCTGGGTCCGGGTCACACTGTCCTTGGCCTCGTCCACCACCCGACGGATCGCCGCCGCCGCCGCCTCGACGTGTCCCTGGGCGAGCCGGAGCAGTGCCAGGCCAGGCTGCGGGTTCTTTCCCCAATCGCCGGCCTGGCGGTATCCCTCCTCGGCGGCGGCGAAGTTGCCGCGCAGGCGCTGGAGTTCGGCGAGCTGATAGTAGGCAGAGCCGGCAACCTGTGGCTGGCGGGCGACCGATTCGCACGCTCGTTGGGCCTCGGTCACCGCATCCGGCCATGCACCATGCAGCTGCATGATCTCGGCTCGATTGACCAGGCACTGGCCTCGGAACGGAACCATATCGGGTTGGGCGTTACACCAATGACTCAGCGCCGCCGTCCACTCCTGCGCCCGGCGAAGATCGAAGATCTGTTTGCATGCGTCGATCACGCCGCAGTAGGCGATGCCAACCACGATCGGGGACACTTCACCCGCGGTAACCGCCACCATCGCCTCATCCAGGCAGGCCACCCCCTCGACGATCTCTCCCATGCCAATCAGGGCTTTGCCCAGTCCCAGCCGAGACATGGTCATTAGGTCTGGGTCGCGGAAGCGGTCTCCGATCTGGGCCGCCCGATCGAAGGTGGCGTGCGCAGTCGCGAGGTCGCCGTCGTACAGAGTCTGGATGGCCACAGGTACGAGAACATAGCCTTGCTCAACGCAGTCCTCCTGCGCGTCGTCAAGTATCCGCCGGGCTCGACCGAGCCACCCGCTGCCGCGGGCCATCTCACCTTTGTCGAGCAGGAGCATCCCGAGCCAGAATGCGGCACGGGCAGCACGCGCCGGATTGCCAAGACGAAGGTATTCCTGGTGCGCTCGCGCGCCCGTGTCGACGGCCGCTTCGTCCTCGCCGACCATTACGGCGGCCACCGCCAGGAGTTCGAGGTCGGCTGGCTCGAGCGCCGACTCCGTGTCCGCGGCCGATAGCTGGGCGAACGCATCTCTCCACGCCTGTCGGGAGAAAGACTCCCTACCTCGATGGAGCGGGTCGTCGGTGTTCATTGGACTTCTATCTTCAGCCCTCGGCTCTTGCCTACTCAAGACCGCATGCAGGTGGAGTTCAGCCGAGGCCGGCCCGACGTGGGCGAACGAGACTGCCGGAGTCGCCGGGCCACCCCTCCTAGGAATTGGCCGATTGGCGTCGCAGGTTGGCAAAAGGGGTGGCAAATCGCGGCCGGTTAGGCTTGCGGTCGTCCTTCCAGGCGGTCCAAAGCCTCCCGATCTGACAACTGCGCACAGGCGGGACCTGCGACAACGGTCCTCCGGACAGTTGCATGACTAGAGGAGAGCACGCCCCGGGAATCGCGAAAGTGCTGGTCAGGGACCCATTGCCGCTGATCGAGCGGATCGACGACGACGTCTACGGCAGGATCCTCGAGGACTCACGCGCCGCGCTCGGGCGGTTCTGCACCGACGACGGCAAAGCTGAGATTCCTATCGAGGGCCACGTAATCACCGCACGGAAGCGATGAGTAAGGAGTCGAACCATGCTTGACTTTCCGATGTGTCCGTCGCTGCCGGCGGCCGACCTGGAGCGAGCGAAGGAGTGGTACCGGGACAAACTCGGCGTGACGCCTGAGGAGGAGTTCCCGGAGGGACTGATCTACCGGACCGGGGGGACGCTGGGACCTTTACCCGAGCGAGTTCGCAGGGACGAACCAGGCAACGGCCACCACCATCATCGTGGATGACATCGACGCTGTCGTCGATGACCTGGCGAGCCGCGGTGTGGCGTTCGAGCACTACGACTTCCCGGATCTCAAGACCGACGCCAAGGTGTGGCGACGGTCGCCGCCTCGAAAATGGGCTGGTTCAAGGACAGCGAGGGCAACATCCTCGCGATCGAGCAGAGTCTGTGAGTGGGGTCATACCGAAATTGTCTAGCCCCGCCCTGCGGCCGCCGCGGGTTGCCAAAAGGTTGACGATCCTCGCTTCTCGCGGTTTTGGGGGCCGATCTCCCGACGAACACCGATCCGATAGGACGAGTCAGGAAGGCCTAGGACCTGCGACAACGGTTTCCGCGACTGTTGTTCTGCTGGAAGGGAACAGCAACCCCGACATCGCGAACTCGCAGGTCAACGAGTGTTTTGCGGAGGGCGTGGGACTCGAACCCACAAGTCCTTTCGGACAACGGTTTTCAAGTGTGTGGTCCAGCGTCCTAACTGGTTCTGACTACTCCGATCCGATTCGATCCTGTGCAGGTCAGCAACAACGCAACTTCCTGAGTGGACCTGATCAATCCGGTCCCGTCCTGGTTCGTACGTTGACAAACCGTTGACAGGTCGCCTGCCGGCATCGGCAGCCTGCCTGGACGCTTGTTCCATCGAGTAAATGCACCCTTCACCCACCGCACTCCCGGGTGCGTCGCGGCACACCGTCGCGCTGGTGAGGTCCACTCGAAGCGATACTTTTCTGAAAAGAGCCGCTCTCTATATGGTGCGGGGGGTCTGAAATGCAAGAACTGTCGTTCGAGCCGCTCACGCCGACCAAGTTTCTCGAGCGCGCCGCCTTCGTCTTCGGCGACCGCGTTGCCGTTGTCGACGGTGGCACGCGCTCGACCTACGGGGAGTTCTGGGAGCGGGCGCGAAGATTGGCTGGCGCGCTGCGCTCACTCGGAGTCCGGCCCGGTGAGCGCGTCGCCGTGTTGGCCCCCAACACGCGCCTGCTGCTCGAGGCGCACTACGGGGTCCCGATGGCGGGGGGAGTTATCGTCGCGCTGAACGTGCGCCTCTCACCCGAGGAGCTCGCCTACATCGTCGACCACTCCGGTGCGGGCGCGATGCTGTACGACGGCGAGCTCGAGCCCACCGCGCGCAAGGTCAGCGAGCTCGTCCCCGGCGACCTTCGCCTGGTCGACAGCACGGAGTACGAGACTCTGCTGGATGAGGCGACGCCCCTGTTGCTGCCGGTGGGGGATGAACGGGACCTCCTTTCGGTCAACTACACCAGCGGGACGACCGGGCAGCCCAAAGGCGTGATGTATCACCACCGCGGGGCCTACCTGCAGGCCCTCGCCATGGCCTTTCACGGGCGCCTTGATCCCGCCACTGTCTTTCTGTGGACCCTGCCGATGTTCCACTGCAACGGCTGGTGCTTTACGTGGGCGGTCACTGCAGCGGGAGGCCGGCATCTCTGTCTGCCCAAGGTGGAGCCCGAGATCATCTGGCGCTCGATCCGCGAGGAGGGCGTCACGCATTTCAACGCGGCCCCCACCGTGCTCATCTCGATCGCCAATCACCCCGCCGCTGAGCAGGGACCCGCCCCGCGCCCCATCCGGGTCTGCACGGGTGGCGCGCCGCCGTCTCCCACGCTGCTCGCCCGCATGGCCGAGCTCAACATGGAGGTCGTTCATCTCTACGGACTGACCGAGACCTACGGGCCGATCACCGTGTGCGAGTGGCGGCCGGAGTGGGACGAGCTGCCGCTGGAGCAGCAAGCCAGGATCAAGGCCCGTCAGGGCGTCGGCAACGTCGTCGCCGAGCAGATGCGCGTGGTCGACGACCGGGGCAACGACGCGCCGGCTGACGGCGAGACCATGGGTGAGGTCGCCCTTCGCGGCAACGATCTCATGCTCGGCTATTTCCGCGACCATGAGGCGACCGCCGCCGCCGTCCCCGATGGGTGGTTTCGTACCGGCGACATCGCGGTCATGCATCCGGACGGCTACGTCGAGCTGCGAGACCGCGCCAAGGACGTCGTCATCTCCGGCGGCGAGAACATCGCGTCCATCGAGGTCGAGCAGGCGGTGATGAGCCATCCGGCGGTACTGGAGGCGGCGGTGATCGCCCACCCCGACGAGAAATGGGGTGAGGTTCCGGCGGCCTACGTCACCCTCAAGGAAGGTCACAGCGTCACCGAAGAGGAGATCGTCGAGCACGTTCGGGGACGGCTCGCGCACTTCAAGGCCCCCAAGAGCGTGACCTTCGGACCTCTACCAAAAACCTCGACCGGCAAGATCCAGAAATTCGTGCTGCGAGAGGCGGCCTGGGAAGGACACGACAAGCGCATTCACTAAGTGGCCCGCCCCATAAATACACATGCGTTTTGGGCGGCGAAAAAGCTGCGCCTGACTGCATTCTCGCTCCGTCACGTACCTCCATCGCTTCACGTGGCCCTGGGCCGTGACCCCTCGAGCTTGGAGCGCAGTTCGGCTGGTATCTCTCGCGAGCGGCTGGTGCCGGGCTCAATCAAGACGTAGGTGACCCTCGCGTCGCACGCGGGGCGCCCGTCCACAGAAGACGAGTACTGCAGGTCGAACGACGAGTTCCCGATTCGCGCGGGCGCGACGTCGATTCGGATCTCGTCGTCGAATCCCGCCGACCCCTTCCACTCGACCAGCGCCTTGACCAGCATGAAGTCAAAGCCTCCTCCGCTCACGAAGGTTTCCTTGGGCGCAAAGCCGAGCCAGTCGAAAAAGCGCGTCGCACAGTCGTCGAAGTAGGTCAGCCAGTGCGCGTTGAATACAACGCCCTGCATGTCGACCTCGCCGTAGCGAGCGCGAATCGTGTGGGCAAACGCCATACGTGAAGCCCCCCTTGTGTCTCTTGGTGTGCGCGGCAGTTGCGTAAGCATTGTGAAGCGAGACGACGCCGGAGGTCGCCGCGTCTCACTCTTAGCCCCGGTTTGCTAACTTTGAGGCAATTCGGGACCCTGCCAATGTGGGGATCCATAAGGGGGTAAGCGCCATGCCACAGCGCATCGTCGACCGACGCGGCTTTCTCAAGGACGTGGGTGTCGCGGGGGCTGCCCTCGCCATGGGGCCGTTGCTGACTGCCTGCGAGCCAGAAGGGGGAGGAGGTGGAGGCGCGGGCGGAGACGGGCCCATCCGCATCGGGGGGATGTGGCTGCTCTCGGGAGCGCTGTCGGCCTACGGCGAGTTCGCCCGCGAGGGGGCGAACATGGCCGTCGAGGAGCTCAACGATGACGGCGGCGTCTTGGGGCGCGAGGTCGAGATGCTCTTCGAGCACGAAGGCGACGCGGAGAGCGTTCTCCAGGTGACACGCCGCCTCGCTTTGGAGGAAAACGTCGACTTCTTGATGGGGCTCGACTCCTCTGGAACCGCGCAGGCGCTCGTGCCGGCCATTCCGGAACTCGGCAAGGTACTGATGGTTACGCACGCGGCGTCAAACGAGATCACGGGTGAGCTCTGTAACCGCTACGTCTTCCGATGCTCGGTCAACGTGCCGCAGAATTGCTACCTCGGGGCCCAGCTCGCCGCCGAGGAGTACCCGGACCTCCAGACGTGGGGCACGATCGGCCCCGACTACGCGTTCGGCTACGAGACCTGGGAGTTCTTCTCTCGCTACCTCCAAGAGCGGAATCTCGAGGTCTCGGTAATCGACCCAATCTATCCGCCGTTCCCCAACGAGGACTTCTCGTCACATATTAACCAGGCGCTGGACGCCCGACCCGACGGGCTGTTCGTCTCGCTGTGGGGGGCGGACCTCGTCAACTTCGTTCGCCAGGCACAGGACTTCGGATTGTTCGACCAGATCACGCCGATCTTCCAACTCGGCGCGGCCATGGAAGTGCTCGAGGGCCTCGGCAACGAGATGCCGACGGGCTACTGGGCCGGCACGCGCTACTGGTGGGACGGCATCGATAGTGAGACCAACCAGAGGTTCGTCGACGCCTTCAGGGAACGCTACGACCATCCACCCTCTTACAACGCTCAGTGCGCCTACACCGGGGTGATGCTGCTGGCCGCCGCCGCGGAGGAGGCCGGCACCACCGAAGCCGACCCCGTCATCGACGCGCTCGAGGGCATCGAGTTCGACGCTCCGCAGGGTCCCACGGTGATCCGGGCAGAGGACCACCAAGCGCTGGTCGAGCCGACGTGGGGCAAGCTCGCAGACAGTCCCGACGAGGACTTCATGATCCTCGACCCGGTGGTGCACGCGCCTGCGGATGAGGCCACGCCACCCGTGGGAGAGACCAACTGCGAGATGGAATGAGCACGTCGTCGTTCGTCATTCACCTTCTCAATGCGATTTCGTTTGCGATGCTGCTGTTTCTAGTCTCGGTGGGACTCAACCTGATCTTCGGTGTGCTGGGGGTCATCAACTTTGCACACGGCGCGCTCTACATGGTCGGTGCCTACGCGGCCTTTCAAGTGGCCGGGGCGTGGGACGTACCGTTCGGGGTGGCGCTGGTCGTCGCTCCGCTCGCGGTAGCGGTGATCGGAACCGTCATCGAGGTGCTGTTCCTGCGCCGTATCTATGCGCGCGACATCGCGGTCCAGTTGCTGATGACCTTCGCATTCGTTCTCATACTCGATGACCTCGTTCGGTTGATCTGGGGAACCGGCATCAAGGCGACGCCCCGTCCCGAATTGCTGAGTGGCGCGGTCTCGATCTTCGGGCGCGAGTATCCGATCTACGGATTGTTCATCATCGTGCTCGGCCCCCTCGTCGCCGCCGCGCTGTGGTATTTCATCGAGCGGACGAGCTTCGGGCAGCGGGTGCGCGCCGCCTCCACCGACAGGCACATGGCCTCCGCGCTCGGCGTCAACGTGCCCGTGCTGTTCAGCGCCGTGTTCGCGCTCGGCTCACTCCTCGCCGGACTCGGCGGGACCCTGGCCGCACCTCTGAGAAGCGCAACGCCGTCGATGGGCGAGAACATCATCATCCTCACGTTCATCGTGGTGGTGGTCGGAGGGCTCGGAAGCTTCCCCGGCGCACTGACCGGTGCACTCATGCTCGGACTCCTCAACGAGTTCGCTCCGCTGTTGGTCCCACGTTCGGAGATGGCCGTTGCCTACGCCCTCATGGCGATCGTGCTGCTCATCCGGCCCCGGGGTCTCTTTCCCTCACCGGCACTTACAACATGAAGGCACGAGAGAGGACCGCAGCTCGGCCGGTGGACACCCGTCCCGTCCGCCTCGAGGGCCGAAGGCAGAAATGGACGGCGAGGGCGAGGACGCTGGCATGGTTGCTGCTCGTCGCCGCACTGGCGGTCGCTCCCTTCGTCGCCGGTTCCTACCGGACCCTGTTGTTGACGGAGATCCTGATCTTCGGGCTGTTCGCCAGCTCGTTCAACCTGCTGTTCGGCTACACGGGGCTGCTCAGCTTCGGTCATGCCGCGTACTTCGCGGGAGGCGCGTACGCGTCTGCGCTCATCATGGTCGAGGCTGAGCTCCCCCTACCCGCCGGGATACTCGCCGGCTTGGTTGGAGGCGCCCTACTCGCCGCGCTGTTCGGGGTCTTCTGCGTGCGCGTCAACGAGATCTATTTCAGCCTGCTGACGCTGGCCTTCGGCATGCTGGTTTACACGGTCGTATTCCAGGCCCGCGAGGTTACGGGGGGCAGCGACGGCTTCAATCTCTACGAGCTCGGGAGCGTATCCGTAGCCGGGCGTGAGCTCTTGCTGGGACATCCCCAAGTCTTCTACTTCGTGACGCTGGTCACCGTCGTCTTGGGGGTCGCGCTGCTGGAACGTGTCGGCTCGTCACCGTTCGGCCAGGTCCTGCGAGCGATCAGAGAGAACTCCGAGCGGGTCGACTTCCTCGGGATCCCCGTGCGACGCTACCGGTACAAGGCCTTCGTAATCGCCGGCGCGATGGCGGGGCTCGCCGGCGGGCTGATCGCGCCGTTCCTGCGCGTCGCGCATCCACAGATGTCTCACTGGACAACATCGGCCGAAGTCGTGCTCGGCACGATCCTAGGCGGCGAGGCGCTCTTTCTCGGCCCGGCCGTCGGTACCGGCGTCCTCATCTGGCTCGAGAGCCTCGTCACCGGGCGCACCGTGTACTGGCCACTGGTCATGGGCGTGATCCTGCTGGTGCTGGTCCTGTTCCTCCCCGGAGGCATCCTCGGGACACTGACCCGCACCTACCGGCGAGTCCGAGGATCCGGCCGGTGAGGTCGCCCGCCCTGCTGGAGACCGCCGGGCTGACCAAGCATTTCGGCGAACTTTATGCGGTCGATGCCGTCGACCTCGCGATCCGCGAGGGTGAGACGACCGCCGTGATCGGACCGAACGGTGCCGGCAAAACGACCCTGTTCAACCTCGTCACGCGCCGGATGCGCGCGGACCGCGGCCGGGTCCGGTTCCGCGGGACCGACATCACGACGGCGACTCCGCACGCGGTCGCGCGCATGGGTCTGGTGCGAACCTTCCAGGTCTCGAGCGTGTTCCCAGGTCTCTCCGTCCAGCAGAACCTGCTCACCGCGGTGCTGGCACGCACCGGGCGCAGCGGGGTCTCAACCCAAAGCCTCGAGCGCGAGCGCGAGAGCCTAGAGCGCGTACAGGAGCTGCTCGTCAGGCTCGACCTGAGGGACGACGCGAACGTCGCCTGTGACGAGCTGGCACACGGCACACGGCGGCGCGTCGAGGTGGGCATGTCCCTCGCCCTCGAGCCCCGCCTGCTCCTTCTCGACGAGCCGACTGCGGGTATGGGCACGTCCGAGCGCCAGGCCACCGTCGAGCTGCTGTCCGAGCTCGCCCGGCGCGGCGGCACCACCTTGGTTTTGACTGAGCATGACGTCGACCTGGTGATGAACTTCGCCCGGCGAATCGTCGTAATGCACCAGGGAGGAATCATCGCCGACGGCACTCCCGAAGAGATCGTCGAAGACATCGAGGTGCGTCGCGCCTATCTGGGAGACAGCCGGTGAACAAAGAGAAGAACGGTCAGGCGCCGACGCTAAGCCTGCAGGATGTGCGCGCGGGCTACGACATCGGCGAGGTCCTTCACGGGATCACGCTCCGCGTCGGGCGGGGGGAACGCGTCTGCATGCTGGGGCGTAACGGCGCCGGGAAGACGACGACACTGCGAGCGATCATGGGCCTCCTGCCCCAGCGCGCCGGCCGCATCGAGGTAAACGGGAACGATGTCGGCAAGTGGCCCGCGCATCGGATCGCGCGTTCGGGGGTCGGCTACGTGCCCGAGGAACGCAGGATCTTCCCCACCTTGACGGTGCGCGAGAACCTCACCCTGGCCCTGGCGGCGCGGAGCCAGCGCAATGGCCCTTCGCTGGATGATGTCTTCTCGCTGTTTCCCAACCTCGCCACCCTGCAGCGCGCGCGAGGGGGCAACCTCTCGGGTGGCGAGCAGCAGATGCTGACGATCGCCCGGGGGTTGATGACCGCCCCCGGGCTACTGCTACTGGACGAGCCGACCGAGGGCCTGGCTCCCGTAGTCGTGGCCGACCTGCAGCGCGCACTTGAGCAAATCGTCACGACCGATGTAGCCGTGCTGTTGACCGAGCAGAAGGTCGATTTCGCCCTGAGCCTGTGCGATCGAGCCTACGTCCTGGACAGAGGTGAGATCCGGTTTGAGGGGCCGGCGGGGGAACTGCGGAACAACGAGCGAGTCCTCGACGAGTATCTCGCCGTGGGGGCTGCCCAGCGCGGGTGAATATAGCCGGGGGCCACCAAGGCTTCTTTGGAGTAGGAGTGGCTCCATAGTTAAGTCCTGCGGGTACGAAGCGTAGCGAGCGCCCGAGCACTCCACTAACGCGTCCGCACAGGGGGACTTCCGCTGGTGTGCCCGCTCACAACAAGCTGATGAGAACGCCGAGATGAGAGCTGCGCGAAAATGCGAGCGGTAGATCCTCACGGGCGGGCGGCGCGTCGAGCGCGATCGCTTCGTCGCGTTCCGCTCGCACTGCCTGTCCGAGTCGTCGTTCTGCACGGGCATCCATGGCGCCCACAAGCGGGCGTTTCGCGGACGCCATCTCACCCTGGTACCGCGCTTCTCCGGCTACGACGAGCTCAACTCATACCTGCGCGCCTGCTCCATCAAGGACCTCAACCGAACCATCGAGGGCAAGGTCACCACCGTCGGGCGCGACCACGAGACCGAGCGCGAGTTCTCGAGGCCGCTGCCAGAGAGCGCTTCGAGGTCGCGGAGCCGTCCCAACCGACGGTCGACCAAACTCAAGCTGCTCGCCTCCAAGCCGGGCGCGTTCTCAGGCTCACTACCGCTGCACTAGGTGCGCCAGCGCGGCGAGTTCCCTCAGAACTTCGAAGCGCTGTGGGCGCTAATGTGCACGCTCTATGGCGATGCGGCCCGAACGCGTGCGCTCATCGAGTTGCTGCTGCTTAACCACAAACACCAAGGCTAGAACCCGTCGCGCGGCAGGAGGGCCTGAACGTCGAGCGTCCACAGAAAGTTCTCGGACGGTCACTGGTGGCCATTTCTTACGCGAATCCCCCTCCGCTCAATGCATCGATCACAGTGCGAGCCGAAGCCTCCGCTGTGGGCGCGCTCGATACACCACCGCATCGCCCGTTCCGGCGCGCCGGCACCACAGTGCGCCTGCGATTCTGACAGTCGGCCATCAGAGTCTCGAATCGAACATTCACTCGGACTCAACCGCGCCGTCGCCGCGTCCATCGCGCAGATCTATAGATCGGAGGCGACGACCTCGAATTCCTCCACTGGAGGAACACTTCCACCCATGGCCTTGATGGTTGCGGCGCGTGCCGCGTCCACGGCTTCGCCGCCCCGGCGCCGAGTATCTTCACTCTCCCACAGAGTTATGCCTATACCCTAGCCCGTCTTGCGATCCGCAAGAAGGAACGCGGCCCTGTAGCCGGCAACACTTTTCACCGTCGGCAACACTTCACTATTGAAAGAACCGATCCCTTGCTCGATCTTGTCCGGCGATCCCTGCACTACGGTCACTCTCGCGTACACGAAGCCCTCCCTCCCTAGTGGACCTTCCCACTTCAGCACGGGAGGTTTGAGCGCCGCAAGGGCCAGGTTGGGTGCAAGCCACCGACCGGTCCTGATTCCTGGGTCGTTCCCGATCCGTCCTGGGATCACCCCGTGGGCCCTAACTCGGGATCACGCTGGCGCTCTTTGAGAGGCATCTGCAGCCAGCGGAACATCCTGCGAACTTTGGGAGCGACTCTCAGCAGATCCGCGCAGGCCACGGCTGGTGCCGATCAATCAGGTGCCATCCCCCGTTGGCCCAGAAATGGGAATGGCAGGAGAATGTCAACTCATGAACCCCGTCGATGTCACATCTACGCTGGGGCCATCCGAAGCCCTAGCCGCTGTGCGGCCTGGCGAAGATCGATGTCCCACGTCGCGAAGGCAAGGCTTTCGTCCTCCAGGGCAACCCCGCAGGCAAGGTGCACCGCGTCGTATCCTCGAAGAGCATGCACCTCGGCGAGATCGCCCGAAGCGGCGGCGATCTCAGCATCAACCTCGACTATCTCTAGCTGACGCCAACGCGTCTCGAGCCGAGATTTGATCCACTTCAACTCGGTTGCGGTGACGCGTTGAGCTCGCGCGGCGGAAGCGAGAGCCGCCCGCGCCTCCGGGTACATGATTCGGCATGCGGTAACTCGATCTGCCGATTCCCAAAGGTCGAGCGCATCGGCGGAGCCGCCTTCATCGATGAGCAACTTGAAGAAGGCCGATGTCTCGAAATAGGCGTTCAACGACGCTGTTCTTTGACCAGGTCCGAGACGCTGCCGCGGGTTTTCACTAGATCCTGAGACCGGATCCTCGACTTACGTTGTGTCGGAGGGGAAACGATTCCCTTGGCTATCAATCTCTCGAGACCTGGGCTCTCTCCCACACGCGTCAGGCGCGCCACAGGCTTTCCGCGCTCCGTGATGACAACCTCTTGGCCCCGCTTTGCTCGAGCGATCCATTGACTGAGATTGTTTCTAAGCTCACGTACCCCTACTTCCATGTCGCCTCCGAATGTGGCGCTTTTAACCTCAGCGAGGGTACACATAGAGAAGGGGAATGTCAAAAAAGAGGTCCCCGCGACGTTGACAATCCGTTGACAACCCCCGGAGAGTCGCCGCGGCGGGGTCGCGAACATGCACGTCAACGGGGGGTCCGCGCCTTGGACAAGCACCGTCCCCCGAAACGGTTTGATCGACAAAAGACCGTTGCACCTGACATCGCTCGGCAGGGAATCCGCGAATGTCCTGATCAGGTGCCTAATCACGGGCGGCCAGACAGGACCAATCAGGAACCTGGACAACGGTCTTGAAAACGTCCAAGGCATCGAGGGCGACACCGAGTACCTCGATCTGGTGGAAGCGAAAGCCGCGGCCCGGGTGAGATAAGGCTCGGGCCTCGGGCGGGGCTGCTCCGCGCAGCGCAGTGGAGCTGCCGGCGTGAACGAAAACCGCAAAGTTCTGAGCTCAGTTGCTGCCCCCGCAAGGCTTCGCTATTGGACTTCTAGCGGAATGCTCGGTCGTGTGCCGTATCTCAATGACAATGGCGTCTCAATCTTGCTTTGACTTTCTTGCGCGCAGCGGATCTGCGGGTCGGTGTCGGTGCGACGGTTTTCACCTGATCAGCGTCCAGAGACGTACTTCTAACCGGAGAAAAGTGAGTCGCTATATCATGCGATCGAACCGACACCTCCTCTCCAAGACGTCTAGAAGACGGCATGCGTAGACTTGGTCCATGAGCTTGACGCGCTCAGGCAGGTCAGCGACCCGCTGGTAGTGGGCGCGCTTCGTCCAGGGCTTCGTGCAACGAAGGGTTGGCGATGTTCGCCGCCAGCACCGTGGCGGCATCGAGCGCCTTTTCATCACCTAGGCGGTGGCGATGGAGATGGGCTCTCGCCACGAACTCCCGCATTCCCCTCGACGCAGCACTAGCTTCGAGCTCCTCGACGAATCGCGGCGCGCCCTCCACACCGTGATCAATCGCGATCTGACATAGCGCATCCTGGCAGTAGGCCTCGACCCACATGTACGCGTCGGCGATCCTGACGCAGCGCGTGCGCGCGTCGTCTAGCCAGTCGATTGCCTCGTCCACGAGACCGCGCCGTTCCTTCACGAGCCCGATCCCGCGCGCGCCGACGCCTTCCCAGCACGGATCGCCGATCTGGCAACCGAGCGCGAATGCATGTTCATAGGCGTCCGCGGCCCCCTCCAGATCACCCTCGGCGAGGAAGCAATCGCCGACGAAGCTTTCGGGCCACGCGACGAACGAGGTCCAACCTTCCTGTTCGGCCGTGAGCTTCGCCCGAAGACCCAAGGTTCGAGCCTCGTCGACGTCGCCTGTGAGAAGCCGAACGCGCGCCAGGAACGCGCACGTGAACGCGATCTGCTTGCCGGCGCCGGTCTCCTCGGCGAGGGCGAGCGATCGCTCGAGCTCCGTTTTCGCTTCAGGGTAATGAGCCGTGTCGGACCAGCAGCCTCCCAAGACGGCGCGGATCATCGCCTCCTCGGCCACATCGTCGCCGACGGCCTCGAGAGCCTGTTCCAGCCACCTGCGGCCGCGATCGTAGCGGGCGGCAAGCATCTCGACGTAACCGAGCTCGCGACGCGACCCTGCTACGACCCGGTCGAGCCCCGCTTCCGACGCGACGTCGATCGCCTTGTGTAGAACCACCGACCCCTCTTCGTCACGCCCGCGCGGCGCATGGATCAACGACGACCCGAGCGCGAGCAATGCCTGCGCCTCGAGCGAGGCATCGCCCACGGCCTCCGCTTCGGCTGCGGCAGACCGCAGAGAAGTCAGGCCTGCATCGACCGGGCCGGCCGCGATGGCAGCTTCACCGGCGTCCATGTGCGCGCGTGCCGAGGCGGAACCAACCACCGCCCCGCGCCGCGGAGATGCCGCCGGAGCGTCGACGGCGTTGCGGACATCGGGTCCGGGCTCCACGCCGAGCTCCTTCATCAACAGAGCGCGGCAGGCCTCGAGCTGCGCCTTAGCGCCAGTACGATCCCCGGAGGCCGCAAGGCTGCGGATTAAGAGCGCTTGGTAGGACTCGTCGAGCGGGTCGCCTTCCACCAGTTTGCGCGCGAGCTTCACGGCGTCGGCCGGGGCGCCCGCCGCGATGCGGCCGAGCGCGGCTTCACGCATGACGCCGGCCGAGGCATTCGCGAGATGTCTTCGCTCCGTGAGAAGCCACGTCTCGAACGCGGGGCAGGTCGGGAAGGTCAGTCCTTCGAGGAACGCGTCACCGATCGTAGGCACCGACATGGCCTGGCGCCACGTTCCGTGGATCACGCGCTCGAGATCTACCTGGGTATCCGTGGGCAAGTGGAGCTCGATCGGCTCGCCCCGCAGGATGCCTTTCATGCCCAGCAGGCGCCTGAGTTCCGCGAGGTTCCAGCGCAGCGTCCCCAGGGGATCGTCGGCGTCGGCGAACAACAGCGAGGCAAGGCGCCCACGCGATACGGGGGCCTCGGAGCGGATCAGGTACGCGAGCAGCGCCCACACCTTCTTCCCCTTAGGGGGAGGTGCAGGCGCTCCGTCTCGCTCGAGGCTGGGGCGCCCCAGCAGCTGGATCGTAAGTTGCGTCATGTGGGATCGATTATGCGGTCAGCGAGCTCCCGTGTAACCCCGCATCTCCGAGGTCGAGGTCGAGCCGAGCTGGCCCCTGCGCGCCCAATTCCGAGCGGCGATGGTGAAGCGAGCGACGATTGCACCCTTGCTGGTGTTGGGTCGGACGGTGATCCTGAGGGTCTCGGCCTTGGCTGCCATGTTCCTCTCCTTATCTTTCCTTAACCCGTGCTGACAGAGACAGCTTCGTGCGACGACGTGTGAAAACGCGTGTGAGGAGAAAAGCGGTCTGGGAGCTTCGGTAGCGAGGTGTTCCCGACTCGTGGTGATTTGTCTGGTGAAACCCCCCACT
>WHSV01000072.1 GCA_009379915.1 Actinomycetota bacterium | reverse complement strand
GGCGTGCCGTACGTCTTCCGGATCGGGTTCGGACTCCGCGGGCCGAGAAGGAGGATCCCTGGATTCGATGTGGCAGGGGTCGTCGAGGCGGTCGGCACGAAGGTGACCCTTTTAACAGAGACCACGTCTAGTCCTCGCCAGAGTTGGCTTCATATCCCTTTGCTGCAGCCAAATGCCCGGTCAACGGCTCCCGCATGCAATCACAAAGGTGGTCCCTCGCAGACGAGAAGCCGAGCTAAGGACCCGCGGAACATGCCAGGTCGCGTCGCATCCCTCCGGAGAGGGGACGTTCGGTGGAAGGTGGCCGTTTTCCCCATGCTGGCACGGGGGTTGCGGGTCGAAGGGCCTTCCAGGCTTCGCCGCCGGAACCTAGAATCCGGCTATGTCTCTGCTCGAGCGGGCGGCGTTCCTTGAATCTCTGGATCAATACGCCAAGGAGGCGGCAGGGGGGAATGGCCGACTTGTGCTGGTAGCCGGCGAAGCAGGTATCGGCAAGACCGCACTCGTCGAAGAATTCAGCCGCCGCACAGGCGATGCTCAATTGCTCTGGGGAGCCTGCGACGGCGCTTTCACGCCGCGGCCTCTCGGTCCCTTGTTCGACATCGCGGAGACGACCGGCGTCGAGCTGAAGGCGCTGGCCACGAGCGACGCCTCGCGGCAGGATCTATTCGCGACATTCCTCAGGGTCGTCGACGTTCCCTCGGGGCTCTCGATCGTGGTCGTGGAGGACGTCCACTGGGCAGACGATGCAACGCTCGATTGGCTCCGCTATCTCGGTCGCAGGGTCGCCTCGAAGAGGACCTTACTCATCGTCACGTACCGCGACGACGAGATCGGGGAGGAACACCCGCTTCGGATCGTGATAGGTGATGTAGCGAGGCTGCGATCCACACGACGTATCTCGCTTCCGCCGCTCACAGAGGAGGCGGTGCGGACGCTTGCTTCCGGCGGAGACCTGGACACAGCGGAGCTTTATCGGCTGACCGCGGGAAACCCGTTCTTCGTCACTGAAGCACTATCGATGCCCTCCGGGACCGTTCCACCCACCGTCCGCGACGCCACCATGGCTCGAGTGGCGCGGCTGCCAGCGGGCTCCCGGCGCACGCTGGAAGCGATCGCGGTGATCGGTGTCCCCGCCGAGCCATGGCTGCTGAAGGCGGTGATGGCACCGGCGGCGGCGGCGCTTGACGACTGTCTCGATTCCGGCACGCTCGTGTCCGATGCCGGCGCTTACAGGTTCCGGCATGAGCTCGCCCGGATGGCACAGGAGGCCTCGATTCCGGCGCACCGGCGAGCACGGTTGCATGCCGCCGCGCTGAGGGCTCTGGAGAAGACGGCCGGGACCGATCATGCCCGATTGGCACATCACGCGGAAGAGGCCGGAGACGCCGGGGCCGCCCTTAGACACGCCCGCGAAGCCGGCCAGAGGGCAGCGAGGCTCGCCTCTCACCGAGAGGCGGTGGCGCAATACGAGAGAGCACGGCGCTTCGCCGACAACTCCGACCCGGCTGAGCGGGCGTCACTGCACGAAGATCTCGCGTACGAGCTGTCACTGCTCGACCGCTGGGAGGAGGCCGTCGAAGTGCGGCGCGCCGCACTGGATCTGCGCCGCAGGCTGGGAGACGACCTCAGGGTCGGAGACAACCTGAGATGGCTGTCGCGTTCGCTGTGGCGGTTGTGCCGGGGACGTGAAGCCGACGGCGCCGCGGAAGAAGCGCTGGCCGTCCTTGAGCCGCTCCCGCCGGGGCCGGAGGTGGCGTGGGCCTACGCCAACCTCGCACAGCAGAGAATGATTAATGGCCGCACCGAGGACGCCATCTCGCTCGCCGAACATGCGGTGAGCCTCGCCGACAACCTACAGGAGCCGGGGGTCCTGACCCATGCTCTCAACACGCTTGGCTGCACCATGTTGAATGTCGGAAGGGACGGTTGGGGTCATCTGAAGCGGTCGCTGAAGGTCGCCCTAGAGGCGGGACTCGAAGAGCACGCCGCGCGCGCGTACACGAACCTCCATCAGGTAGCCGTCGAGGACTTTCGGCTCGCTCAGGCCGATCGGTATTACCTCGACGGGATGCCCTACTGCGAGGGCAACGACATGGGAACCTTCGGGGCCTGTCTGAACGCGTCGCGGGGCGAGTGGCTCGTACTGATGGGGCGATGGGACGAAGCGGTCTCGCTTTGCAACTCGGCGCTTCAGCGGCCAGTGTCGCCGATCAACCGTCTGCACCTCCTCATTCCGGTTGCTTGCGTGCAGGTTCGCCGCGGCGAACCTCAGGTCGGGGGCCTCCTCGACCAAATGCTTCAGACGGCCGAGGGTACTGAAGAGATCGGTTGGATCGCGCTTGTGAGCCTCCTCCGCGCCGAGGCCAATTGGCTTGCCGGCCGCCCGGATGCGGGCGCCGAGGAACTTCTTCGGGTCTACGAGCGTGTGCTGGCGTTGGGGCATCCGGGCCTTATCGGCGCGTTTGGGGTGTGGTTGCAACGATGCGAGGCGCTCGTCGACCACCCCGGCGACCTGCCTGCGCCCTACGCCCGTGAGTTGTCCGGGGACCCGGTGGGAGCCGAAGGTGCATGGCTCGCGCTCGGATGTTCCTATGAAGCGGCGCTGGCAGGCGCACAGTCCGGAGACGAGGCGGCGCTTCGGCGAGCGCTCGGGACGTTTCTCGAACTCGGGGCCGAGCCGCCCGCGGCGTGGGTCCGGCGTGCGATGCGTCGCCTCGGTGCGAAGGGCATCCCCCGAGGACCTCGCTCGGCAACTCGGTCGAGTCCGCTCAGTCTGACGCCTCGTGAGACCGACGTTCTCGTTTTGATCGCGGAGGGCCTCCAGAACGCCGAGATCTCGAGCCGGCTGTTCATATCGGACAAAACCGTCGAGCACCACGTGACGTCCATCCTGGCGAAGCTCGGTGTGGGGTCTCGGTTTGCAGCCGCGAGTGAGGCTGTACGCGCCGGGCTCCTCCACCAAACATAGGGGTCGCTCGATCCCAACTTGGGGGTTGCTCCCGATGGCCGGAGGGTCTCCCGGCCCCTATCGTTCCCAGCACATTCGGACCGACCGGGAAGGAGATGGCATGCCACTCTTCATGGATGTGCACACGATCGAGGGAGGCGTCTCGATCGAGGATGTCGCCAAGGCGCACATGGCGGACCTAAAGACCCAGGACAAATACGACGTCAGGTATCTGCGCTACTGGGTCAGCGCGCCGGAGGGAAAGGTCTTCTGCCTGGTCGAGGCGCCGTCCGGTGACGCGGCCGCCACCGTTCACCGTGAGGCCCACGGTCTGGTGGCCGAAGAGATCCACGAGGTGCAAGAAGGCTCGTAGCGGACGGCAATCGAAATGAAGTGAGTAACGAGAGTTAGGACGATAACCATGAAACGTGTCATCGCAATTGCAGCGGTAATGCTTGCAGTGTTTGGAGTATCGGGATCCGCCACAGCCGGGCCCAACGAACTGGCTGCTGCTCGAGCAGCAACGGCCGGCTACCATAGGATCACCTCGGCTCTGGATGCCGGGTATGGACTCTTCACCGATGCCGCCGGCATCGCGTGCATCGACGCGCCGGGGATGGGCGCGATGGGCATCCACTACGTCAACGGTGGTCTTGTAGATGACGGCGCCGTCAACGCGGCCACACCAGAGGCACTCGTCTACGAGCCCGAGGCGAATGGACGGCTCCGCCTCGTCGCGCTCGAGTATGTCGTGTTCAAAGATGCCTGGGACGCGACGCATACCTCACCGCCGTCGCTCTTCGGAAAGACTTTCGACCCCACGGATGCCCCGAACCGCTACGGTCTACCGCCGTTCTACTCGCTCCACGCGTGGGTTTGGAAGCACAACCCCGCCGGCACGTTTGCGATGTGGAACCCGAATGTGAGCTGCCCCGCGGCATAGGTTGAACAAGGTAAGGGCCCCCCGACCCGCGCAAGGGGGGCTCTACCTCCTGGAGAAGACTTCGATCTCCATAGCTATCGAAGTCGCGGCGCGCGGGTCGTTCTTTGCGACACAGGGACCTTTCAGGGATCTCCGTGTTCTTCCTGGACTTGAGGTCCACGACGGGCTCAAACCGTAAGTCCGAGCCGACGGACAGGGCGGAGGGGGCGCCCTATCAAGATCGGACTTCCTGACGCGCAAATCCGTGCCATAGGTGGCAGAGATGCAGCCGCGGTCTCAGTACATGCCCCTCGAATTGCTGGGGCGGTAGGAAAAACCGTTGCGGATTGGCAAAGGATTGGCAATGTCAACGTGCTTAATGGGGAGGCTGTAATGTAACGCCGCGAAATCCCAGGTCAAAGGCCCATTTTCAGCGGAGGGCGTGGGACTCGAACCCACAAGCCCTTTCGGGCAACGGTTTTCAAGCTATAGGCACAGCGCCCTGACTCTTACTGCACGGGCCTGACTGGACCTATTTGAGCAGATTAACGGGCATCCAGCTTCCTGAGTGGGCCTGCTTCATCCTGGCTCCTCCGATCACGTCCTGATCGGAGGATTGGCAAAGGGGCCAGAATTCGTGCAGATCAGTGGGGCGAAACGCAGTGCGTTCTTGAGACCGGCAAAATTGCCAATCCCGTGCGACGATGGGTCTTGATTGTGGGTCGCTTGTTCGGTGGCGGCGAGGTGCGCGGCGTGTTCGTGCGCGGTGTCGAGTTCATCAGCGGTGCGCTGCACGCATTGGATGGCGTGTTACCGGGTCGGCCGTGTGTTCGTGAACGTCGTGGACGGCATCCCGAGCAACCAGCCGGTCGCCGAGAAGAGGACCTTCTACGTACGCAAGTCCCGGCTCCACTCCCTCGGCCGACCCGGTCAACCCGCCACACGCGAGCACGCCATGCGCCTGCTCGCCCAGAAGCGACCGTCGACTTACGTGACAAGGCGATTCTCCTCACTGGGTTCGCGAGAGCCTTTCCTCGCAACGAGGTCACGACGGCCAATCCCGGGGACGTGGTGTACGACGACGTCCGTTGCGTGATCCGGTGACAGCACGCTAGGCAGGGAGTGCTGCGGGGTCAGGTCCTCCTTCTCGTGGTCGTCGGTGGGGGGTGTGGATGAGGGCGAGTCGGGACTTGGCCAGTACGTCGAGGCCGAGGTAGCGGCGGCCTTCGTCCCAGTCGTCGTCTTACTCGGCGAGGACAGCTCCGACCAGCCGGATCACCGAGCCACGGTCCGAAGGGCTCGCGCAGGCGAGCAGGGTCAGGCCGGCTGCTGGGCTGACGAGAAGAACTCGGTGAGTGCCTCGGCGAGTGCTTCGGGATGGGTCAGCGGGCCGGCGTGCCCGGCGCCGGGGATCTCCTGCATCCGGGCGTTGGGGACGCGGTCGGTCACAGCCCGCGCGCTGGCGGCGAAGAGTCGCTTGGTGTCCGATCCGTGGAGCACCAACACCGGAACGGAGATCGCGCCGAGCACGGCCGGATCGGCGATGGGGTCTCCCTGCTCCATTACTTGCTGGAGGTGGTTGAGCAGGTTCGGGACGTAGCGCCCTGCGGCCTCGAGGTAGCCGGTGTCTTCGAGCACGGCGATCTCGTCGTCGTCGAAGGCGAAACGAGCGAACGCGCGAGCCGCATCGGCCAACCTTCGTTCTGCGGTCAGTTCGCCCGTGCGGGCGAGGATGTCGCCGACAGCCGCCTGCTCCTGCTCGTCTATCAGGCTCAGCATCGAAGACTCGAAGTAGGCCACGGCGTCTACGGCGTCGGACTGCGCCGCCGCGACAAGTGCAAACGGGGCGGACCAACCCACCAGTCCGGTTGGTTCCCCGATGCTGTCGACGTAGGCAAGGAAGTCGTCAACGAGCCGACCGAAGCTGAGGTCGGGGTGGTCGCCGCTGAGGCCACGGCCCCGCATGCTCGGCAGGTGGCAGGTGAACCGGCTGGTCAGGTGCCCCACCACAGCTTGCCAATCGATGTCGCCATCGCCAATGGACCCTTGGAGGAACACGAGCGGGGTCGATGTTCTGGTTCAGGCGGAATAGGTTGCCAGGATCGTAACGACGCTTGACTTCCACGAGGGGTCGTGGTTCCGGCCGTAATTGGCGGGAGCCCGCGCCTGATCGTCGTGGGATGTGAAGTTCACGTAGCCGCCGCCGAGCGCATAGGGCGCTGAGCCCGGTGCCGAAGCGCGACTGCTATCGAGGAAGTCGCTTCTTGGATGACTCCAGATCGGCGGCCAGTCCATTGAGCTCACCGAAAGAGCGCGGCAAGACGGGAACAAACGAAACCCCACGTCCGCCGCGAAATCTTGGCCGCGACCCGGGGCGGCGGCGGGGCTGGCCCGGACGGGCGCAAGGCCGCCGCGAGATGGAACTTCCTGGCCTCCCGCTCGAGATCGGCTTCGTGCTGCTTGCCCAGCATGCGGTAGGTCTCGTGCACAACTACCCTCCTTTACCTCACCGCGATCCGCGCTCATTTCGAAGGGTAGGAGTGCGACGTAGCGCGCGCATCGGGAGGTGTCCCCATATTGGGGCACGCGGTTACCGATCCTTGAAGACGACCCCGAGCCGTGAGGCTTCGGCGCTGGCCTCGGTGCGTGTTCTGACGTCGAGCTTGCGGAGAATCGCTGAGACGTGGTGGTCGACCGTCTTCTCGGACAGGAAGAAGCGTTCGGCTATCTCCGAGTTGCGGAGCCCCTTCACGACGAGCGCAAGGACATCGAGTTCCCGCGGAGTCAGGTTGGCGGGGTTTTGGCGTGACGCAAGACGTGGCCCGCGCGGCAGGCCGCGCGCGCCCCGTTCTCGCAGGCGGCGTGCGACCATCGCCGCCCCGGGCCGGGCGTCGAGTCGCTGCAGTTCGCCCAAGCCGCGGCGGAGGGCGTCGTCGTCGTCCGCGTCAGCGAGCGCGAGTGCGGCCTCGTAGGGGCTCCCGAGCTCCATCCACAACTCGGCAGCACGCGACCAGTTGCCGGCCATCTGGAGCACGTAAGGCGCTGGCGCGCCCGCCGGAACTTCCTGCTCGATGCCGGCGCGCCAGCGCCAGTAGGCGAGCTCCCCGACGATCCACCAGGCACGCCGCCGAACGGCGAGGTCGAGCGCGGTCTCGGTCACCTCAGGGATGACGTCCGGCCGGCCCTCGAGCCAGGCGGCCTCGGCCATCGCCGCCGCAACTGGTGCCATCCGTTGCAACTCACCGGACGGATCGGCCAGCGCGCGCGCCTCCTCGAGGGGAACCCATTGTTCTGGATCTCCGCGACGGGCCCGCACGAGCCCAAGCACCACGAGGGCGTTTATGCGGGGGACCGTCGAGGTGCGCGGAATACGGAGAACGAGCGCCGCCGAGTCAAGGGCCTCCGCCCAGCGCCCTTGGTCGAGCTCCGAGCGGGCACGGAATGCGAGCAGATAGAGGCGGAACACCTCGAGTCCGCGCTCGCTGCAATAATCGACACCCGCGTCCACGTAGCGGTTCGCGAGCGCGTGCAAACGACGTCGAACGGCCCCCCAGGCGAGCTGGACGAAGATCCGTCCCACCTCTTCCTTGAGCCCTGCTCGTTCCGCGAGCTCGAGGGCGTGCTGGAGCTTCTCCGTGCTTTCGGGCGCGTTCGACAGGAGATTCACCGCGCCGATGGTGACGAGGGTGTGAATGACGATTTCGGTGTTATCGAGACGCTGAGCTAGCTCGAGCGCGCGGGTACCCCAGGCGAGGGCCTCCTCTGCATCGTCCGCATCTTTGTAGATCACTGAGAGATTGCTGTAGGCCATGGCGAGCTCGCGGCCGGGTGGAAGCGGCTCGAGCAAGGCCACGGCCTCCCTCGCGGCCTTCTCGGCTTCTGCAGTCCGGCCGGGACACCAGAGAGTTTGCGATAGCGCGCGCAGTGAGTCCGCCTCCTTGCGCCGGTCGCCGAGGTTGCGGTGGTGCTCGATCGCGTGCTGCAGTGCCTCGATTGCTTCTCCGTACTGGTCCGTCAGGAAGCATTCGTAGGAGCGGAGATCGAGGAGCTCGGCCCGCTCCTGTGGCGGCAGGCCGTCGCCGAACTCGAGGGCCCGTGCGTACTGCGCGGCCGCCTCGCGATGCGCGCCCACCGCAGCCGCCTGCGCAGCAGCCTTCGGCGCGAACTCGAGCACCGCCTCAGTGTCTCCCGCAGCTTCTGCGTGGTGAGCGAGTCGCGCGTGATCGGGCTTTCCTACGAGAGGATCTCGGAGCGCTGCTAGCGCTTGTCGGTGGAGGGTGACGCTGTGGTGGGGACTGATCGAGTGCTCGATCGCGAGGCGCGCCAGTTCATTTCGGAACCCCACCGCCCGCCCTTCGTAGCGGAGCATGCCCGCCGCGTGGATCGCGTCGAGATGGCCGATCTTGTCTCCGGCAAGCGCCTCCAAGAGCCACATCTCGATGCGCGGCTTTACGACCGCAATCGTTTCAAGGAGGTCGCGCGCGGTCGCACTCAGGCGAGCGGTTCTGGCGAGCACGGCGTCGCGCACGCTCGAAGGGAGCTCGACCTTACCGGCGGCGAGCACCTCCGTCACGAAGAAGGGGTTACCCATGGTCTTACGGTAGAGATCAGCGGCGTCGACCGCATAGGGGTCGGCGAGTTTCTTGACAGCGTCCAGGGAGAGCCGCGGCAACTCGAGCCGCCGCACACCAGCCGCGGTGCCCAACTCGCCGAGGACGATCCGGAGTGGATGGGCGCGGTCGAGCTCGTCGTCCCGATAAGTCGCGATCACCAGCGCCTGGGTCGATTCGACACGGCGGCCGAGCAACCTCAGGATGTCGAGCGTCGCCTCGTCGGCCCAGTGAATGTCCTCGACGACGGCGATCGTGGGTCTCGTTGCCCGCAGCTCGTCAGCGAGTGTGGCGAATACTTCCGGTGGCTCGCCACCACGCTCGATGACTTCTTCAAGGGGACCGCGCGTTGCCGCGGCGATGTCGACGAGCGGCCCCAGGGGTCGCGGCGTGCGCAGGCCGTCGCATGCACCCCACAGGATGCGCGCGTCCCCTCGGTGGCCCTCGCAGAAGCGCCGTGCGAGAAGGGTCTTGCCGATACCGGCCTCGCCAGCCATGAGAACGAGATGTCCGCGGCCCCCGGCCGCCTCGGCTAGACATTCGTCAAGCGCCACGACGAACGCCGAGCGCTCGAGCACCTCTACGCCGGCAAGCGAGTCCGTGGCGCTTGGAATGGTCCCTGCCATGAGCCCATTGTGAACGTCGGCGATTACAAACACAAACCTAGGGATCGTCCCGCCCAACATAGGGAACTCTCCCGATGCCCCGCACGCCCCTCCTCTCTAGCCTCTGACTTGTTGGGTCGGCGCCAGAGATCGGAGGACAAATGCCGTTGTTCATTGGATGTGCATTCGATCGAGGAAGGGGTGTCGATCGATGACGTTGCCAAGGCTCACATGGCGGATCTGGAGACTCAGATCGCCGGCGAAGCCGGACAAGGCATTGAAGGGGGTGATGGAATGAGAGAGATCCAGAGCAAGCCCGCAAGCGGACCGTCGCCAGTATTCCGGCTTCCAAAAGACACTCCTGACCCGTTAGACCGTAGCTCTCTTGCCCGGACCGCGGGACTCGTCGCCCGGATCGAGAGCAGCCGATCCAGGCCCCCCGGCTTCTGCGCTTCGCGCGCGACGAGATACCAGCTGAGGTCGGGGATCCTGCATAGCGCCATGAGGCGCAGCTGGTCGGGCGTGGGCATGCTACTGATCTCCTGTTCGCACACCGGTCGGGCTGATTATGGGGCCTCGGTTACTCCAATCCTCGGATTCTGACCATACTCTCCGACATTCTCTCGCGGAGGGCCGAGGGAACGGTTTGCTCGCTCACGTGCGTTTCGCGGGGGCCCGGTGGTCGGCCGGACCCGACCCGCTCGGTCTGCCGGGCGAGCTCGGTCTTATGCGGACAACTCGGCCAGGTCGCGCCATCCCTGTCGGCATCGGTCGCTGCTCTCCGGTCGCCACTGTCCGGCCGCTACTGCGGATTGGCAAAAGATTGGCAATTCGGCCTTTTCGTGAGGCTCTTGTGGAAACATCGAACGTACGTTCATCGACAAAAGACCTGCTCAGAGGTAGCGGAGGGCGTGGGACTCGAACCCACAAGCCCTTGCGGGCAACGGTTTTCAAGTTATGAGCACACCATCCTGACTATTCCTGAGTGAGCCTGACTGCACCCCTTTGTGCAGGTCAGCGAGGCAGCCTGCTTTCTGATTGGCCCGGGTTCTTCATCGCTTCTCCGATCTCTTCCTGAATCGCGGGTTGCCAATGGGTTGCCAATTCCGCGCGCAGCCAGCGACGAGCGACCGCTTACCGACAATGGTCTCAGCTAGGAGCCTGCCGACCCCCCAGTTGGCCCACTACAAGAAAGTGAAACAGGAGGCTATCTCGCGGCAGGCCGCCGAAGCTAAGGCCGGCGTCACAAGCCTCAGGCCGCGATCCAGATAGACGCCCCTCGCTTCCTATCTCTCCATCTCTTAGCTACTCAGGAAGTGAGACCCTCCTCACGCAAGCGTGCGAAATCCCAGTCCCCTGAGGCCAGCCGCTCCAGGCCCGCATCGAAGTCTGCAACTGGAGTCTTGCGCTCCAGGTGCATCCTGGCCCTGATCCCTAGGCGAAGGAAGAGATCATTCATCTCACTTACAAGATGGTTCCGTAGCACAGCGAGGCTTCGACGGAACTTCACCTCTCGGTAGAACTGAAAATACTCGGTCGAAAAATCTCGCCATGCCCATCTGCCAGACCAGCCCCAAGTCCTTGTCGCACGAGCCGTGGCGATCTCCGACTCGCGCCAGTACACCTGAAAGTCATAGCCCGCCCGGGAGGCCTTCTGTAGGTCTCTAACCGCGAACTCAGGTGCAGGAAGTGAGAGGCGCGCGAGCCTCCGAATGGTTCGCTTCTGCCGGACCGGCCTACCGAGGCTCCGTGGGATTCGTAAGTCCCAGATTCGATCGCCATCTATAGACATCCACATCCCTCGCGACTCTCTCGCGTGGGAAGGAACCCACTGCAAGTACCGTCCCCCGACCCGGAGTAAGGGCCCGGACGGAAGGAGAAAGAGTCGATGAAAGCGCCTCTCCTCCGAATCGTCGCTTTGGCTTAGCGAAATCTCGTGGACCGCTCGACCCTCGTACCCCAACGACCATATGAGATTCCTCATGAAGTCAGTCACGCCATCGTCTAGATCGCGATGGTCGTGGACATTGAGGAGAACGGCGAGCGCAGCGCGATCTTCGTCTGTCTCAACCTCCACCCTCGGTTGATTCCTCTCGTCCCCGTTCGGGAGCTCATACGGGATGAGAAACAACCTCAGATCCTCAATGAACATGTGGACTTCTGACGCGAGAGGAAAGCGATGTTTGGGTGTCCAGTCCGCACTCTGCCGGTTCCAAGTGAGGTGCTTACGTTCCATTGTTGTCCTGTCCCGTCGCCCGCCGAATGAGCGCGACGACGTCTTCCTCTCGTCCGGCCGGGTGATCGAGGCTGTCGATCAATCGATATCGCGTCCGAAATTCCAGCCCGGCGGCCTCTGGCAACTGAGACAAATAGAGGTCGACGAAGATATCCATGCCTGAATACATCGACCCCATCGGAGCCTCTCGAGCGCACACTCTCACCAGGGGACTCTCATGCTTGGGTACTTGATGAGGCATCCAGCCGCCATTCTCGTATTCTTGGGGTACTTCCTCGAGCTTGCGATCGACAGCCATTTTCCAGCCGGTTCTCCATACAGCTCGGGGATGGATCCCGAACTGAGACTCATGAAGTCGAATGACTGTGGCGAGGTAGTTAAGTGTCTGGGGTCGGTCAACAGAGTCAAGATATGAAGTCCACGCCCCACGGACAGGCACCCACAACGACTCGTCCTGGGCCATCTCGGACATCAAGAAGCAATAACCAGATACGTCCAGCAGATCTATGAGCGGCTCGGTCATCCAGGTAACTGCGACTTGCGGGTCGTAATCGCTGAGTTGTTGCCGCAACTTCTCGTAAACCGACAGTACGCCCACGAGATAGAGGCGAAAGATTCTGGCGATCGTCTGGGGCTGCAAGTCGAACGCCGCTTGGATGCAGAGGTCGCCGGCGGTATGCACGGTACGGCCGAAAAAGTCAGGCCAGTTTGCTGGTCGTTCTTGCACTGCAAGGCCTGGAATGCACTTGCATAGAAACTCAAGCAGCTCAAGCCGTACCGCGACCAAGCTGCTCTTCAAACCCTCGAGATCCCACGTTGGTGATGGAAGGTCCTTTAGAACATGCTTCGCCGAGGCATCGGCGACGAATCGTTCGATGTCCTCAAAGTTCGCTAGGAACTTGTGGCAATACTCAACTCCTCGAGTAAGGGTGATAGCTGCGAGAAGAACGCGGTTTGCCTCGAATGCCTCTTGTGCCTGCTTCTTATAGAACGTGGTCGGTAGCTCGGCGAGTGATTGAAGTGCGGCTTCAAGCTGATACTCCAGTGCACGCAGTACGAGCTGCTGGAAATACCAAGTGGCTGTGACTTCGCCATCACTCCGAATTTCGAAGTCGCGCGCCATCCGCATCTCTTCCAGAGTCTTGCGTCCACGAAGGGGAAGGTTCAGGGAGTAGATATCAGTCTTCCATCGGAGTCGTCGCACACCTTCGCATACGGAAGCAACTGTCATCTCCCTAGCCCGCTGAAACATTCCAAGTTGGAGAGCGATCGGTAGCAGGCCAATGCTGTCGACCATCGAGAGGCGGTAGTCATCAGTGAGTGACGGTTTGCTGGGATCTGGTACCCAGTCTCGCAGTGCCTCAGATACGGGGGCCGAAATCGATTCCAGCCATTTGACGCCCTGTTCGCACTCCCATTCGCGGCCCTGTAACTCAATAAATCGTGAGAGGTAACCGAGAAGTTCGGAAGCCGCGACGCCCGTTCCCTCGCGGACTGACCTGTCGATCGACGAGGTGCCAAGCCTGACGATGGCGTCCTCAATCCAAAAAGGATTCGGCTCAAGCTTTGGCTGTAATGGCGTCTCTGTTGCTGCCGCGACTTGAATCTCCGCGTGCGACGCCAAATACCATTCCTGGTGCCTCGGTTGACGTTCATACCAGTGGCTCTCGGTTGGCATCTGTCGCTTGAGTCCCACATATTCCGGTAGAAGGCTCATCACTGCGCGTCCCAGGGCGGCGAGATTGGGATCTTGCACGGTGGGTCCCTGCAGCTCGCCCTCCCAGAGCACCGTTACGTCATCAAGGCTCGCGTTCGCCCGTTCTCTGTAGTGGGCCTGAAAACTAGGATCTAGAAACCGAAAGCCACCAGACGTCGCTCGACGAGCAGACCGCTCGATCTCACTGAGGGGCACAAATACGAGTCGAGAGGGATCTACGAAGTAGAACCCTCCCTGCACTAGCCGCGCCGCCACCAATACTGCGAGCGCGGTTAGAAACGCGACTACCGACAAACCGAGTAGCGATGATCGGACTCCCCCCGCTTGCAGCAGGAGCAAAAGAATCCCAAAGGTCACGCTGAATGAGAAGAGCCGCGCGATAACGCCAACCTGCGGATCCTTAAGGAGCAGTCTGCGGGCTACTAGCGACACTCGCCCGGACAAAGGCTCGGCTGATGTCGCCAAGGCACTAACGAACAGGGCGATGAAGACGCCAAGCACGCCAATCGAGGCCGCGACGAGCGTGCTGTAGAGCGTGGCATCGACGAGGACCTTCCGGTTCGCAACTTCCACAAACCAGGGCAGGTAACGCCGACTCCACCCGCTCTGACGAAGGAAGTCAAGAGCCAGATCCTCGACTAGATAGCACGCGACGACGGAAATGGTCGCCGCAACCACCCCCAGCGTCGCCTTCCTTAAGAACGCAAGCGAGACACGAGCGGCTTCCCTCGACCGCTCGCGACTGAATCGCGACCGATACCGCGCCCTAGCTACGGCAAATACCCAACTCTGATAGCGGCGCCTAACCCGCCAGAACACCTCATGGTCCTTCAGGTGGCTGACGATCCAGGCTCTTAGCGGGTGCCGCACGACGTAGAGCAAGGCCACAGTTAGAACCAGTGCGGCCAGAGCCCCTATCTGCGTAGCGCTCAATCGGACGTCCATGTGGGACAGGTAACTGAGAATGTCAAAGGAATGTCAAACATGGGTCAGTCGTTTCCGGGCGGGGAGGGGCTCCATGTGTATCTCGGCCCCGACCGCACCCAGGTCCCGGACTCTCTAGGCGGTTTTGCCTTGACGTCAAAGGCGTGTTCGAAATGCAACCTCGTTAAGCCTCCAGAAGAGTTCCATCGCAGCGCGACGAGCCGCGACGGGAGAACCTCGCGGTGCAAACGCTGTCGTTCAGCCGATGCACGGCTGTATGCCGAGCGGCGGCGCGCAGCGGAAGCGGCTGCCGAGGAGCGAGCCGCTAACCTCTGGAACCAGGGCAAGATGTGGATGGTCGAGGCTGATAGGAGCCGATGAAGGAGCGGCTAATGGACAACAGCCGCGAACGTTTCGACGATCTCGTCGCAGGTATCTCTTATCTCGTTCAGTGCTCCTTCGACCGACACCCCAAGGTTCCCTTAGGGGATCGGAGTACGGCGTCGGTGAAGATCGGAATTGACGAGATCACTCCCTGGAGCTCGACCTTCCGTCCTCCGGGATGGCCACCAGCAAGCGTTACAGACATAATTTTCAGGCCCGGTCTTGCTGCCTGCCCGAACTTCATGAGTTGCCGAACGCTAATCAGTTCGCCTCCTTCATAGTGCACATTCAGGTCCCCCACTTGGGGCAGAACGACGGTTGGAACGATCACACGGTGTTTGTCGATGTCGGAAAGGTTCCGCAGACGGCGCATGGCTACACCTTGGATCGTCCGTCGATATGGTTGATACCTGTCGAAGAGAGTCCAGAACTGATCCTCAGCAACTCCCGGCAACCATTGATGCCAGCGACGCCCAAGGTTGGCGCGAGTCCGCGTCAAGGGGAACGCCACGTTGCGCCCTTGCGCTCTCGTAAGCCGTTTTCGACCCTTCGATGCAACGAGTGACCACGCAAGGTGGTCCAGCACTCCACGAAAGTTGTGAAGAATCTCCCCTAGAAGAACGCCGTGAGCGCGTCCCAACACCGGCGCCTCCGCCACACGAACGACGAAGGTGGTCCAGGGTTGGAGGTCAACCACCCCAGATTTCGGTTTGGGCTCCTCGTACGTATCGATGTCGACCTTAATCGGATGTTTGGTCGCATCCAGAGCTTCCAGCAGCTGATCGTAAAACGACGTCAAGAGACTCTTGTGGCAATCGATCCCCACCGTCACACCCATCCTGGCCTCCTTTCGCCAGCCGACTTACGATGTGACCAGCGGGAGGACACGCAGGCGTTGGGTCTCGAGCACCCTTCTATCAAGTCACTTCCGCTAGTCCGGTCCCGGCCGGAGGGACGGGTCAGGTCAGAGGTCACTGGCATTGAGCCAAGACGTGCGGTAAGCGAGTCACCTCCGGCCGGTTACCGGAAACTCTCCTGGAGGAGGAGAGTCCACCGCCGGATTGTCACGCCTGCGATTTCGGTCTGTGGACCTTTATGGACGTTCATGGTTGTTCATGGTCGTCAGCGAGTACGGGAAATCCCAGCAACCCACTCAGAGTCCGCCGAAGAACGAGCCAACGTGGATCGTCGGCTTCATCATCTCCGTCGCCCTGTTCGTGCTCGCTCTGGGCTATTGACCTCTCTCGGCCGATGGGGT
>WHSV01000071.1 GCA_009379915.1 Actinomycetota bacterium | reverse complement strand
CTCCTTGTCGGTGGTCACGAACTCGTACTCGCGTACCGTGTGGCCACTCGAGTCCCTCGAAACCGCCCCCGGATCGAAGTCGGTGAGGATCTCGTGCGGATCGAAGCCGTTGCGCTCGTTGTTGACCTGGCCCACCGTGCCGCCCAGGTGGCCGTTGCCGCCGTGGCCGCCCTGAGCCCCTCCGCTGTCCTGGGCCTGCGCATGAGTCATCAATCCGGAACCGTGTAGAGCCTCATGACCGCCGAGCAAGGTCGCTCCGCCGAGCGCGGACGTCGCGCCCAGTCGTCGTAGGAAGCCGCGGCGGTCGATGCGCCCCGGCCACTTGCGCGTCGACAGCAACTCACCTAGTGAACCCATATCGCCTCCGTGATCTCCTTGGACAGCGCCACCGGCGCGTTCTCGTTGTCTTCAACTCGCACGAACAAGGGACCACCGATCGGTCCCCGGCTCACGATCGTGACCCTTACGCCCGGCAGAATGCCCGCCTCGGCGAGATAGCGAAGAGCTTCGGGATGCGAATCGGGCACCTGTTCGATCCGCGCGGCGTCACCGTCGCTCACATCCCACAGCGACCGGCGCGATGTCTTCGGCATGGCACCATCCCTGGCCGGGATCGGGTGTCCGTGAGGGTCGAAACGAGGGCGACCAAGCGCGGCGAAGATGCGCTCCTCGAGAGTCTCGGAGAGATAGCTCTCCAGCGCCTCCGCCTCGTCATGGGCCTCTTCCCAGGGGACGCCGAGCGCCTCGACCAAGTAGGTCTCCAGTAGGCGGTGGTGGCGCACGATCTCAAGCGCCACGGTGCGTCCCTTCTCGGTAAGGCAGGCACCCTTGTAGCGCTCGTACGTCACCAGATCTCGAGCCGCCAGTCGCTTGAGCATGTTGGTTGCGGAGGGCGCGGAGACATCGAGGCGTTCGGCGATCGCCGTGGTCGTCACCCGTCGATCGGTGGCGAGCCCGGTCCCCGAGACGCTACCGGGAGCCGCTTCAGCCAGGGAATAGAGAGCCTTCAGGTAGGCGGTCACAGCTCGGGATTCCCGTGCGTCAATCATTGAGGGGAAAGTTAGGCCTGATATCTCAGTTAGTCAAGTCCCTTCTAATCCCAGAGTTAGCTAGCCCTAAGTTGGCCCGGAGGCCGTTTCCGATTACCACGAGCTCGGCTAGCTCGTGAACCGCCACTACGGCGGCCAGGCCCATCACTCCGAGCGCGGCAAGGGGGATGAGAACAAGCAGGATCGAGGCCGACAGCGTGAGGTTCTGTCGCATGATGCTCATTGACCTTCGAGCGTGGTGGAGCGCTTGGGGAAGGTGGTGAAGGTCCTCACCCATGAGTGCGACGTCCGCCGCTTCGATGGCGACGTCACTTCCCACCGCCCCCATGGCGATCCCCACGCTTGCCGTTGCCAGAGCGGGAGCATCGTTGATGCCGTCGCCGACCATCGCGGTGGGATGCTGCCGTTGCGACTCCTCTATCGCCCTCACCTTGTCTTCGGGCAAGAGTTCGGCGGCGACCTCGTCGATGCCCGCGGAGTCCGCGAGCGCCGTCGCCGTGCGCTGGTTGTCGCCGGTAAGCATCGTTATCTTGCTAAGGCGGAGCGGAAAGCCCTTGAGCGCCGACACGACATCCGAGACCTCGTCACGAAGCTCGTCTCTCACGCCCACAGCACCCAACAGCGCGCCGGATCGTTCCACGAGCACGACAGTTGCCCCTGCATCCTGGAGCCCGGTCACGTCGGGCTCGAGGACCTGTGCATCGATGAACCCGGGGCGGCCGAGGCGAACCTCTTCGTCGCCCACCTTGCCCATCAGACCACTTCCCGCGACCGCCTCGACTTCGGAGGCCTCCTCGCGCGGAGAAGCCTTGTCCAGGATCGCCTTGGCGAGGGGGTGTTCGCTGCGGGCCTCGAGCGCGCCCGCGAACGACAGCACCTCGTCCTGGCTGAATCCGTTGGCGGGAATCACCTCGATGACCTGTGGCTCGTTTCGGGTAAGGGTCCCGGTTTTGTCCAGCGCCAGTGCCCGAACCGAGGCCAACGCCTCGAGAGCCACTCCCCCCTTGATCAGAACGCCCGCACGGGTCGCTGCCCCAACCGCGGCAACGACGGTCACCGGAACCGAGATGGCGAATGCGCAGGGTGCGGCTGCCACCAGCACGACGAGGGCGCGTTCGATCCACACGAGCGGCGAACCGAAGATGCTTCCCAGCAACGCGATCAATGCCGCCACGATCATCACTCCGGGAACAAGCGGCCGGGCGACGCGCTCGGCAAGCCGCTGGCTCCTGCCCTTGCGCTCCTGGGCTTCCTCGACGATGCGGACGATGCGTGCGAGTGAGTTGTCCGCGCTCGTGGCGGTCACCTCGACCTCTAGGACGCCGCGTCCATTTATCGAAGCTGCGTAGACGTCATCACCCGGCTGAACTTCCACCGGCACGGATTCGCCGGTGATGGCAGACATGTCGAGGGCCGACCGCCCCGACCGTACGAAACCATCGGTGGCGATGCGCTCCCCCGGTCGAACCAGCATCACCTGACCGACCTCCAATAGCTGCGGATCGACCGACAGTTGCCCGTCGTCTTGGAGGACGGTCGCCTCGGGCGGAGTGAGCTCGAGCAGTGCACGCAGTCCCTGACGAGTCCGAGTCAGGGCGTAGCTCTCCAGCGCTTCCGAGATCGAGAAGAGGAAAGCGAGCGTGGCGGCCTCACCGACCTCCCCCAGGATCACTGCACCGACTGCAGCAATGGTCATGAGCGTGGCGACGCTGAGCCTGCCCCTGACGAGCGCCCGCGAAGACTGGGGGATGAAGGTCGATCCGCCCGTCACCAACGCCGCGGCATAGGCGCCCAGCGCGAGGCCCTCCTGACCCACCGCGCCGCTTGCGAAGCCAATGATGAGGGCCACCCCGGCGAGTGCCGACGCTCGGATCTCGTGCACGTCTCTCAGACGACGGGTCTGCTGCTCCTTCGACCCCTTCTCCGCTGGGGACGAAGCGCAATCGTCGCAGCAGTCAGCGGTCATGCCGTCACTCCCTCGTTGCTCCGGAGCACCCGGCGTACGAGATCGACGCCCTCGTCGGTCAACGAGTACATCACCATCTTGCCGGCGCGCCGGGAGCGCACCAGGCCACTCGCTTTGAGGGTTCGCAGGTGGTGTGAGACGAGATTCTGGGCGCGTTCGGAGATCCAGGCGAGGTCGCAGACACAGAGTTCTTCGGCCTCAGCCAGAGCCCCGGCGAGCATGAGGCGCGTGGGATCGCCAAGTGCCTGCGCTCTTGCAGCCGCAATTTCGAGCGCATCGGAGTTGGGTCGTCGAGCCCGGATTCCTTCGGCCACCGGAAGCGACAGGCAGAGCAGTTGGCAACGATCATCATCCATGGAGAGAATCTAACATCCGTTGATATGTTGTGTCGTTTCATCGGTTCGCCTCGACCCCAGAACGGGCTCGTTTGATTAGGGTCTCGACATTCGAAACCAGCTCATCCTCGGAGATCGCTCCCAAGACGACTGTGCCCTGCTGGTCACCGGTCTCGTCGCCGGAGATGGCACCGAAGAAGGTCCAGCGGTGGTCTATGAAGAACGTCTCGGGCAGACCTTTGACGCCGAGGTCCTGCGTCAGGCGCTGGTCGAGATCGCGCACGGTGGGATAGGTGACGTCGAACTCCCTGACGAAGCGCTTGGCATCGCTTTCCGCGTCTTTGATGTTGACCCCGACGAAGGCGACTCCTTTGTCGCGATAGGTGCGCCATGTCTTCTCGAGCAGCGGCGCCTCTTCTCGACAGGGGATGCACCACGATGCCCAGAAGTTGATTACCACCGGCTTGCCTCTCAGGTCCTCGTCGGTGAGAACGCCGCTCCCGTCGAGCAGAGGCAGCTCGAAGCTAGGAGCACCGCTCCCCGACTCGGTTTGCGATCCGGTCCCCGCGAGCGCGATCCACAGGAGACCGATGAAAGCGAGCGCGGGAACGAGCGTCACCAGGATCCGAAACCATCGTGGCTTCGCTTGGCGAGAACTCTGGGAGGGCGCGATGTGATCGCCTATGGGCTCGGTCACTCGTGCACCGGACCCGACCGGTCCTGGCCCGACCACTGCCACATGGCTACACCGATGCCGAGCGCCACCACCCCGCCGGCAACCAGCATCGCGGTGCGGCCTCCCGACGAGCCCGCGGCTCTTTGAACCAGGGTGGCGAAGCGGGTCATCGCCCCCACTAGAGGGTCACCGCCAAGCGACTCTGGAGGCGACCAGATGACCCGCGCCCAGTAATACGTGAGGTAGGCCCCCGCGATCAGGAGCAATCCCGACGCGACGCGCTGCATGTGGGGAAGCAGACCCTTGAGGCGACGCGCCAACCCGTCCCGGGCGAGGGCTGCCCCGAGCGACAGTGCCATCAACATCGTCGCCATGCCCAATCCGTACGCTCCGAACACGATGACGCCCTCGACCACGCTCGCGGTCGCTAACGAGGCTCCCACGAGCGCCACAAAGATCGGAAGCGTGCAGCCGAGAGAACACACCGCGTAGGCGACTCCGAACCACACCATGGTGGTCGGCCGCCTCCGTCGTTGCACCTGCGGCGCTCGCCGGGGGCTGAGATACAAAGCCCGACCCGCTAGGCCGGCCAGCGCGCTTGCCACCATCACAACTCCTATGGCGAGCCCGGCCCATGGGATCGCGCTGGTGAGTTGAGTCACCCCGTAGGCGATCGGCACGCCCACAACCGCGAAGACCACCAGGAATCCCGCCGAGACGAGAAGCCCTACGAGCAGGCCCTGCGCGACGCGCGCAGGAGCGCGCGGCAGATCGTCCTCCTCCGCTCCCACGTAGAAGGATAGGAACGCGGGCAGCAACGGGAACCCGCATGGGTTCACGCTCGCCAGCGCTCCGGCGACGAGAGCAAGAGCGAGGGGCACGGTCGGCTAACCGAGCCTATCTTCGAGCTGCGGAACCAAGACGCTTGAGTCTACGTACATGAGACCACCATTCTCCGGGGCTCCGTAGTCGCGCACCCATACAACCTCGCCTTCGCCATCGACGAGCACGAATGTGTGACCGGGCTCGCCCCCCATCTGCCAGCGCATCACGTCATATTCATTCGAGACCCTGGCTCCCTCGTCACTCAGCAGTGGCGAGGAGATGTCATTGTCCTGGGCCTCCTTCTGCCACGCACTTACTGGATCTGTAGCGATGCTGAGCAGCTCAACGTTTAGGCGCTTGAACGCCTGATCCTTTTGCAGGTCGACCACCTGCGCGATGCACCCCGTTCACCCAGGGCCCATGCTGAAGTAGAGGAGCACGGGCCTTCCCGTGAAGTCGCTCAGCGAGATGCGCCCACCACTCGCGGAGGGAAGGGCGAATTCCGGAGCGGATTTGCGCACGATTGAGCGCGACGTCGACTCTTGCTCTCCTGAATCGGATCCTCCCCCACCGCTACAGGCGGTTAAGGAGAGAATCCCGACTAGAGCAATTCCGACGGCTGTTCGCAAGCCGCCGGTTGACGCTCTGGGGCGACGTCTAAACATGTCCGTCCTGCCGATCTGACGGTGGCTCTGCCGCTCTTAGCCTCGCGATCTCCCCACGAAGAGCGGCGATGTCTCTCGAGGTGTTCTCCTCATCGCCGCTGCGCTTTCGACCGAACAGCATCGGGACGCAGATCAGCAGCATCATCGCCACGCATGCCAATGCGGGCAGATAAACGATTAACGATCTCAAGGTACCTCCTCACAACTAGACGAAGCGCCGTGAATGGGCGCGCGAAAACGTCTAGGTGAGGCGCGGAGGTCTAAAGATGGAAAGAGTGAGAAGGAAACGACGGGAAGTCCGCTCAGCGAGGCGCAAGCGGCTGCTCGAGAACACCACGATCAACGCCATGAGGGACAGGAACCCGGCGCAGAGCTCGAGTTCGAAGTGGGCCCTGGCTGACGTGCAGGCAGGGCAGTCAACCATGTGATCCATCCCGATCGGGAGGACCACCAACAACAGGAGTGCTATCAGCAAGAGCGCCAGGAGCAGCTTCATCTCGTGAAGATTACCCGCGCCCGGGTCAAGAGGAATCGTCGTTGTCCGCCAACGTCCGGCTCTTTGAGGGTGCGAGCTGGGACCAGCGGCTCGGACCTCATTGGCGGCTGCGCTCCTCCGCCACTTCGAAGCAAGGATGGCATTCGAGCTCGAGCGTGGAGTGCTCGATGCCGAATCGTTTGTGAAGCAGCGCCTTCAGCTCATCACCCCTTATCTGCGCCTGGTGGAGAGATTCGTCTTCTAGCAAGACGACGTGTGCCGACATTGCCGGAGTATCGGACGCCAGATTCCACATGTGGAGGTGGTGCACAGAGCCCACGCTCGGCTGTGAGGCAAGCACCTCCTCGACCTCCTCAGCGTCCAGATTCTTTGGCGCACCTTCCATCAGGACGTGCACGGTGTCTCGCAACAAGCCCCAAGTCGCCCACAGAATCAACAACCCGATGGCCAAGGAAGCGAGGGGGTCGACCCAGGTCGCGTCCCAGACAATGACCGCCACCGCTGCGATAATCACGGCGACCGAACCCGCCGCATCCGAGGCCATGTGAAGAAAGGCACCATGCATGTTGAGACTGTGGCCCCGAGCTCTCGCCAATATGACGGCGCTGACAACGTTCACTGCGAGACCCACTACCGCGACGATCAGCAATCCTGCGCCCTCTATCGGTTCCGGATCGGAAAGTCGCCCCGCCGCCTCAAAGAAGATCCAGCCGACTACCGCGACGAGGGTCACCGCGTTGGCGAGTGCGCCGAGCACCTCGGCCCGCTGGAACCCAAAGGTATGGCGCGCCGAGGCAGGTCGCGAGAGCAGCCCTTGGGCGATCAGAGCGATACCCAAGCCCACGACATCAGACAGCATGTGGCCGGCGTCTGCCAGCAGCGCCAGCGAGTTAAAGGCGATGCCGCCGACGATCTCAACACCGAGATAGGCGCCGTTGATGGCAAGGGCAACCCACAGCGCACGCCGTTGGGCTTGCCGCAGATCAGATCCGTGCTCGTGAGTGTCGGTCATCTAGCTTCCTAACTGCTGAAATCCGGAGTCACACAAACATGCCTATCGCCAAGTAAGTAAGAGGACATTCAACCGAAGCACCTTGCTTCGACCACGCGATGAACCTTCGAGAATTGTCGCCACCTTGTCTCCTTCTCGCTGTCCTGACTTGGCTGATTCGAGTGGACAAAGTCCTTTCCTCTCCCTCACATCGATTGACGATCGACCCGTTAATGCTCTACCTCAGCGGGCTCAAGCACCCAGCCAAACAAGCCGAGCAGCAGCCACAGGGCCCAGAGGGCAAGCAGCGGCCAGCTGTAGATCACACCGAAAGCCATCAGCGGCAGAGCAGGCGCGGAAAGAGCAGGGAACTTAGAGGGGGCCGGAAGGTGAATGCCGTGCCCCGCATCCTGGTCAGGCTCATCGGCTGCGATCGCTCCTCCCGCCACGATGGGCGTCGCGTATTCGTCCGGTTTGATCACGTATTTGCGGTGCCAGAAATCGTCGCGCCTCTTGACCACAGGAACCTCGGCGAAGTTGTACACGGGATCGGGCGAAGGGATCGACCACTCGAGCGTGCGGCCGTCCCACGGATCGGCGCCCGCCTCGTGGCCCTTGCGAGCAGTGAGCACAACGTTGACGAAGAAGATGGCGATCGACACTGCGATCACGAACGCTCCCACGGTTGACATGAGATTCCACAGGTTCCAGCCCATGCCGTCCGGATAGGTGTAGGTGCGCCGCGGCATGCCTTCGAGTCCGAGGATGTGCATCGGGCCGAAGGCGAGGTTAAACCCGATGAACATGAGCCAGAAGTGAAGCTTGCCGATACGCTCTGACAGCAGCTTGCCGAATGCCTTGGGCCACCAATAGTAGATGCCGGAGAAGAGCCCGAAGGTGGCGCCTCCGAACAACACGTAATGGAAATGAGCGACGACGTAGTAGGTGTCGGTCTGCTGAGCGTCGGCGGGAACGATCGCGTGCGTTACTCCGGACAGGCCGCCGATGATGAACATCGAGACGAAGCCTATTGAGAACAGCATCGGTGGTGAGAAATGCAGATCCCCCTTCCACATCGTGCCGAGCCAGTTGAAGATCTTCACCCCGGTAGGCACGGCGATGAACATCGTCGACAAGGCGAACGCCGAGTTGGCAACCGGACCCAGTCCGACGGCGAACATTTGGTGTGCCCACCCACCCCAGCCCATGAAGCCGATGGCGATGCCGGCGAATACAATCGCCGCGTATCCGAAGATCGGCTTGCGAGAGAAGGTCGGGAGCACGTCCGAGACGATCCCCATTGCGGGCAGAATCATGATGTAGACCTCGGGGTGCCCGAAGAGCCAGAAGAGGTGCTGCCGCAACACCGGGCCTCCGCCCGCCGCAGGGTTGAAGAAGTTGGCGTTGTAGACCCGGTCGAACATCAACTCGAACAACGCGACCGCGATCACCGGCATGGCGAACAGCAGCAGGAACGCGGTCACCAGCGTCATCCAGATGAATACCGGCATGCGCATGAGCGTCATTCCCGGAGCGCGCATGTTGAGGATCGTGACGATGAAGTTGACAGCTCCGAGAAGAGAGGCCACGCCAAGGATCTGAAGACCGAGTGCGTAGAAGGTCATGCCGTTGCCCGGCAACTCGGTGGACAGCGGCGCGTATCCGAACCAGCCTCCATCCGGAGCTCCCCCCAGAAAGAAACTGGAGTACAGGAAGAGCCCACCCGCTACGAACACCCAGTAACTGAATGCGTTGATGCGCGGGAAGGCGACGTCGCGGGCACCGATCATCAGCGGTGCCAGGTAGTTCATGATTCCAACCCCGAGAGGCATGACGACCAGGAAGATCATCGTGAGTCCGTGCATGGTGAAGAACTGGTTGTAAGTCTCGGCCGACAGCGTCGTCCCATTGGGGACCGCAAGCTGAGCGCGAATCGCAAGCGCCTCGAGGCCGCCGATGACGAAGAAGATCAACGCTGTGGCGCAGTACATGATGCCGATCTTCTTGTGGTCGACCGTTGTGACCCAACTCCACCAACCGGTGGTTGCCGTGGGTCTACGGAACAGGCCCTCCCGAGCCGCAGAGGTCGCCACCGAAGAGGTTGCCACTAGTTCACTACCTCGAACAGGTACGAGTGCTGGAGAGGGTAAACGACGAGATACACCAAGGCCTCACTCTTGAATAGTTTCAACGGGCATCTTAAGAGTTTCGGGGGACAAAGAAACTGCACCGTAGCGGGCTCCCGAGCCCACCTCCAATAAGGAATGTTGGAGACATGTTCAGGGAGGCTCACGGAAGGTACTGCATCGGATCGGTGGGGCTCCCGTGGACACGCACCTCGAAGTGAAGATGATCGCCGGTCACGTTGCCGGTGGCTCCTACGTGGCCAACGAGCTGGCCCGCCTTTAGGGACGCTCCGCTCGACGTTCCCAGCTGCGACATGTGCGCATACAACGTGGAGATGCCGTTGCCGTGATCGATGACTACCGCGTTGCCGTAGCCTCCCATGGATCCCGCAGAGATTGCTGTGCCGCAAGTCTTCTACGTGCTTGGCCTTCGTCCTTGGCACAGCCCAATCGGCCCCCTGAGCCGGAGGGCCGAGAGAGACGCCAAAGGAGCAAGCTTTTTCTTGCGCTGCGCGGTGGCGTGTCTTCCCCGGGGGACGAAGTTGCGCTCCGCCGGTTTCTGGCTCATCAGCGGTCACCATTCTCGATCAGAACCGAGGCTTCCCGTGTCACATCGTCTTTTCGATCGCCGCACGAATCTCGTCCGCGGTTGCCACGTTGTCAAGGCGTTCGACGATCACACCGTCTCCATCCACCACGAACACCCATGGTTCGGCGGCGCTTTCGCCTCGGTAGATCCAATCCGCAGCGCCCTTGTTGAGTACCTGCTTCTCGAAATTGCGCCACACCTCGATGTGGATGAAGTCGACGCTTTGGCCGAACTCCTTTGACAGCGAGGCAACCATGTCGGTAATCGGCCCACAGAAGCGGCTCACGCAGTAAACGGGAGTCGAGATCACGATGACCGCGGGCCGGCCCTTGCGAATCGAGTCCGCCACGGTGGATTCGTGCAGTTCGGGATCGGGGACGTCCCCATCGCCCTGGGCTCTCGAGTCGACCGCCTCGATAGGGGCATCTGAAGAATCAATCGTCAGATTCTCCGTCCGTGGGGCTTGGTCCCCGAGCGTCGGTACCTCGTGCTGTGGTAAGACCGCGAAGGAGGCGTCGGCGGTCTGGGTGGGTCCGTCCTTGAAGTCGACCGTCACGCGTACCCCCCAGAAACCCGGCTTCGCGAATTTAACCAGCGCTTCGTAAACGCCACGTCCCTCTGAGGCGGGCACTGCAATCGGTCCCTCGCGAGGTTGGAACTCGCCGCCGCCGGAATCAGGCACCGGCAGGAAGCGTCCCTCGCCCGTCGGGCCGACCTCCTCAGGTGCGTTCGACGCTTCGTTGCGACCCAGATAGAAGAACTCCAGATCGACTCTTCCCCAACTGACGAAGTTCTCGTCCGAGGTGAACAGTCCGACGATAAAGCGGCTCTTGCCGCCCGCCGCAAGATCGTAGCTGGCGACCTGAGCATTCAGGTTTTTGGTCTCGGCATCCGGCCCTGCTGGCTGGTTGTTGGAGGAATCGTCGGATGAGCATCCCGATAGCATGAGCACGATCACGAGAACAACAGTCAACAACTTTGAGGATCTACCTACGAGCACAAGGCACCTCCATCAGGATTCGGGGCATGACGCCTCTATCGATTGGGACCGCAATCCGGTTCGGGTGACTTCAATCAGTTCAGCAAGCACCTCTTGGCGCAGTGAAGACGTCGACAGCCGATCGAGTGCGACCTCGACTTTCGCTTTCGCCTCGAGGAGTTCGGCGGCGGTGCGGCGATCGGTTCCTTCCAACTCCATGGCCAGTT
Source organism: Actinomycetota bacterium (assembly GCA_009379915.1). Lineage (GTDB taxonomy): Bacteria > Actinomycetota > CADDZG01 > CADDZG01 > WHSQ01 > WHSV01. The sequence goes on along the minus strand of WHSV01000071.1, from coordinate 5,097 downwards.
CATGAAGAGCCTGGTGGGACTCATCAAAGAAGGTGGCTCGAGCTGCCTCGGCGTTTCCTGCTTGCTCCCTCGATTGACACAAACCCTCGAACGCCGATTGGAAGCGAGAGCTCGGTCGGGCGGAGGAACTCTGCGTATTGGAGCAGGCTGTCAAGGCGACGAGAACGAAGCCCAGCGAGAGGAATACGCATCTCGACAGCCCTTTCTCGAAAGCCCTAGGCCTTCTGGTCACAATTGTCCGCTCCCACGTTGGTTGAGGACCTTGAGCTCATTGAGCTCGTCAATGAGGCGTTCGGCCGAACGGGCAGTGAGAGACAGTGCCATCCCGCTGCCTGCTCCTCGAATGCCATGGAGAGGGCGATTGGAGCCGTCTTGGAGTACGGCGTATCCCATCTGCGGCGTGCGACCGTACGCGCCGAGCGTGAAGTCCGAGATCACCGCCCATGGAATCCTTACCCTGCCGAAAATGTTCACCACCTCGATACCTCTGGAGTCGACGTAACCCCGGCGATGAAGAGTCGATAGCTCACGACACAGAGGATCAGTGTCGGTGTCAGCTCGACGAGGAACGGCATCGGCTCCCGCCCGTGCTGAAACAATACGTGCGCCGCAACCGCGCTCAGAGAGACGATGCCAACTCCAGCGGCGGTCCACGCTTGACCGGTACTCCGAAAAGACCCTTCTCATTTGGTTTCCTCGTCGTGGCCTAACAGGAGCGAACGAAGGCGAGGGAGCCCGCCCCCGGCAAGGGGGGACGGGGGCGAGCCCTTCTCACCTCGAGCCACCAGAGGCGCTTCGATCCCGTGCGGGTCGTGAGCTGCCTCGGTCGCTCGGACCGAAAGATCACATCCAAGGGCGTCTTGGCTTGTTCCTGTTTCTCTGCGAGGAACCGAGGTCATGGACCTACCTGAAGGTCGATTGCAGTGGTCACTTCCTCAAAGCGACTGGGTCGAGCGAAGACCTCGAGACGCCATTCCCCCTCCACCGACAGTTGGCGTCCCTGGATTACGTAGTGACCCTTGGCAAGGCGCCTTCCCCTAACTGGAAGCGGTCCGATTTGCTCCGAAGGCATGGACAACTCAACTCGCATGCCGAAGATGCGAGCCGGCTCCCCCGACGCCTTGGTCGCGGTGAGGTGGATCTGGTTCTCACCGATCGTGTTGGGGTCGACCAAGACGTTCAGGTTGTAGTCGCCGATGCGGGTATCGGTGATAAACGGGCCCGACGCTCCCGTCTCGAGCTTGGCGGGGGGAAGGTTTACGAGAAACGACGTCACCCCTACCACCACCAGAGCCAGCGCGACCTCGAGTCGGACGACTCTGCGGAGCATAGGTAATGTCGCACCGCCCCTCCTGCCATCTGACTCGAGGCGGGGCTTCACGTAGCGCTGGTTGAACGCCCCAAGAGCAACAAGGGGAACGAAAACGGCGAGTTTGGCCAGCAGCACCCATCCGTAGGTGGCACTCGTCAACGCCGATAGACTTCCCACTTGTATCCATGATGCATAGACGCCCGTGACGATGATTGCAGCCACCGCGACAACGGCGAGGTCTGAGAACCTCTGCACAACCGGAGCCATCACTTGGGCCCGCTCTGAATCCCCGATTGACCCTGTTGCGGGGAGCGCTGCGATGAGCAGTACGGCGAGGCCGCCGATCCAGACTCCGACGCCCATCATGTGCAGTCCGTCGGCGAAGATGTTTAGCCACACCGGCGGCGTGGCACCGGGGTGCCCAGCGAGACCCGGAGTAACGAGCAGCACGATGAGGAGCGTCCCCGCGAGGGTGAGTCCCGCCGGAGAGGGTTGTCGTCCCCGCGCCGCGGCTCCGACCGTGCGGAGCTCTGCAAGTGAGTACTTGCGCCACGCGATGAAGCCGCAGGCCGCCACGGCTCCAAGAAGCCCGAGCCTTAGCAGGGCAACCGCGCCGAACCGCGTTTCGGCGACGCCCCCGAGCACATCGACGGAAAAAGCATCACTCAGTGGCAAGCCGCCGGCGACGGCCCCCTGCAATGGAAGCGACCACGCTGTAGCGAATAGGGCAACCACCCAAGCGCTCGAGGCCAGGCGTCTTAGACGCCGCTCGAAAAACTCCGACACGTCCGGAGGGACGGTCGTCCGATCCCAGATGCCGACGACGAAGACCAAACAACCAGCAAGCAAGATGAGTGCCAAGTAGGTCAGCCAACGAGTAGCTCCCAACAGGCTGCCCTCAACCCGCCCACTGCCTGAGTCCCCGCTGAGGATCTCATCGGTCAGCCCCAGTGGATTCTTCCCGGGTGCGCCGATATGGAATACGAAAGCCTCCTCGATGGGATGCCCATCGGCCGAAACGACTCGCCAGCCGACCGTGTAGGTTCCGTTCGGCAAGTCCCGTCGCAGCGCGACCTCTGCTGCGTCATCCCTACCGGGCACGAGTTGCGTGGCGCCCTCGTCGACTCGACGACCCCTAGTGTCGACGACTCGAAGTCCCCCGAAAGTGACCTCGATCGGCTCGCTGAAGAACATCACGACTTTTTTTGGAGATTCCTCCACGACCTTGTCGATGCCGGGTTCCGTCCGGTCGATGATGGCGTGAGCCGCCGCGACGCCCGGCGTGAGAAGAATCAGGACCAACGCCGACGCTAGGGCAGACAAGAATCGCGTCATCGCGCGGTCACCTGTACTCGATCCAGAATGCGGGGAGAGAATGAGCGATGATCGGCGCTGGTGAACTCGACCGCGATCTCGTGCTCCCCCACGGGGAGTCTCACGGTCTCACGATTGGCGCTCGGCATTGAGATGAGCTCGTCGTCGACGAATACGTGAAGATGACCGGCGGCGGGATCCTGGGATGTCGTCGAGTCCGTCAGGCGGCCGCCGTGCACCTCGGCGAGGAGCTCGGTCGGCTCTTCGGCCTTGACCGTTGCTCCGTCGCTGGGCGAGGTGATCTCAACGCGGGCGTCGGGACGCTGGGGAGCCGAACCGCTGAAGACGAAGGCCCCGATTCCAAAGCCGATTCCCGCTACGCCCACGGCGGCGCTGATCCATGGCTTGGTGAGCTTGTCCCGTCGCAGCACGACCGCCACGGCCAGCATCGCCCCCGCCAGAATGAGTGCTTCTATCTCCGGACCGCCTGTCCCGCCCAGACCGTGAGCCAGAACGATCTCGTTCATGCTCGGCCCCGCCTCTTCAGAGCGACACCGACAGCGAATGCGCCAACGAGTACGCCCAAACTCAGCAGGGTGGCAGCGGCCGGGAGTCCCGTCGAGTCGGGCCCGTCGCTGGGGGCCGTGCGCTCGCGCGGCGAGTCGCGCGACGGCTCGGGATCTGACCGAGTCTCGGCGGGTTCATCCTTCTCCTCCTCCGCTGACTCTTGGTCACAGTTGACTTCACCCATCACCCTGAACGAATAGCCCCCCTTGGACAGGTGACCGTCCTCCGAAGAGACCGCGTTGAACCGCACCGACCACTTGCCGGGCCGGCCGCCGGCTACGATCGACCCAACGGTGGCCCCCTGCCTCTTTGAGTCGCCACCGACCTTGTTGCCGCATCCGTCTCGCACCACAAGTCGAGCATCGGTGGGCTGCTCCGTGAGAGTGACCGCTACCCTCCGGGGCTGGCGCTCCAGGCGTGCTCCCCTTTGCGGGTTGGTCGAATCGATCAAGCCATGCGCCAAGGACGACGCTTGACCCGCGCCCCAGATACACGCAATGGCGAGAACGATGATCCTCTTTCCTCGCAATGTGAATCCTCCTCACTCAGGGCCGTGACCGACCGGTACGTGGCCGCTGAGTCTCGGTCGCTTACCTTTCAGGCGATGAGAGGAGGACTCCGTGAACGCTGCGTCGTCGACCAGAGGAAGGGAAGAAGCTGCTCGGGTGGGAACGCCATACGGGTTGCGATGCTGTGTGGCCTTGAAAGTTCGCCCGTTCGTCTTGCAAGTTGTCGTCCGATCCGGCCGAGAAGGCGAACCAACCACGCGGACCCCAGCGCTGCAAGGATCTGTGCCGGCAGCGCCAACCAGAACGACGGCTCCTGGAGTAGCCCGACTGCGCCCTGCGGCGACCACAGACGCTCCAGGGTCTCGACCGAACCGAAAAGCAGAAGCTGCATGGCCGTGAGCGTTAGCAGGACGCCGACGAAGCTGCTCTCAGAGGAATGCGAGCGGCGACGGTCGGCGACGAATCCGAGCACCGTCTGGCCGCAGGCTGCGGCGATCACGCCGATGCAAGCAAGCCGAACGCCAATTTGCCAGTACCCATGACCGGTTCGGGCCAGGTCGATCGCACGTTCGTGAGCGTCGGGATAGGCAAGCCAGTAACCAACCATGTGCCCCAAGACCACTCCCGCCACGGCGAATAGTCCGAGAAAAGCCCACTGCACGAATCGCGGCCGGGTCACACACTCACCCTAAGGTGCATCGCTTCATACGAGACCCGTCCTTCTCCACAGAATGAGAACAACCCTAGCGGGGAGCAAATAGTGGCGGGCGAACGCGTAGGCCCTGGACCCTGGATGTACCACTGTCATGTGCAGGGACACTCCGATCTAGGAATGTCGGGAATCTTCCTGTCTCAGAGAGGCCGACGGTTCCGTTTCTCCTGAGTCGTGAGAAATTCTTAGGCGGTGGCGCAGCAGCCATGGCAGCCCCCATCGGGGGCACTGAGCCGCACCGCAATCGAACCGAGCGGGCTCGCCAGGGCGAGGATGCGGAGCAGTCTCAGGGCCGAGGCCAAGCTGTAGGAGGGTACGGGTCAGCTTGATGGTGCCGACCGGCCGGCAAGGTGGTCGTAAGGGAGCCTTACCTCTACTCTCAGACACTCATGACAGTCATTCGCTCCACGGCCCTTTTCATCCTCGCCGGTTCGCCGAGATCGGTGGCGCTTGGTTGGGCTTCGTCGCCGGTTCATTCGCCCGGGAGTCTAACCCGATGCCAGCGGGAGCGTCTGCTCAAGAACCGCGCCCCTTATGGATAAATATCAGCTCGTAAGTGGACAATAAATCGCGGCTGGAGCTCACGGCGCGCTCTTTCGGTTACTCGGAGCAATTACAGGTCGACCTACCGTCCGCCGAGATGACCGCCTACGTCGACGGCGCTAAGGGCAAACGCCTCGGGG
>WHSV01000070.1 GCA_009379915.1 Actinomycetota bacterium | reverse complement strand
CTGTCTATCGCACCCGCCGAGCCTGTGCCCTCCGCGCCTACGGAGCCATCCGCTACACCGAACATGAATCTTCATGCACAACTGGCTCAAATGAGCTAACCAACTTAACTAGTCCCTAACCTTGGGGACAAAGTGCCTAGACGCCCACAGCTCTCCTAAATAGGTTCAGTCGGTCAATCCGGGCGGGGGGGATACTTCCGTCATCCCAACACAGGAGAGTTGCTCGTGCGGCAAAAGTTAGGAAAAGTGTTTTACCTGGCGGCCACGCTGCTGGTGGTGTCACTGGTCGGCGGCGTCGCGGTTGCCGACAGCAGGATGGGATCGGGGCCCATCAAGAACGACTCGGTGCTGTCCAGGCACATCAAGGATGGAACTGTCAGGGAAGCCGACTTGAGCGACGGCGTGGTAGGGAAGCTCAACCAGGCAGGCCCCGAGGGTCCTCAGGGTCCGATAGGCCCTGAGGGGCCAGTTGGCCCGCCCGGCGAGATGGGGCCGCAGGGCGACCCAGGTGAGCAGGGAGAGCCCGGAGCTGCCGGTGTTTCCGGCCTCGAGACCATCGCTACCGAAATCCGCGTTCCGGGTACCGCTTCCGGTCAAGTCGCAGCCATCTGCCCCGAGGGCAAAGTCGCAATCGGTGGGGGGCACGCAGCCAGCGCTGATGGGGCTGACGGAAGCAACACCCTCATTAACGAATCAGGTCCCGGCAACCTGACGCAGAGCAATGGCGTATGGAGTGGCGATCGTTGGGTCGTCCGATTCGACAACACGGCGACCACTCACCCAAGCGGTCAAGGCAACGTCAAGGCGTACGTGAACTGCGCTTTCGCTAACTGAGGCGGTAAGTCTGGGATCCGAGTCCCACGAGTCACAAGGCCCCCGGTGAACCGGGGGCCTGTTTCGTTGGCTGGACGAAAGGTCGACCGGCGCGCCCGTTGCACTTGTGCTCGTGCGAGGATTGGCCGATCGGGGCGTGGCCCAGCTTGGCAGGGCGCCTGCTTTGGGAGCAGGAGGTCGGCGGTTCGAATCCGCCCGCCCCGACTTCGCATTCGGCAGCGGTACGCTTCCTGACTGCTGAGTCCGTGCGGGTGTAGCTCAATGGTAGAGCTCCAGCCTTCCAAGCTGGTGATGAGGGTTCGATTCCCTTCACCCGCTCTCCTGCTGAGCGCCTCTTTGACCAGGTCAGGCGGGGTTTTTCGAGTAGTCACCCGGTTGTCGTTATCTGCCGTCGTCTGACAGCGATTCTCGTTCTCCTGCGGCCCAACCGCGGCCCGGGCCTTGATGTTGGTGGCCGGTCCAATCAGCAGAGTGCGTCCTTGTGCTCGGCCCCGCGATGAGTTCCGGACCTCTCAACGGTCACAGAGCTAATGAGCGATTCCGAAGCAGGACTCGCGCTGGGGCTCGACGTTCGTGTCGAGCGGCGAGACCCGGCAAACTGGTCGGCATGAGACTAAGGAAGAGGTAGGAGGTCCGCCATGAACACACCCCCGATGGTGTCGCCGGAGGAGTGGAAGACCGCGCGACAGAAGCTGCTGGTTAAGGAGAAGGAGCTGACGCGGGCGCGCGACGCACTTGCCGCACAGCGCCGCCGGATGCCGTGGATGGCGGTTGAGAAAGACTACCGTTTCGAAGGACCGAACGGCCCGGCCAGCCTGCTCGACCTGTTCGAGGGGCGGCGCCAGCTCATTGTGTATCGCTTCTTCTACGGGCCCGAAGTCACAACTTACGCGGAGGCGGGCGGCGCGTACCCGGAGCGGGCCTGCGTGGGCTGCTCCTTCGTCGCCGACCAGGTTGCACACCCTGCCCATCTGAACGCGCGCGATACCACGCTCGCGTTCGTCTCGCGTGCACCCCAGGCCGAGATCCACGGCTTGAAAGAGCGCATGGGCTGGGACATCCCCTGGTACACGCTCACCGACGACTTCGATGCCGATTTCGGCGTGGACGAGTGGCACGGGACCAACGCCTTCATTCGCGAGGGCGATCGGATATTCCGCACCTACTTCATCGATAGCCGCGGCGACGAGGCGATGGGGAGCACTTGGAGCTATCTCGACATCACTGCCCTGGGTCGCCAGGAGGAGTGGGAGGACTCGCCCGAGGGCTATCCGCAGACCCCGCCCTATCAGTGGTGGAACTACCACGACGCGTACGGCGAGACCGTGTGATCGCGCACATCGGCTGCGTTCCGGGCCAGGAGCTGATCCCCACGGCCGACGGCGCCGGCACAGCATTGCTCGAGTAACGGTCTCCCTGGCTGATCGCCGTCTCCCCTTGATGAGATCAAACTGAACCGCCCCGGGAATCTTGGAGGCTCCAGAGTTTGAGAAGGTGGGGCCATGTCAACATCCCGGAGGTATCCGAAAGAGGTGCGCGAGCGCGCCGTGCGACTCGTGTTCGAACAGCAGAAGGATCACGACAGCCAGTGGGCCGCGATTCGCTCGATCGCGGAGAAGTCGGGGATGACCGCCGAGACGCTGTGCAAGTGGGTCCGTCAGGCCGAGCGTGACGAGGGGCGCCGTCCCGGTCTGTCGACCGAAGAGCGCGAGCTGCGCAAGCTCGAGAAGGAGAACAAGGAGCTGCGCCGGGCCAACGAGATCCTGAAAGCGGCATCGGCTTTCTTCGGGGCGGAGCTCGACCGCCGACACACCAGATGATCGACTTCATCGACACGAACCGCCACCGCTGGGGGGTCGAGCCGATCTGCAGGGTCCTGCCGATCGCTCCCAGCACCTACTACGCTGCCAAGAAGCGACCGGTCGCGATGCGGACGCTTCGCGACGAGGACCTCAAGGTCGAGATCTGGCGCGTGTGGGACGAGAACTTCCGCGTCTACGGCGCCCGCAAGATCTGGATCGCGCTCAATCGGGAGGGCATCAAAGTCGCCCGGTGCACGGTCGCCCGACTGATGCTCCAGCTCGGCATCAGAGGCGTCGTGAGGGGCAAGAACTACCGCACGACCTGGCCGCATGAAGAGGCCACGGAGCGATCCCGGGATCTCGTGGAGCGAGCATTCAGCGCGCCGGCGCCGAACCGCCTGTGGGTCGCCGACATCACCCATGTCCGGACGTTGTCTGGTGTCGCGTACGTCTGTCTCATCATCGACTGCTTCGCCCGCATGATCGTCGGCTGGCAGATGTCCCGCTCGCTCAAGACAGAGCTCTGTCTCGACGCGCTGGAACACGCAATCTGGGCACGCGGCAAGGACAAACTCGACGGCCTCGTGCATCACTCCGACCGCGGCGTGCAGTTCTTGTCGATCCGCTACACCGAACGAGTCGCGGAGATCGGCGCGGTCACCAGCGTGGGAAGCCGGGGCGACTCGTTCGACAACGCGCTGGCCGAATCCGTCATCGGCCTCTACAAGACCGAATGTACCCGCAACGGCAAGACACCGCGCGGGTTCGACGACCTCGAGCTGCGGACCTTGGAATGGATCGACTGGTGGAACCACCGACGTCTGTTGCAGCCGATCGGCGACGTCCCGCCGGCCGAAGCAGAAGCCTCGTTTTACAGTCAAGGAGAAACGGCCACCGGGGCCGCGACTCAAGGAACCGAGTCTCTATGAAACCCGGGGCGGTTCAAACCCGGGGATGCTGGGGACTTTTTCTCTATCTCAACCCACTACCAGGGGGATTACTTGCCGTGGCGGGGTCGACGGCCGGCGCGAGGTTCGCGTCTCGGTCGGTTGTCGGCCGGGTCACGCCGCCGCGAATCGCCTCGAGTTGGGCCGCGAACGCAAGGCCGAAGAACACCGCCACCGACGTGAGAAAAGCCCATAGCAGGAGACCGATAATTCCGGCCAAGGGGCCATAGGTCTCGCCGAAGGACTTGGAGGCCGTGAGGTAAAGGGACAAAAGGCCGGTGAACGCGAACCACGAAACGATGGTGACCGCGGCTCCGGAGGCGAGCCACGACATCGAGGGCTGCCTGCGACGCGGCGACGCCTTGAACAACAAGGCAAAGCCGGCGAGCACGAACACCAACACAACGGGCCAGCGGGCGACCTCCCAGATGGTCAGCGCGGTATCACTCCATCCCGTCGTCGCTCCGGCATCCTCGACCGCAGAACCCCCGATCAACAGCACGAATGCAATGAGAATGAGGACCCCGACGGTCAGGGCGAGCATGAAAGCGGTCGCGTACTTTCTGAGGGTGCTCCTGTCGCTATCGACCCCGTAGATGCGATTACCTCCGCGCTCGATCTGAGCCATGGCACCCGTCGCTGCGATCAAGGCGGTGGCAAGTCCAACGAGGATCGCAGTTCCCGAATCAGAGGCTGCATCCGAACCCTGTTGGAAGGCTTGCGTGAGGATCTCGCCGGCAGGACCAGGAGCAACTCCCCGAATCGTCTCCTGGATGAGTTTCTTGATGTTCTCCTGATCGAGATCTACCGTCATGCCGACAATCGCAATCAGGGCCGGGAAGATGGATAGGACGATCTGAAACGCCAGCGCACGTGCGTGGCTGAACCCATCAGCCGCCCGGAACCTCTCAAACGAGTCCCGCAGAAGGCGAACTCTTCCGACTCTTTTCAGAGTGGCCCGCGCATCGTCGCCCTCGAGCTCGAAGGTCTGCGGGACAGCGGTGGCTGTGCTCATCTATTGGAGCTCCTTGCTGGGCTGAAGCCGGACGATCCAGACCACGAAACCGCCCCGTGTCACCCCCCGCAATACCCGAGCGGCTCGCTGGAAAACCATTTGCTAGAGTCTGCCGGTTTCGATGATTCGTTGCAGAAAGGACCACCCCAGAGAGGCTGGATGTCGCAGGTACGTCGCCAAACTTATGAAGCCAGTTGCCATGACGAGGAGAAAGGGGGAGACCGTCGACCGCACCAGTCTTCACAGGGTCAGCACCGCTCAAGTCCTCTGACAAGGTTCTTCCGCTCGCCTACCAGGACGCTGAGGACGCGGCACGTGTCGCCCTCGAAGCCAACCGGCCTGGGATCAGTCAAGACCCACGCCGCGACCCTCGGCGCTGACGCGCCATCGAAACCGCTCACGCTCGCCTCGCCATCGATGAGTTCTGTCGGTCCGGCCAGTCTGTTCTCTCGACAGGTTGACCAAACGACATCGACGGCAGGAGCAGTAACGATGCGGAAGATCATCGAGCAGGCAGTAGTCACCCTGGACGGCCAGGTCAGCACGCCGCAGGACTGGCTCCCCACCAGGTGGGCCGGCGAGTTCGAACAGCTTTCCAAGGACCTGCTCTTCTCCGTCGATGCGCTCCTCTACGGGCGGATCAGTTACGAGAACCACGCCGAGGTGTGGCCGACCCTGGAGGAAGCGTTCGGTGACTACGCGGTCCGGATGAACACCATCCCCAAGCACGTGGCGTCGCGCACCCTTACTGAGGTGAAGTGGAACGCCACTCTGCTCGGGGACGACGTCGTCGACGCCGTGCGCAAGCTGAAGGAACAGCCGGGTGGCGACATCCTCAAGGTCGGCACCGGCGGCTCGTTCAGCCGGACACTGCTCGAGCACCGACTGGTCGACGAATACCTGTTCTGGCTATTCCCGGTCATCGCCGGCAGCGGCGAACGGCTCTACGACGGGATCGAATCCAAGGATTTCGACCTGATCGACGTCAAGCGGCTCGACAACGGCATCCTCGGCCTCACCTACGTTCCGGCCACCCGCTAACACCACCCTCGACAACGAGTGGTCTACGAGTGGCAACCGGCCTCGCTGGAGACGCGCGCGACGCCGTTTACCTATGGGGGCCTTTTCCCGTCCATCGGCGAGGCGATCGCGCAGGGTTTGGATCAGAAACTGACGAGGGCTCTCGCGGCCCTGCCGCGGCCCGACACGGCCCCAGCGGTCCGTGGTGCTCGCGTGCAGTTTCGTCTCAGAGGCATGAGAGCTCCAGCCTTCCAAGCTGGTGATGAGGGTTCGATTCCCTTCACCCGCTCTCCAACCTCGGCCTCCCGGCACGTAATGCGAAGCGCTCGTGACCGAAGGTTGTTTTCCTGGTTCCGGTATGCGGAACCTCCCGCACGATCTTTCACCGAATGAGGTTCAGCCGGCTGAGGCTCGCTCCAGAGCTCCCTCCGGATCCGCCAGGAACGCCTTGCGGCAGCCCGGCGCGCAGAAGTAATAGGTCTCGCCGTCGTGAGTGGCGATGATCGCCCCCTCGACGATTGCCACAGACATCCCGCAGATCGGGTCGATCCCCTGAGCGGGGGTCGCGGAAGGCTCGCAGAACTCTTCGGGGCGGGCAGCCTCGACGTCGTGTCGTTTCGCGACCATCTCCGCCAGGATCGCAAGCGCGATCTCTTTCTGGGATGAGGGTCCGAGATCGAAACCGGCCGGCCCGTGCAGCCGTTCGAGAGACTCGGGCGAGACTGCTCCTGACCGGACGAGGTCGACGAGCTTGTCGACGCGCTTCTTGCTAGCGACCACGCCGACGTATCCCGCCTCGGTGGCCAGAGCCGCTTCAACGCCCTCGAGGTCGTAGCGGTTCATGGTCGCGATCACGACCGCGTCCTCAGCACGAAGGGCGATCGAATTCAAGTCGGCCAGCGCGACGGTGTCGTCGGCAGCGGGAATCCGTTCGGCCGGTGCATCGAGTGCCGCACTGACCCGGTACCCGAGCGTGTGCGCCAGCTCGGCAAGAGTGCGAGCGACCGGCGACGAGCCGACGATTACGACTTGCGGTTTGGCCAGCCGAGGTTCGACGAACACGTCAAGGCCCCCCTCCGATTCGCAGGTCGTGATCTCGACGATCACCCCCGGCTGGGAACGTTCGAACGGCGCCTCCGGCGGGCGAATTCTTACGAGGCGCGGACGACCGTCGCTCAAAGACAGCAACGCCTCCCGCACGACGATCGGCTCGGAGCAAGAACCTCCGACCCATCCCGACAACCGCCCGTCTGAGGTGATGACGGCGCGATCGCCGGGCTTGGCCGAGACCGGTCTATCGACCTGGATGACCGTGGCCAGCGCGAACGGCTCGTTGCGAGACTCGAGTTCGGCCGCCCGTCGCAAGCTGCCGCTCATGTCTTGGCGTCCTGAATCGCCTGCCATACCTTCGCCGAAGTCACGGGCATGTCGATGTTGGTCACGCCAAGATGCCGGACGGCATCTACAACGGCATTGACGTACGCGGCCGGAGACCCGACCGTCGCCGACTCGCCGACACCCTTTGCACCGATCGGATGGTGCGGCGATGGCGTGACGGTCTCGTGAGTCTCGAAATGAGGCGTCTCCCATGCCGTCGGGATGAGGTAGTCGGTGAAGTTGCCGCCGATACAGTTGCCCTCTTCGTCAAAGTCGATCAACTGCATGGCTGCGATGGCGTACCCCTCCGTCAGTCCACCGTGAATCTGGCCCTCGACGATCATCGGGTTGATGCGGACTCCGCAGTCGTCCACGGCGACCATGCGGCGCACCTTCCACTCGCCGGTTCCCTCATCGACTTCGACCGCTACGAGGTAGCTGCCGAACGGATAGGTCATGTTGGGCGGGTCGTAGTAGTGGACGCCTTCGAGACCGGGCTCCATGCCGTCGGGCATGTTGGTGTAGGCCGCGAACGCAACGTCCTGAATGGATACCTTCTTGTCGGGCGCCCCTTTGACCGAGAAATGATCGGTCTCCCACTCGAGATCCTCCTCGGACACCTCGAGTAAGTGGGCGGCCAGCGTGCGTCCTTTCTCCCGCAGTTTGCGAGCGATCACCGCCGTTGCCGCTCCGGCAACGGGAGTGCTGCGCGACGCGTAGGTACCGAGCCCGTAGGGAACGTTGTCGGTGTCTCCGTACTGAACGACGACATCCTCGGACGGAATGCCGAGTTCGCTCGCGACTATCTGAGCGAACGTCGTCTCGTGACCCTGGCCCTGAGTCTGCACGCCGATCTTGAGGATCGCCTTGCCCGTGGGGTGCACTCGCAGCTCGGCCGAGTCGAACATCTTGAGTCCTGCGATGTCGTACTCCTTGGACTTACCCGCCCCCACGACCTCGGTGAAGCTGGCGATTCCAATGCCGAGGAGCTTTCCTTCCTCGCGCAGTTTCTTCTGCTCCTGGCGCAGCTGGTTGTAGCCGAGTTGTTCCAGCGCGAGCTCCAGGGCGCGCGGGTAATCGCCCGAGTCGTACTCGAAACCTGTGGCCGACTTGTAGGGGAACTGCTCGGGTTTTATGAAGTTCTTGAACCTCAGCGCGGCGGGGTCGGTTCCGAGCTCGTACGCCGCGTTCTGGACGAGCCGCTCGATCAGATAGGACGCCTCCGTCACTCGGAACGAACAGCGGTACGCGACTCCACCCGGAGCCTTGTTCGTGTACGCGCCGTCGGCTTCGATGTGAGCCACCGGCATGTCGTACGACCCCGTGACGATGTGAAACAGACCAGCACGGAACTTGGTCGGTTGAGCGTCCGCAAAGAAAGCCCCGTTGTCGGAGACGAGCTTGACGCGCAACGCCAGCATCTTCCCGTCGTTGTCCAGCGCGAGATCTCCGCTCATGTGGAAATCGCGCGCGAAGCCAGTTGATATCAGGTTCTCGCTGCGCGACTCGATCCACTTAACAGGACGTCCGATGAGGAGAGACGCTGCGGTCGCCGCAACATAGCCGGGGTAGATCGGCACTTTGTTTCCGAACCCGCCTCCGATGTCGGGTGTCTTGATCTGAATGTTCTGTTCCGGGAGGCCGGCGACGATGGCGAACAAGGTGCGATGCGCGTGGGGAGCCTGGGAAGTCAGGTGCAGCGTCGCCTTCCCCGTGGCCGGGTTGACGTCCGCCACGATCCCGCATGTCTCCAGAGGGGCCGGGTGACAGCGCGGGTAATGCGTGTCGAGGCTGACGACGACGGCCGCCTTGGCGAAAGCGGCGTCGGTCGCCCCCTTGTCGCCCGACTCCCAGTGATAGCAACGATTGTCGGTCTGGTCCTCTTTCTCGTCGCGGATCAGCGGAGCACCGGCTTCGAGCGCCTTGCGAGGGTCCACGATCACGTCAAGCGGGTCGTATTCGACCTCGATCAAATCGAGAGCGTCGTACGCGACGTAAGCGCTCTCAGCCACAACCGCGGCCACTTCCTGGCCCTGAAAGCGGACCTTGTCGGTAACGAAAACGGCTTGGGTATCGCCTGAAAGGGTCGGCATCCAAGCTAGGTTGTGCGCCGCGAGGTCGGCCCCGGTAATCACGGCGACAACTCCGTCGAGCGCAGCCGCCGCCGTCGTGTCGATCGATACCAACTTGGCATGCGCCAGCGGGCTTCTAAGGATGGCCATGTGCAGCATCCCGGGAAGGCTGATGTCGTCGACGTAGGTGCCCTTGCCTCGAATAAAGCGGTCATCTTCCTTGCGCTTGATGCTTTGTCCGATGCCATGGACGTGTGACTCTGTGGTCGACATGACTCTCCTAAGCGGTAGTCGCGTCGGCGCGCTCGGCCTTTATCTGGCCCGCGGCCAACTCAACGGATTTGACGATGTTCTGGTAGCCCGTGCAGCGGCAGATGTTTCCCGAGATAGCCCAGCGAATGTCCTCCTCGCTGGGGTCCTCGTTCTTTTCGAGCAGGGCCGCCGTCACCATCATCATTCCCGGCGTGCAGAATCCGCACTGCAGACCATGCTCCTCTTTGAAGGCGGCCTGAATCGGGTGAAGTTGACCGTTTGTGGCGAGTCCCTCGACGGTCGTCACTTCGCGACCATTCGCTTGAACCGCGAGCAGTGTGCAGGACTTGATCGGCGTGCCGTCCACCAGGACGGTGCAAGCGCCGCAACTAGTCGTGTCGCATCCGACGTGGGTGGCCGTCAGCCGCAGGTCGTCTCGCAACCAGTGAACGAGGAGTCGACGTGGCTCGACGTCGGCGGACGTTGGCTTCGAGTTGACTGTGACGTTGATGTCCATCTAAGTCCTTCCCGCTCGGGCGCGCGCCTGATCGCGCGCCTCTGCCAGTCCACGCTTTACGTAAGCCTCGACCACGGCCCGCTTGTAGGTCGCCGGCCCCCGTACGTCCGACACCGGATCGGCCGCCTCGGCCGCCAGTCGAGCGGCCTCCGCGAACAGTTCGTCGGAGCACTTGTTGCCTCCCAGCGCGTTCTCGGCATTGGTCGGCTTGATGTTGCGGGAACCGACGGCGGTGAGTCCGAGACCTGCGCGCGCGATCGTGTCGCCGTCGAGTTCGAGGTGAACCGCCACGCCCACCGTGGCGAAATCTCCGACCTTGCGCTCGAGCTTGAGGTAAGCGCCTCCGAAGGAGCCCTCCGGCTGCGGGACGAGCACCTCGGTGACTATCTCGTCCTCGTTGAGCGAGGTGGTGAAGATGTCGACCAGGAAATCGTCGATCGGAATCCTCCGCTCCCCCGTCGGCCCGCGGACCACGACTTCGGCGTTCAGGGCGAGCATCACCGACCCCCAGTCTCCGGCCGGGTCGCCATGGGCGAGCGACCCACCTATCGTCCCGAGGTTGCGCACGAGGGGGTCCGCGATCTGAGGAGCGGCCGAGGCGATAGTCGGATAGCGCCGGCCGACAAGAGAATCTGCGGCGAGCTGATTATGACGAGCAAGGGTGCCTATTCGGAGGTGTCCGTTGCTCTCCTCGAGCACGTCCAGGCCGGGAATCCGATTGATGTCGACCAGTGTTGCGGGGGCCGCAAAACGAAGCTTCAGCAACGGAATCAGACTCTGCCCCCCGGCGAGGACCTTGGTCTCGTCGGCCCGCTGGCCGAGGGTCGCTAAGGCCTCGTCCAAAGAATCGGGAGCGGAATAGTCGAACCGGCTGGGAAACATGGGTCTGCTTCCTCCCTCTTTTGGCCCGTTGCTCGGAACCGCGCCACCACCCGTAAATGATTATGGCACCACCCCAGTACTTAATAAGGGGGGAATCCGGTCCATCCGATCTGTCCGGTTTCTTAGGCTGTCGGGAGTCGTTGACAGATGTGGGTTCATCTACATAAGGGAGCGACTGCCCGCTCGGGGCCTCGGGGGTCGTGAGCGGAGCAGCTGACAAGAGAAGATGCTTTTTCCGACCACAGACTTTGCGATCTTCTTCTGCATCGTCTTTCTGATGCACTGGTTGCTGAAACCCGCCTCCACTTCGTGGAAGGTTTTCATGATCCTCGCCAGCTACGTCTTCTATGCCTGGTGGGACCCCCGTTTTGTCGCACTCCTGGCGGGCGTCAGCCTGATCGCCCAGCTTGGCGGGATCGTCGTGTGGCGGACCGAGAACAAGCTCCTCCGTCGCCTCGCGCTCGTCCTGGCAATCACCGTCACCCTGCTCCCACTCGTCTACTTCAAGTACTACTCGTTCTTCACGCTCAATCTGGCGAATGCCCTCGACAGGTTCGGGGTCGATTCGGTGGTGCCGCTGCTTCAGATCACCCTGCCGGTCGGGATCTCCTTCTTCACCTTCATGGCGATCAGTTACATCATCGATATCTACAGAAACGAGCTCGAGCCGACCGGGTGGACCAACTTCTTTCTCTACCTCTCGTTCTTTCCTCACCTCGTGGCCGGACCGATCGTCCGCGGAGGCGAGCTCATTCCCCAACTGAAACGTCCGAGGAACCCGCGCCGCATCGACTTCTCGCGCGGCGCGTGGTTGATCCTAGGTGGACTCTTCAAGAAGGTCGTCATCTCGAGCTACGTGGCGACGACGATCGTCGATCCGGTTTTTGCCGACCCGGGCCGACACGCCGCGCTCGAGGTGCTGCTCGCCATCTATGGCTACGCCGTCGTCATCTACGCGGATTTCAGCGGTTACACGGACATCGCGATCGGCGTCGCGATGTTGCTCGGCTACCGTTTTCCCGAGAACTTCAACCGCCCCTACATCGCACGATCCCTTCAGGACTTCTGGCGACGGTGGCACATGACCTTGTCGCGCTGGTTACGCGACTATCTCTACATACCGCTCGGCGGATCCAAGAAGGGCGGAGTGCGCACGTACGTCAACATCATCATCACGATGGTTCTCGGAGGGCTGTGGCACGGCGCCGCTTGGACCTTTGTGGTCTGGGGGGCGCTACATGGAGCGGGCCAGGCGGTAGGGCATTTCCGCCGCACCCGCCGGATCGCAGCCGGCCTGAGCCCCCAAGAGAACGATCCGGGGGCCATCGCGCGTCAGCGCATCGTGACCTTTCACATCGTCTGCCTCGGGTGGGTGTTCTTCCGAGCGGACTCGATCGGAAGCGCTTTCGACGTGCTGGCCCGGCTCGTCACGGGCTGGGCCGAACCCGCAGCGCTCGCGTTCCCACTGCTGATCGCGGTCATAGCCGGAATGATCGGATTGCAGTGGCTGCCGGGACGGGTGAGCGGGCGGGTTCAAGTAGCCTTTTCGAGGATGGCGCCGGCGGTGCAGGGAGTGTTCTTGGCACTTGTTCTGTTCGTCATCACCACTCTCGGCCCCCAGGGGGTCGCCCCATTCATCTACTTTCAGTTCTAGTTTGGTACTCGAATGAAGACGCTGGACAGACCAGAGACAACAGAGACGGAACCCGTCGAAGAGACCAGGCCGCGCAGGCGAAGGCGGCGTCCCCGTGGGCGCAGGGCGGCGCCCGCGGGACGGGTTCTCATCGTGATGCTCGTGGGGCTCGTGCTGTGGCTGCTCCTCGCTGCCCCTTCCTTGAAGCGCTCGGCTGAAGCATCTCCGGATGGAGCCAGGCGCACGGTGTCGGTCGCGGTCCTCACTCCCATCGCCGCAGCGAGCGACTTTCTCGGATTGGAGTCGGCGACCGATGCGGTGGAGCGTGCCATCGGCCGTGACCCCGACGCCCAACCCGGAGGCGAGCTCTTCGCCGACGAGCCAGAGGCCATCCCAACGGACTTCGGCGTCGACCCCTCTGTCCTCGCTTCGCCCGATCCAGTTCGGAGCATCGATCCCGAGCGCGTCGACCAAGCCGACGACGATCTCGACTACGACCCCGCCTATGAGCTGCGCGACCCGACACCCAGCAACAAGCTGCGCGTGGTCGTGGTCGGTGACTCGCTGGCGATGGGTTTGAGCACCGCACTCGGTCGCGTGTTCGAGCCGTCGATTGTTCAATTCGTCGACCAGGCCCGGCTCTCCACTGGACTGGCACGCTCCGACTACTTCAACTGGATCAAGGGCATGCAGCAGATCACGGATCGCTTTCGGCCCGACGTCGTAGTCGTTCTGATCGGAGTCAACGATGATCAATCGATCATTCTCGGAGGAGGAAGCATCATTCCGGAGGGAACCGGCGAGTGGATGGAGATGTACGGGAACCGTGTAGACGACTTCCTTGCGACCGCGACCGATAAAGGTGGCCGCGTCGTCTGGGTTGGGCTTCCACCATTGGCCGATGAGCGTCACAACTCGCTGTCCCGGGGTTTCAACCAAAGCTTCGATACGGAAGTTCGGGACTATCCCTCCGCGTATTACTTCGACACCTACAAGCGTTTCTCGAACAACGGTGAGTACGCACCATTCGGCCGAGATGCCAAAGGCAACGTTGCGCAGTTGCGGGGAGGGGATGGGGTGCATTTCACGACCACGGGCTACGACACGCTGGCGCGCGAGGTGGCGTCCGTAATGGTCAAGAAATGGGGTCTGACCCAGAAAGCGATCGCAGATTAGACATAGAGCGCTGGTAACTCTCACGGGGATTGCACGCAGGCTGAGGATCCTCAGGGGTGTCTTTCTCGACCATCAGTTCGACAGTAGGTCTCCCCTCCTCGCGCTCTCGCCCGAGTTGCTGAACGCCATCCACTCTCCCGAGATCGTCCTTCCGCCCCGAAGGCACCTGGAGAAACCGGGAGGCCAAACCATCGAAGGTCTTGTATTCATTGCCGGCCTGGTACGGGAGCTGGAGGTCACGTCTGCCTTCGAGATCGGAACCTTCGACGGGGTCACGACCTGGACGCTGGCTCGGAACATGAGCTCCGGCGTTGTCGACACGCTCGATCTTCCCGCAGGTGAGCGCGCCGAGCTGGCTCTGGAGGACACCGATGAGGAGGTCAGAGAGTTGGTCTCGGGCCATGTCTACGATGAGTTGCCCCACCCCGCTACGATTCAGCAGCACTGGGGTGACTCGGCTTCCTTCGACTTCTCGGAGTGGAACGGCGCGTGCGATCTCGTCTACATCGATGGCGCTCACTCCGAGCCTTACGTCGAGAGCGACACGCGCAACGCCTTCGAGATGCTGTCCGAGCGCGGAGCCATCGTCTGGGATGACTACTGGCGTCAGGTAGACGGGGTACCGAGGGTGCTGCACAAGCTTGCAGCCCCAAGGCCGAGGCGGATTCCGGGGACCCGATTAGTCGTCCACTTGACGCCGAAAGCAGAGGCACTCTTGCACCAGGCGGGCGCGGAGTAACTCCGGAGGTTCCGAGACTCAGCCCTGATCGCTCCTCTCTGAATTAGGTTGGAGGCATGGTGGGGCCGTTGATGTATTCCGAGATCGCCAAATGGTGGCCGCTGCTATCCAGTCCCGAGGAGTACGAGGAGGAGGCGGGGTTCTTTACTGGCAAACTCCTCGACGCGTCCGATGAGCCGCCCAAAACGGTTCTCGAGCTCGGCTCCGGCGGCGGCAACAACGCGTCGTACATGAAGAAGGACTTCGAGATGACACTGGTCGACCTCTCTCCGCAAATGCTGGAGGTGAGCAAGAGGCTAAACCCGGACTGTGAGCACGTCGTGGGCGATATGCGGACCGTTCGGGTGGGACGCGAGTTCGATGCCGTCTTTGTTCATGACGCGATCGACTACATGACCTCCACGGCGGACCTGGCCGCGGCCGTAGAGACGGCCTTTGTTCACACACGGCCGGGAGGGGCGGCCATTTTCTGTCCCGATCACATACGGGAGAACTTCAAGCCGTCGACGGAGCACGGCGGATCGGACGCCGATGACCGAGGGCTCCGCTACCTGCAATGGACCTGGGACCCGGATCCGCACGACTCGAGATACACGACCGACTACGCCTATTTGATGCGCGACCCCGACGGAAGCGTGCGCTCTCTTCACGATCGTCACGAGTGCGGTCTGTTCGGGGCCGAAGAGTGGAGTCGATCGTTGAGGACGCCGGATACGTTCCGGAGCTAGTGCCCTTCGTTCATTCGGAGGTCGAGGAGGATTTGGTCGTGATCGTCGGAACGAGACCGGGTTGAGCCTCGGCGGCTTCGCCTCCCTTGGGGTCGTCCAAGCGGCGATCTCCGAAGGCGGACACGACTCCCTTGTATCCTCGAGACCGAGACGCACACCTGCGCCCGTAGCTCAGTGGATAGAGCGTCGGACTACTAATCCGAGGGTCGGGTGTTCGAATTGGCAGGGCAAAGCACCTCGACTGCCACGCCTCAATCGTGTCCGCTCAAGGTCGGTCCACGTTTGGGTCTGGTGCAAAGCCCCCTCGATGCATCAGAATCGCCTGAGCGAATCGAATCCATCAAGGGAGACCGACATGGCGAGAACGAGGAGCAGGCCGGAGCTCACCGCTCTGTTGAGAACCGTACCCATATTTTCCACCTGCACCGCGAAAGAGCTCTCGGCCATCGCCGCGACCGTCAAGGAGGTGGAATTCCCGGCTGGAAAAGTCATCTGTGAGGAGGGCCAAACTGGTGTCGGACTGCACGTGATCGTCCAGGGCGAGACGAAGGTACAGATCGGCGGGCGCACACGCAGCCGACTCGGCCCCGGCGCATTCTTTGGAGAGATCGCTTTACTGGATGGGGGGCCGCGGACCGCGACGGTCGTCGCAGAGACCCCGGTCAAGGCGCTATCGATAGTGATCTGGGACTTCAAGGCGATCCTCAAGTCTCAGTCCAACCTGGCGCTCAAGATGCTGGAAGAGGTCTGCAGGCGCCTCCGGGCCACCAATGAGTCCTCGTTGACCCACTGACTGCATCGCAGTAGGACGCCGGGGTCACCGAAGAGCGCGACTGCACAGAGATCAGGTCAGTCACTAGATCGCCTGAATCAGCTTCAGTGTCACGCCTTGAAAAGCCTGGGTTCGATGCCGTGTTCATTCACGACGCGATCGGCTACATGACCTCAGACTCTGATCTGGCTGCGGCCGTTGAGGCGCCTTGTTCACACGCGGCCGGGGGGTGTGGTCCTGATCTGTCCCGATCACATTCGGGAGACTAGGCTCTCCTTTCCGCAGTGGACGTTCGCCGCAACCGTAATCTCCGAAAGCGATCAGCACTCCCTTGTATCCTCAAGGGCTGAGACGCATACCTGCGCCCGTAGCTCAGTGGATAGAGCGTCGGACTTCTAATCCGAGGGTCGGGGGTTCGAATCCCTCCGGGCGCGCAAAACGAATCCCCAGGTCAGACAGCATTTCGGGCCCTCTTCTCGGTGGCTTCAAGAATTGCCGGGCCGCGCTCGGGCCGCGACGGGGCCGCGTGCGAGCGCATGTAGACGCGATCCACGCGCTCGAACAAGTC
>WHSV01000006.1:64591-69964 GCA_009379915.1 Actinomycetota bacterium | reverse complement strand
AGCCAGCCGCGATTTCGATCGCGCCGTCGCCCATCTCGCCGCGGCTTCAGGGATACTGGCAGCCTGAAAGTTGACTCGTTCGTGAACATTCAGCCCTGCAAGCAGGGCTAGCAGGCTCCGCTCGTTTGGACCGCGGTTGCTCTCCCTTAGGGTGGTTTTCATGAGCCCCCCGTCCAAAGGCAGAGGTCAGCGTGTCCAGCGAGGCCGGCCGCAAAAGCCGCGCCGAGACGACAGGGACCGTCAGGGTCGAGGCGAGCGCAAGAGCTCGTGGGACCAACGGGAGCAGACAAGACAAACCGGGAGAGCCACGAATCGACCACTCGTTCACCTCCCCGACGACGTCGTCGGCGAGCTCAAGGGCACTGCCAGGCCGGGAAAGGGGCAGATCCTCGTCCAGGTCTTTGCGGAGGCGGCAACTGCCTTCGAGGAGGAGAACCTCGCCGAGGCCATCCGCCTGGGGGAACAGGCCAAGCACATCGCCCTGAGGTCCGGCACCGTGCGAGAGCTTCTCGGACTCGCTTACTACCGAGACGGCCAATTCAGAAAAGCGGCTCGCGAGCTCTCGGCCTTCCGCCGGCTAGCAGGTTCGACCGAGCAGAATCCGGTCCTGGCGGATTGCTACAGGGCGATGAAGAAACCCGAACGAGCGCTCGAGCTATGCGACGAGATCGATGCGTCGGTGCCGGAGCCAATTCGATACGAGGGTGCAATCGTCGCAGCCGGGGCTTTGACCGAGTTGGATCGGATCGACGAAGCAATCGCGCGCATCGAGTCCTTGGAGCTGAACCCCCCAAGCGCCGAACAGCATCACCTGCGGGCGTGGTACGTGCTCGGGGACCTGCTCGAACGGCGCGGTCGGTTCACGCTGGCCCTCAACTTCTTCGAAGCGGTGTCCGCAGCCGATGCTGAGTCCACGGACGCACCCGAGCGCGCCCGCAGACTCAAGCAACAGCTGTAAAACCCGGCAGCTCAGTTACCACGAGCACCTTCCTCACCAGGACACCTTCCGAACGCTGTTCTGAACCGTTTTCCACTGTTGCTTGCGTTTCATCGCGAGACGCTGGTCCTGCTTCGAGCGCTGGTATTCGAGTTCGCGCTGCAGCTTGCGCCAGTCGGCAAGCCTCTGCTCATCGAGCGATCCATCTGCGATCGCCGCGAGCACCGCACACCCTGGTTCGGTTTCGTGACGGCAATCGTTGAATTTGCAGTCGAGCGCCAAATCTGCCACGTCGCCAAACGTCGAGGCGACGCCTTCGCCGTGATCCCACAGCTTGAGGCCACGGAGTCCCGGCGTGTCGATGAGAACTCCGCCACCCGGCAGGGCGATCAACTCGCGCCGCGTGGTCGTGTGCCGACCCTTACCGTCGCCACGCACCTTGTGGACCTGCTGCGCGGCGTCGCCGACCAGAGCGTTGACGAGGCTCGATTTGCCCGCTCCGGAGGAACCGAGAAGTACGCCCGTGCGGCTCCCGGCGAGCGCGTCGCGCACATCCTCGATGCCGGCCCCCGTGAAGCTGCTGGTCAACAGAACCGGCACTCCCAGCGCGATGGACTCCACCCGCTCGAGCTCGTAGACGATGTCCTCCGGATCACCTGCAAGGTCGCTCTTCGCGAGGACGATGACCGGATCCGTGCCGCCAGACCAGGCGAGTGTCAGATACCGCTCGATCCTGCGGAGATTGACCTCGTGCTCGAGCGACGCGATGAGGAAGCTCACGTCGACGTTCGCTGCGAGCACCTGCTCCTCTGTCGCCTTTCCTGCGATGTTGCGCGAGAAGCTCGTGCGACGCGGCAACACGGCCCGAATCGAGGCTCGGTCCTCGTCGTGAACCTCGGCTACGACCCAATCCCCGGTGGCGGGGAGGTCGGCACGCGATTCCGCTTCGTGTCTCATCCTGCCGGTGGGCTGCGCCCACAGCTGACCCCGAGCGGTCAGCACCGAGTAGGCCCCGCGGTGCTCAACGAGAACCCGCCCGGGCAACATATCTCGGGGCCATTCTTTTAATTCGTGCTCGCGCTGTTCATCCCAGCCGAGCCCGTACAACCGATTTGATACCTGCAATTGAAGACTCCTTGAGAGGGCGCGTGAGGACGCGCTGGAGAGCGGTCAACAGTCGAATCCGCCAGGACGGCGGAGAGGGAAGGCCTCTAGCCGTCTAGGAAGGCGGGGCGAAAGGTCGTGAAATTGTTCGGCATCAACACCCACCTCCTCAAAGAGTCAAACGTGCAGCGCCGCGTCTGCGGCCTCAAGCACCTTATGACGAGAGCGCGCGGGAATGCAAGCCTCAGTCCGCTATTTGCTCTTCTTGTCGAAGTAGCGCATGTAGCCCGACGTGTTCATCCAGTAGGAGGTTGTTTGATCCATGCGCTCGATAGCGTCCTCGGTTACCTGCCGGCCCATGGCGATGCGCGACCGCTCGGCGATCAGGCGAGAGACCTCATCGAGATCGGTCGTCTTGGTGCGGATTTCTTCGACCCAAGTGCCCCAGGTCCGGAGTGCTTCGATGGCTTCGTCGCATACCGCCTTCGGCGACGCGGGGTTCGTACCGGCGGCGGGAGAGCTGTAGTGGGTCAGGTAGATCTCGGTGGGATCGAGCTCCTTGATGCGACCGATCGAGGACACCGCGAGCTCGAGATCGAACTCGGGTGGGGGAGTAGCCGGGCGTATGACGCCGACATCGGGGAGACGGACGCCGAGAGCGTCGCCGACAAAGGCCACTCCCGACGAGACTTCGAAGTATGCGTGGTGGTGACCTGCGTGACCGGGGGTATCGACGGCCTGGAGGGTCGTGGACCCCAGCTCGATCTTGTCGCCGTCGGCGAGAGAGACGATGCGCGCCTCGGGAAGGGGATCGATTCCGCCCCACAGCCTCTCCATGTCGTCGCCGTAGATGCGGGACGCGCTCGACCACAGCTTGGACGGGTCGACGAGATGGCGGACCCCCCGTTCGTGAACCGCGACGCGCGCCGCGGGGAAATGCCGAGCCAAGGTTCCCGCCGCCCCGGCGTGGTCGAGGTGAATGTGAGTCACGATGATCCAGTCGAGGGTCTCGATGGCGGCTTTGCGGAGGCCCGCGAGGACGTTCTCGACGGCCGACTTCGGGCCCGTCTCGACCAGGGCCGTTTGCTCGTCGGTAACGAGGAAGGTTCCGGTGATGCCGGGCAGGCCGTGCATCTTGGTGTCGATGACCTGAATGGGCGGGGGCATCGTGTCCTTTCTTGGAAATCGCGGGGCATCGTCGTCCCCCGAGAGGGTAGCGTTTGCGCCGGATGACTCGAACAAAGCCCCCCGCCGTGCTGATCGTGAATCCAAACGCCGGCCGCCTCGAAGACGCCACGCGAAACGATGTGGTCGACACGCTCCGTTCACGATTCCGGATCGAGGGCCACGCCACTACGGCTCGAGACAGCGGCATAGCGATAGCTTCGGCGGCGGCCGATTCCGGGGCAAGGCTTGTGATTGCGTTCGGCGGCGACGGTCACATCAACGAGATCGCCAACGGGCTGGCGGGAAGCTCAACCGCTCTGGGGATAGTCCCCGGCGGGACGATGAACGTCTTCGCGCGAGTCCTCGGCATCCCCCTCGATCCTCTGGCCGCCGTCGGTCACCTGCAGGGCGCGTTGGAACGCGAGGTCGTGGAGGTCCCCCTGGGACGGATGGACGACCGCTACTTCACATTCTCCGCGGGTTGTGGGTTCGATGCAGAGGCGGCGGGACGGGTCGAGCGCTATGTGCCGGCGAAGCGCCGCTTCGGCGAGTTGTTCTTTTACTGGAGCGCGTTCAGAGTGCTCGCCGGCACCTACCGGCACAGAAACCCCACGATGAAGCTCCACGGGGATTTCGGTGAGGTTCCGGTGGCGATGGCGGTGGTGTGCAACGCGGGCCCCTATGCATACCTGGGCAACAGGCCCGTCAACCTCACTCCGCACGTCGACCTCCACAAGGGAATCGACGTGTTCGCTTTGAGATCCATGAGGATCGAATCGCTACCGGCGTACGCATGGCGCGTCGCAGTGTCGGGCGACCTCGTGCACCATCCCGACGTCTTCTATGCGAGTGACCTCGAGAGCTTCGAGCTCAGCTCCGACAAACCGTTTCACCGTCACGCCGACGGAGAACCGCTGCCGCCTGTTCATAGCGTGAGTTTCCAGACCGCCGCGAACGCTCTGAGGGTGCGAGCTTGAGCATCTTGCTGATAGCTCTGGACGAGGACTTCATGCCGGCCCTGATCGGCCGCCTGGCTGCGCAGGGGGACGAGGTTCGTGTGCTCGAGGCGGACGAGGCAGCGGGTGAACGTTGGCGATCTCTGGGAGCGCACATCGCGTCCGGCCCCCGGTGGGACGCGGACCTGATCGAGAGAGCGGCACAGAACGTGCGCACCATTGTCGTCGGCGAGGGACACGACCAGGATCCCGTCGAGTTGATGGAAGCGCTCGTAGAGGGCGGCGGATTCGCGTCGCGCGAGATGCGGCTGGTGGTTGTGGGGGAACTGCAGCCCCGCGCGCTGAGCACGCTGAGGGAGTCGAAGCTCGAGTACATCTTGCTCGGCTCAGTGGTTCGACGCGGCTTGTTGGGCCGGAGGCGCGCCTCTCTTACTCCCGAGCAACTGGCCGAGGCGGTGGACGCGGCCGACGACCTGTCGGGGGGGCCGAGACTGGAGCTGAACCTGGACGACGAACGAGCGTGGCGCGAATTGAAGCTGCCCCCGCCCGGCGCCTAGTGCGCCGAACCGAGGTAGGCGGTCGATCAACATCAGCTTCGGGCGAGCCATGAGGCCGCGCGCGAGCGCGAGCATCTGTTGCTCACCCCCGGACAGGGTGCCGGCGAGCTGGCTCCAGCGCTCCTTCAATCTCGGGAAGTACTCGACGGCCCGGTCGACGACCGCGGCCGACCCGCTGCGGTCTCGCTTGTGGGGCCAGGCCCCCAACCGCAGGTTCTGCGCCACCGTCAGCCCGGGGAAGACCTGGCGTCCCTCGGGAACCAGCACCACGCCCGCGGCCACGAGCTTGCGCGGCTCCATCCCCGTGATGTCGACGCCGTCGAAGACGATCCTGCCGCTCCAGGGCTTGTGCAGGCCGGCCAGGGTGAGAACCGGTCGTCGTCTTGCCGGCGCCGTTGAGCCCGAGGAGCACGACCGTCTCGCCCTTGTCCACGCTCACCGAGATGCCCCCGAGCACGGGAAGCGAGCCGTAGCCGGTCTTGAGATCGGTCACCTCAAGCAGCGCCACCGGCGGCCTCCTCCGGGTGCGCTCCGTCGCCCTCGGCCTCGCCGCCGAGGTATGCCGCGACTACCTCGGGGTGATTCTGGACTTCGCCCGGCTTGCCCTCGGTCCGCACCCGTCCGAAATTCAGCACGTAGACGTAGTCGCACA